>NZ_JBVVQO010000057.1:0-32212 GCF_055811215.1 Mesorhizobium sp. WSM4819
CCATGGCCGCCCCTCGCCTCAGAGTAAGGGCTGCTCTCTCTCCAGAGCTTTTTGCAGAACCTTCAGGACACTATCCGTCCTGAAGATGACCGACACGACGAAGATCGCCGAGCCCGCCAGATTGTACCAGCCGGCGCGGTTGCCGCTAGCCGCCACCCAGGCGCCGAAGGAGGCGAGCGCCAGGAAGGGCGGCAAGTAGCCGGTCGTGCCGTTCGATGCCTGGCGCAGCCAGTCCGGCACGGCCCAGGTCAACAACCCGGTGACGGCATAGAAGGCGAAGAAGATGGCGATCGCCTTGCCCCATTTCATACCGAGGAAACGGCGCAGGTTGAACAGCGTGTAGGCCAGCGTGAACCCGGCGATCGGCAGCACGTCGGCCCAGACCGTGGCATGGTTGGCAAAGGTGTGGAACAGCGCCGAGCCGATGCCGATCGCCACCACCCACCAGGCCAGCATTTCGGCGAAGATGCCTGTGCCACGCCGGCGCACCTCCCGGACACCCCACAGCCCGGCGACAAGAAAAGCCAGATTGGTCAGTGCGTTGACCGGCTCGGCCCAGAACTGTGGCCCGACCCGCTCGCAGTACAGGTCGACCGGCGTCAGGAGAGTTTGCCACATGCTGATTGTCGCCCGAATCGGTATCCCTGAAGTGTAGCCCGTCCTGGAGCGCCCTTGCAGTTGGCTGCAGCGGTAAAAGTTTCACCGCAACGTGACTTCCCGTTGACTGCCGCTTCTGCCACATATTTCGCCAACCAGAACAAAGCCGGCCATCACCGGCGGGAGTCGAAACGGCCATGACACCTCGAAAACCATTGCGGCTTGCGGTATTTGCGCTGGCCCTCTCGGTGCTTGCTGGCGCTGGACTTGCAGCCAATGCGCTTGCCGGCGAGGCCTACCGCTCCCAGACAGATAAATCCCTGGTCGGCCAGCCCTTGGGCGTGGTCGAGCTCTTCACCAGCCAGGGCTGCAGCTCCTGCCTGCCGGCCGATGCGTTTTTCGCCGAGCTTGCCGCCAAGGAGAACATCGTCGCGCTCGCCTATCATGTCGACTACTGGGATTATCTCGGTTGGAAGGACACGCTGAGCCGCAAGGAGAACACCGAGCGGCAGTATGAGTATATGCGTGCCTTTGGCAGCCGCTCGGTCTATACGCCGCAGGCCGTCATCAATGGCCGCAGCCATGTCAACGGCGCCCGCCGCGAGGAAGTCGACGGCGCTCTCGCCCGCATGGAAACGTCCGGCGAAGGCATGCAGGTCGGCATCAAGGTCAGCCGGACCAGCGACCGCGTCATCATCGACGCCGGAGATGCCGGGAGCGGCCCCAGCGATGCCCATGTCGTCATCGTCTATTTCGACCCGCCGCAGACGATCAAGATCGGCAAGGGCGAGAACACCGGCCGCAGCATGACCTATTGGAACGCCGTCTCCGGCATCCAGACCGCCGGCATGTGGCACGGCAAGGCGCAGCGCTACGAACTGCCGATGAGCGTGATTACCAAGAAAGGCGGCTGCGCCGTGCTGCTGCAATCGGTGGGCAAGGACGGCATGCCGGGTCCCATCCTGGGCGCCGCCTTGATCCACAAGCCCTGAACGGGGACCTCTCCTTCTCCCCTTGTGGGAGAAGGTGGATCGGCGCGCAGCGCCGAGACGGATGAGAGGTGCTGGAAGGAATGAGGCGGCGGCGATTTCAAGCAAATTGCCACGCTGGAGCACCCCTGCCATGAAAGTAACTTCAAACTCTGTTTCATTTCAATCGGATAGCGACTTGGGCCAAGGGCTCGATTTTAAAACCGATATACCAGAGAAGCGGCCCGCGCACCTTTCATCTACGATGGCGCCCGGCGCCGGGCGATGTGTCTCATCCGACCGAGCTGTCGCTCGGCCACCTTCTCCCACAAGGGGAGAAGGGAAGGACGCACTCGGCCAATAAAATAAAAAACCGACGTCAGCTTGCTTCTGACGCCGGTCATTTAGGTTTTGGGATCGTCGCGCTCGATTTCTCCAAGGGAGAAACCGAGGTTGGTTCGATCCGACGCAGACCCGTGGGCGGGGGGCTTGGGGTTTACGAGCCAGTGCCGGACCGAACCGTCTCAGGCAACACCCGTAAATTCGTCGGAGATTGGGGCTTTAGCGCGGTTAAAAGAAGGCAGGATTGTGGCAAAGCATCACCAATTTCAACGGGCGTTTTTATAAACGTGACTGGACACCGCGGAAACGTTGCGCCGCCAGCCTTTCCCCAGCCGGGCTTGCAATTCCATGGCGAAAGCGCCAACTTTGATTAATGTAAGATTCATTCGAAGGGATCGAGGCATGACTGATCACGGCAGTGGGACGGAGGATGGGGACGCATCCGCAATACTGATCCCGCTGCATGAGGCAAGACGTGAACGCCTCGACCAGCCGGTGCGGTTCGACCGGCGTGAATTAGACCAGATCCTGAGGCTTTACGGGCGCATGGTCGCCGCCAATGAATGGCGCGATTACGCCATCGACCATCTTGCCGACCGCGCCGTCTTTTCCGTCTTCCGTCGCACCAGCGAGGTGCCGCTGTTCCAGATCGTCAAGGATCCGAAGCTGGCGCGCCGGCAAGGGGCTTTCGCCGTCATCGCCGCCGGCGGCCGCATCCTTAAGCGCGGCCAGGAGCTTGGCCGCGTGCTTGGCGTGTTCGACCGCACGCTGAAACTTGTCGAGGCCTGACTACTTGTTGTGCTTCCGGAATCTCCGTTCCGGCAGTGAGTTGGGATCGGGCGGAACCTGAGACCCGCCATTGATCGGCAGTTGCATGAACACCGTGTCGAGCCAGCGTCCGAGCTTGTAGCCGGAGGCTTCCAGACGGCCCGAATGGCGAAAGCCGAGCTTTTCATGCAGCCGGACGGAGGCACTGTCCGGCCGACCGTCGCCGATCACCGCGATGATCTGGCGGAAGCCCGCCGCCTCGGCCGCCGCGATCAGCCCTTGCATCAGCTTCAGCCCGATGCCATGGCCCTTGGCCTCGGGCGCGACATAGACAGAATCTTCGACGATGAACCGGTACGCAGGCCGCGCCCGGAAGGCGCCGGCATAGGCATAACCGAGCACGATGCCGGCTTTTTCCGCCACCAGATAGGGAAAGCCGCCCGCTATCAAACTGTCGAAGCGCTCGCCCATCTCGGCACGATTAGGCGGCTCCAGTTCGTAGCTCGCCGTGCCGTGGATCACCGCATCGGCATAGATGGCGGTGATCCGGTCGAGATCGGCCGCTGTCGCGCCGCGTATCGTGATGCTGCTCATAATTTATGCAAGCCGTTCATCTGCCTTCTATAACAGCAAAGGCCGGCACAGAAGGAAAAGGCGGCCGTTGGGCCGCCCTTTGCAAATTCGCTGGTCCACAGACTCAAGGGGCCGTTGTTAACGGCGATCGCCCATGAACTGCAGCAGGAACATGAACAGGTTGATGAAGTCGAGATAGAGCCTCAGAGCGCCCATGATAGCCTTGCGGCCGGCGACATCAGTCTCGTCGCCCTCGAAATACATCTCCTTGATGTTCTGCGTGTCGTAGGCGGTCAGCCCTGCGAAGATCAGCACGCCGATCGCCGAAACGGCGAAGGAAAGCGCCGACGACTGCAGGAAGATGTTGATCACACTTGCGATGATCAGACCGACCAGGCCCATGATCAGGAACGAACCGAGCGCGGAAAGATCGCGCTTGGTCGTGTAGCCGTAGAGCGACAGTCCGCCAAAGGCGGCGGCGGTGGCGAAGAAGGTCTGCGAGATGCTGGCGGTGGTGTAGACCAGGAAGATCGACGACAGCGACAGGCCGACGAGGCCGGCATAGACCCAGAACGTCGTCTGCGCGGCCGAAACGCTCATCGACTGGACGCGAAACGACAGGAACAGCACCGCTACCAGGGGGGCAAAGATCACTAGCCATTTCAGCGGCGAGCCGAAGATCGCGTAGCCGAAGGATGTCAGCATATCGCCGTTCGGCAGCGTTGCGACCGCCGAAGCCGGATCGGTGGTGGTGGCCAGCATGATCGTTCCGACCGCGGCGAGGCCGGTGATGAGGAGGCCAAGCCCCATCAGATTGTAGACCTTGATCATATAAGCGCGCAGGCCCTGGTCGATAGCAGCATCGACGCCGACGCCGGGCACGGCACGCGTCTGATAATTGCGAACGGGTTCAGCCATGGAAATCCTCATATTGCTTCTGCCCCGTCCGGTGTCCGGTCGATTTGGACCGAGGCGCCGCTGGCGGGGCTCCAGCATGCCTGCCGCGAAATATGATGGTTATTGGCGTCAAGAACAAGACCGTAACCGGGCGTAATGCTTCGTGAAGTAGCAAAAATCCGGATTTATCGGCCGTCCGAAGCCCAACATTAACAAGATTTAACCAAATCCCGGTCGCGTTGAGCTTGCCGACCCTTGCAGATCAGAGATTGCGCAGCACCGGCGCCGCCTTGTGGCCCAGCACCCGCCAGGTGCCGGCGAGGCCGATGCCGACCGTGACCAGCAAGGCAAAGACTATTGTGGCCACCGCCACATCGGGCATGAAATGCGACGGCAGCGTCATGACGCGCGCGACAACGAACCACGCCGCAATGCTGCCTGCCGCCAGCGCGAAGATCGCGGTGGCGAGGCCGATCAGCATGTATTCCAGCGAAAAGGCCGCGATCAGCGTCTTCCTGGTGGCGCCAAGCGTTTTCAGCACCACCGCATCGTGGATGCGGGCGCGGTTGCCGGCCGCCAACGCGCCGGCCAGCACCAGCACCGAGGCGATCAGCGCCACCCCAGCCGCGGCCCTGATCGCGGTGCCGAGTTGCGCCACCAGCCGGTTGACGATGTCGAGCGCGTCCTTGACCCTGACTGTCGTCACCGCGGGAAAGGCACGGGTGACAGCGTTGAGAAGACGGGCATCGTCGGCCGGCGACGCGCCCTTTTCGGTCAGCGTCGCCAGCCAGCTGTGCGGCGCGCCGGCAAATGTGCTGGGCGAGAACACCATGACGAAATTGATGCCCATCGTCTCCCACTCGACCTGGCGGAAATTGGCGATCTTCGCCGTCACGTTGCGGCCGAGCACGTTGACGGTGACGGTATCGCCGAGTTTCAGCCCGATCTCTTTGCCCTCCTCGGCCGAAAACGACACCAGCGGCTCGCCGGCATAATTGTCCGGCCACCATGTGCCTTCGGTCAGCGTCGCATTCGCAGGAATTCTGGCCTCGTAGGTCAGCCCGCGATCGCCGCGCAGCACCCAGGCCCCTTCCGCCGGGACCTTGACCTTGTCGACGTCGACGCCGTTCAGCGCCATCACCCGGCCGCGCAGCATCGGCACCTTGACCAGCGTGCCCTGCGGCGCCTCCCTGCCGACCAGCTCCGAGAACGCATCGACATCGCTGCTCTGGATATCGACGAAGAAGAAGTTCGGCGCCCGCTCCGGCAGGCTGCCGGAAATCTGCCGCCTGAGATTGCCGTCGATCAGCGCCAGCGTCACCAGAAGCGTCAGCCCCAGTCCCAGCGACAGCACCACCGACGGCGTCAAGGCGCCCGGCCGATGGATGTTGCCGATGGCGAGCCTGAGCGCCGTCGAGCCAACGCGCGGGCTCCTTTTGGCGGCCCACTGCACCAGCGCGCCGACAAGGCGCAGCACCAAAAAAGCAAAAATGGTGGCGCCGACGAAGATCGAGGCGATGTAGCGGTCGCCGGAAAACAGAATGGCCAGCGCCGCCAGCAGCAGCGCGATGCCGAGCGCCGCCGCCGTGTAGAGCGGGCGCGGAAAGCCGCGGCCCTCAAAACCCATTTCGCGAAACAGCGCCGTCGCCGGCACGTCGCGCGCCCGGCCGAGCGGCAGCAAGGCGAAAGCCAGCGTCACCAGCAGCCCGAACAGCGCCGCCATGCCGAGCGCGCCGGGATAGAATCCGCCTTCCGCCGGCACCGGAATGATCGACTGCAGCGCCGCGCTCGCCGCGAACGGCATCAGCGCGCCAAGCACGACGCCGAGCGTGATGCCAAGCACGGCGATCATCAGGATCTGCACCAGGTAGACGGCAAAGACGAAACCGCCCGAAGCTCCCAGGCTCTTGAAGGTGGCAATGACGCCGCGCTTGCCGTCGAGATAGGCGCGCACCGCATTGGCCACGCCGACGCCGCCGACCACCAGCGCCGTCAGCCCGACCAGCGTCAGGAACTGCGAAAACCGTTCGATATTTGCGGACAACGCCGGTGCTGCATTGCTGCGCGTGCGGATCGACCAGCCGGACTCGGGAAACTCCGCCGCCGCCTGATCCTGAATGGCTTTTATGCGCGCCTCGCCGGTGCCGCCGGGCAGGCGCACCTTGTAGGCGTTCTCGACCAGGCTGCCGGGCTGGATCAAACCGGAAGCGGCAAGCCCGTCGGTCGAGATCATCAGCCGCGGCGCAAAGCCGAAGCCGTCGGATACCGCGTCCGGCTCGTTGACGAGCCGGGCGCGCAGTTCGAAGGTGGCGCTGCCCAGCTTCAGCCGGTCGCCGATCCGAAGGTTCAGCCGCTCGAACAAAAGGTCGGGTGCGGCGGCGCCGAAAACACTGGATTGTTCGCCGAACAATTCCTGCTTCGACAGCGCCGGCTCGGTCTCCAGCGCGCCATAGAGCGGATAGGCGCCGTCGACCGCCTTGGCCTCGACCAGCGCCTGGTCGGAGCCGTCCTCGAGCCGCGCCATCGAGCGCATGTTGGCGCTGTGCGAGACCGTGCCCAGCCCGTCAAGAAAGATATGCTCGGCCTGCGTCGCGGCGCGCTGATTGAGCTGAAAACGAAGATCGCCGCCGAGCAGCGACTGGCCTTCGTTGGCGACACCGGCGGTAATCGCCCGGGCCACCGAATTGACACCGCCGATCGCCGCGACGCCAAGCGCAATGCAGGCAAGGAAGATCAGGAAGCCGGACAGCCCGCCGCGCATCTCGCGCAGCGAGAAGCGGAAGGCGAGCTTCAGCGTGCGCGACAGCGGCATCAGGCCGGCACCTTGCCAGGCTTTGGAACTGGTTCTGGCGCATTCTCGATCCGGCCCGACCGCATCGACACCTGCCGGGAGCAGCGTGCGGCGAGCGCTGGATCGTGGGTGACCAGCACCAGCGTCATGCCGCGCTCGGCCGCTTTGGCGAACAGCAGATCGGCTATCTGCCGTCCCGTCGCCTGGTCCAGATTGCCGGTCGGCTCGTCGGCGATCAGGATGCGCGGCGAAGGCGCCAGTGCCCGGGCGATCGCCACACGCTGCTGTTCGCCGCCGGACAATTCGCCGGGATAGTGAGTGACGCGGTCGCTCAAGCCCACCGCCTCAAGCTCCCGCGCCGCCACCCCGAACGGATCGGCATGGCCGGCTAGTTCCAGCGGCACTGCGACATTTTCGAGCGCTGTCATGTTGGGAATGAGGTGGAAAGACTGGAAGACGATGCCAATGTTTCGCCCACGAAACGATGCGATCTGATCTTCGCTCTTGCCGTTCAGCAGTTCGCCGGCAATTCGTACCGTACCCGAATCGACACTTTCCAAACCGGCCAAAACCATCAGCAGCGTCGACTTTCCCGAGCCCGATGGCCCGACAATGCCGGTCGCCTCGCCACTTGCTACGTCGAGGCTGACGCCTTTCAGGACATGGACGGAAGACGCTCCTTCGCCGAGCGTCAGCGATACGTTTTTCAGCGCGATGACGGCTTCTGTCAAAATAAAATCGTCCTATATGGGAAAGGGAGGGCAGAATTCCGCCTACCGCCAGTATAATGTTCTCGGTCATATGGGGCCCTGCCGCATGGCTTTCAAACACCGACTTGCCGCAGCCTTCGTCCTTTTCCTCGGAATTTGCGGCGCCATTTCTTCGGCGCGCGCCGAGCCGTTCAAGATCGTCGGCTTCGGCGACAGCCTGATGGCAGGCTTTGGCCTCGGACCGGACGAAGGCTTCACCCGGAAACTTGAGGCAGCACTCCGCGCCAAGGGCCAGGATGTGACCGTCGCCAATGCCGGCGTATCCGGCGATACGTCGAGTGGCGGCCTGTCGCGGCTCGACTGGTCGGTGCCGGACGGCACGCAGCTTGTCATTCTCGAACTCGGTGCCAACGACATGCTGCGCGGCGTTTCTCCCGATATCACCCAAAAAAATCTCGACGCCATGCTGGCGAAGCTGAAGCAGCGCAACATCGCCGTGCTGCTGGCCGGCATGCGCGCCGCCCCCAATCTCGGCGCCGACTACCAGAACGGCTTTGACGCGATCTTCCCGAAACTGGCGGAAAAACACGGCATCCCGCTCTATCCATTCTTTCTCGACGGCGTCGCCGGCGAACCAGCTATGCAACTTGAGGACGGCCTGCACCCGAATGCCAAGGGCGTCGACCGCATGGTCGAGCGCATACTGCCGGATGTCGAGAAAGCCATTGCCGTGGTTAAGGGCAACTCTTGAAGGGACCGGGTTTCGATGATGCCACGCATTCCCTGCACGATTTGATTTTAGGCCAGGTGCAACCAACAAACCGCTTGCCCCGCTCGATTTTCGATGATTCGCTAGGGGCAGAGTTCGATTCGAGGACAGGAGGCTTGCCATGCCGCGTCTTTTCACCGCCCTCGAAATACCGCGTGATGCCGCCCTTTCGCTGTCCCTGCTCCGGGGCGGCCTGCCCGGAGCCCGTTGGATCGACGTCGAGAACTACCATATGACGCTGCGCTTCATTGGCGATGTCGAGGGCCATGTCGCCGACGAGATCGCCAACGCGCTCGACCGTGTCCACCGCCCATCCTTCGCGCTGACACTGTCCGGCGTCGGCGCCTTCGGCCAGAAAAAACCGCACGCGGTGTGGGCCGGCGTCTCCTTCTCGCCCGATCTTGCGGCGCTGCAAGCCGAGATCGAGCGCATCTGCCAGCGCCTCGGCATCCCCGCCGACCCGCGCAAATTCATGCCGCATGTGACGCTGGCCAGGTTGCGCAATTCGAGCCCGCTCGACGTCGCCCAGTATCTTTCGGCGCGCGGCAATTTTTCGACGCTGCCCTTCCGTGTCGGCCGCTTCGTCCTGATGTCGTCGCGCGATTCGGTCGGCGGCGGACCCTACATCGTCGAGGAGGCCTGGCCGCTGTCGGGCGCCGACAGCCGTGCCTCGAGCCGCGTCGCCAGCGCCTCCGACGCTTCGCGGATCATGCGGTAGACCGAGGCAAACGCCTCCGGCCCCTGATGATAGGGGTCCGGCACGTCGCCCACCTTTCCGCCGGCGAACTCGAGGAACAGATGGACACGGTCGCGCATGGCGGCAGGCACCAGCGCTTTAAGATCCCGGAGATTCGATCGGTCCATGGCGAGAATGAGGTCGAAACGCGAAAAATCGTCCGGCGCCAGCTTGCGCGCCGTCTGTCCGGAAATATCGACGCCGTGCCGCTTGGCGATCGAGATCGAGCGCGGGTCGGGTGCCGAACCGGCTTCCCAGTCGCTGGTCCCGGCCGAATCGAGCAGGATATCCCGATCGAGGCCGCGCTCTGCCAGGACGGCGCGCAACACGCCTTCCGCCAGTGGCGAGCGGCAGATATTGCCGAGACAGACGAAGAGAATGGATTTTATCGGCTTTGCGCTCATCGATCCGGCATTGTGCTGAAGACTGCAAATCCAGATAGCACGGGAAACGACCATGGCGAGAGAGAAACTGAGCAGTGAGGCGGTCGCCGAGGCGCTGGCCGGGCTCGACGGCTGGTCGCTGGCCGAGGATGGCGGCTCGATCACGCGCAGCTTCACCTTCAGCGATTTTTCCGAAGCCTTCGCCTTCATGACCCGCGTCGCCTTGGCGGCGGAGACGATCGACCATCACCCCGACTGGTCGAACGTCTACAACACCGTGAGCGTGACGCTGAACACCCATGATGCCGGCGGCCTGACCGCGCTCGACTTCGAACTGGCCAGGACGATGGACCGCTATTTCGGTCAGGTCGTTGGAGATCTGTCGACGCCGTAGCCTGATTTTCAGGCCGCGGAACGGCCGAGCTCTTGTAGTGGACTGGCGCTTTCACCACATTTTCCGCTGGCAGGCGCGCGTGGAACGCCATGCGCAGCCTCGTTAGGAGAGACTGATGGCGCAAAAATCAGGTTTTGATTTCTTCGGCTTTGGCGGCAAGCCGGGCGACGAGAGCGAAGTGCGCGAGAAATTCTGGCGCACGGCCAGGCGGGCTGCCCGGCAGATCCCGTTCATGGAGGAACTGGTCGCCGCCTACTACTGCGCCATGGACAAGAACACGCCGCTGCGCGCCAAGGGCATCCTAGTGGCGGCGCTCGGCTATTTCGTGCTGCCGGCTGACGTCATCCCCGACTTCGTCCTCGGACTGGGCTTTACCGACGACATCGCCGTGCTGACCGCCGCGATCACCACCGTCAAAGCCCACATTACATCAGCGCATCGGCTCGCCGCCAAACAGGCGATTGCCGACAACGGCTGAGCCGGCGATAAGGCAGAAAAGTCAAACTCTTGCCGCTTTCGTGGCATCCAAGTCGCGAAAGGGACGTTGCAACTGCCGCTTTCGAGCGACGGGCGCAAGGATGGCGGCGGTTTCCGGGGGTGGATGTCCTTTTCCTGAGGGAACTTCACCGTTTGGTAACCCAGATTAAATCAAAATGAAGCGACGGGCAGGACGCCGAGCCGGCCTGCCTCCGCACCATATATGGGAAAAGCGATGCGCGGATTGATTGCTACAATTTCGAGCCTGGCACTGGTGGCCATGACAGCGCCGGCTCTGGCGCAGTCGGCAACCAAGATCGGCCAGCACAATGCCTGGGGCACCTACAGCTACCAGGCGTCGGGCGGCAAGGTTTGCTATGTGTTGACCGTGCCGACCGACAAGCAGCCGCCGACGCTCGACCATGGCGACATGTTCTTCTTCGTCAGCCAGCGGCCGGGACAGCAAGTGTCTTACGAGCCGCAATTCATCGCCGGCTACAATTTCCAGGAAAACTCCAAGGCCACCGTCACCATCGACGGCAAGAGCTTTTCGATGTTCACCCGCGGCAAGTCGGCCTGGGTCGAAAACGCCGCCGAGGAGCCGGTGCTGATCGCCGCGATGAAAACCGGCAGCGACATGAAGGTGCAGGCGAAGTCCGGCCGCGGCAACACCACCACCTATGTCTTTTCGCTGAAAGGCATTTCGGCGGCGCTGTCGTCCATCGCCAGGTGCAAATAGCCAAAGCCGGGTTTGAGTGAGCGGCCGGGCCGGGCCGGGCGCGGCTCTCCCTTCCCCCTTGTGGGAAGAAGGTAAAGATCGCCCCTGCATGACTCCGTCGTCAAGCTGTGCTATGCGCCGCGCTTCATTTCGGGCACGATGCTGTAATCGGCCGTAAATCGCTTATATTGGCGCAACAATGACCCTCTCATTCGACCTTACCACTGAAGGCGCCCGTGACGCGTTGCGCGCCCGCGCCGCGCCGGCGGAAAAACCGTCGCTGATCGGCCTGACCCGCGCCGAGCTTGGCGCTGCGCTCGTTGCATCAGGCATCGTGCCGGAGCGCCAGGCCAGGATGCGCGCCCAGCAGCTCTGGCACTGGATGTATGTGCGCGGCGTCTCCGACTTTGCCGGTATGTTCAACATCTCCAAGGATCTGCGCGCCGAGCTCGACAAGCATTTTACCGTCGCCAGGCCCGAAATCGTCGAGGAGCAGATTTCCTCCGACGGCACGCGCAAATGGCTGTTTCGCTTTCCGCCGCGCGGCGCCGGCCGGCCGGTCGAGATCGAGACCGTCTACATTCCCGAAGAAGGCCGCGGCACGCTCTGCATCTCCTCACAGGTCGGTTGCACGCTGACCTGCTCCTTTTGCCACACCGGCACGCAGAAGCTGGTGCGCAACCTGACCGCGGAGGAAATCCTCGCCCAGCTTCTGACCGCCCGCGACCGGCTCGGCGATTTCCCCGACCGCGACACGCCCGATGGCGCGGTCGTTCCGGCCGAGGGCCGGAAAGTGTCCAACATCGTCATGATGGGCATGGGCGAGCCGCTCTACAATTTCGAGGCGGTGAAGAAAGCGCTGCTGATCGCGTCCGACGGCGACGGGCTTTCCCTGTCGAAGAGACGCATCACGCTGTCGACTTCCGGCGTCGTGCCGGAGATCTTCCGCACCGGCGACGAGATCGGTGTCATGCTGGCGATCTCGCTGCACGCCACCAATGACGATCTGCGCGACCTTTTGGTGCCGATTAACAAAAAATATCCCTTGAAAGAGCTGATCGCCGCCTGCCGCGCCTATCCCGGCCTGTCGAACGCCCGCCGCATCACCTTCGAATATGTGATGCTGAAGGACGTCAACGATTCGGTCGAGGACGCCAAGGGACTGATCAAGCTGCTCAAAGGCATTCCGGCCAAGATCAATCTGATCCCGTTCAATCCGTGGCCGGGCACCAACTACCAGTGCTCGGACTGGGAGACGATCGAAAAATTCGCCGACTACATCAACAATGCCGGCTATGCCTCGCCGATCCGCACGCCGCGCGGCCGCGATATCCTCGCCGCCTGCGGCCAGCTCAAGTCGGAATCCGAGCGGATGCGCAAGGTCGATCGGCTCGCGCTGGAAGCAATGATGATCGCGGGGCACGGCGAGGCGTGACCCGCCTTGTCGCCTACTTCATCCGCTTCGCCATCATCCTGATCGGTTATGGCGTTGCCGCGCTGGCGGCCAGCGCTTTCCTCAACATCATGTTCCTGGCGTCGCTGGGCTATACGCCGGAGCATGTGCAGCCGGCGGCGACGGCCTCGCTGTTTTTTTCAATCCCCTTCGTTGCGCTGTTCGTCGCCTATTTCGCCTTTATGCCGGCAGCGGTGGCGATTCTCGTCTCGGAAATCCTCGGACGGCGCGACTGGCTGTTCTATGCGCTGGCGGGCGCGGTGGTCGCGGCGGTCTTCCTCGGCTTCGCCCACCAGACCGCCGACGCCAATTTCGAGATCACCGAGCCGCGCGTCGTCGCTGCCGTGATCGGCAGCGGCATGGTCGGCGGCATTTTCTACTGGCTGAGCGCCGGGCGCTCGGCCGGAGGCTGGCGCCAAGCCGGAAGGTCTACTTCGCCTGGGCGGTCAGGATCTTGAGCGCGAAGGCCGAAAACACCCCGGCGAACAGATAGTCGACGACGCGCGTTACCCGCGGGCTTGCTTTCATCGCGGCCGAGAATTTTTCTGCCGCAAAGACCATCGGCGCTGTTACCGGGATCGACAAAACGACGAACATCGCGCCGAAGAAGAACAGTTTTCCGGGCGCGTTCGGATCATGGGCGGAGACGAACTGCGGCAGGAAGGTCATGAAGAACAATATGATCTTCGGGTTGAGCAGATTGACGCCGAGCCCTGCCGCCCAGGCGCGAAACAGCGAAATCTCCGGCCCGCTCCTCTTCTCGGGCGAAAACGCCGAACCCTTGGTGATCGCCTGCCACGCCAAGAAGACGAGATAGCCGGCGCCAAAGATCTTCAGGGCCAGGAAAGACATCGGCGAGGCGACGATCAGCGCCGAGATCCCGACCACCACCAGCGTGGTGTGGATCAGCGTGCCGAACAGCGCGCCGGCCATCGAGGCAAAGCCGGTGGCGCGGCCATGGCTCAGCGTGCGCGACACGAACAGCGTCATGTCGGGCCCCGGCGTGATCGCCAGGATCACGGTGGCGATGGCGAACTGGATCAGCGTGGTGGTGTCGGGAATGAAGGACATCTGCGGGCCCCTGGATAAAGAAAGCGAAGCCTATAGCGCATGCGTCTTCTCCGCACCAGCGACTGGCCGGCACAAGGGCTGATCCAGTATGCCAGCAGCGACCGAGGGACCGTTCGTCTCTTGCGCAGCCCGGAAAGGCCGTGATACCTCGCCCGACGAGAACCTCTGTCGCGGAACAGTCAAATGTCGAAAGCAAAAGCCGTCAAGAAGGTCGTGCTCGCCTATTCCGGCGGCCTGGACACCTCCATCATCCTGAAATGGCTGCAGACCGAGCTTGGCGCCGAGGTGGTCACCTTCACCGCCGATCTCGGCCAGGGCGGTGAACTGGAGCCGGCGCGGCGCAAGGCCGAGATGATGGGCATCAAGGACATCCGCATCATGGATGTGCGCGAGGAGTTCGTTTCCGACTTCGTCTTCCCGATGTTTCGCGCCAATGCCGTCTATGAAGGCACCTATTTGCTCGGCACCTCGATCGCCCGGCCGCTGATCTCCAAGCACCTGGTCGAGATCGCAAAAGAAACCGGCGCCGATGCGATTGCGCATGGCGCCACCGGCAAGGGCAACGATCAGGTCCGTTTCGAGCTTTCGGCCTACGCGCTCAATCCCGACATCAAGGTCATCGCGCCATGGCGCGACTGGTCGTTCAAGTCGCGCACCGACCTGATCAACTTCGCCGAGCAGCACCAGATTCCGGTGCCGAAGGACAAGAAGGGCGACGCGCCGTTTTCGGTCGACGCCAATCTTCTGCATTCGTCCTCCGAAGGCAAAGTGCTGGAAGACCCGTGGAGCGAGCCGCCGGAATTCGTCCACCAGCGCACCATCTCGCCGATGGACGCGCCGGACAAGGTCACCGAGATCGAAATCGAATTCCTGAAGGGCGATCCGATCGCGCTCGACGGCAAAAAACTGTCGCCGGCGACGATGCTGGCGGCGCTCAACGATCTCGGCCGCGACAACGGCATAGGCCGGCTCGACCTGGTCGAGAACCGTTTCGTCGGCATGAAATCACGCGGCGTCTACGAGACCCCCGGCGGCACCATCCTGATATCAGCCCACCGGGCGATCGAATCGATCACGCTCGACCGTGGCGCCGCCCACCTCAAGGACGAATTCATGCCGCGCTACGCCGAGCTGATCTACAACGGCTTCTGGTTCGCGCCCGAGCGGCTGATGCTGCAGGCGATGATCGACAAGAGCCAGGAAGACGTCGAAGGCACGGTGCGGCTGAAACTTTACAAGGGCAACGTCATCGTCACTGGCCGCAAGTCGAACAAGACGCTCTATTCCGACGCGCTGGTCACCTTCGAGGATGACCGCGGCGCCTACGACCAGAAGGACGCCGAAGGTTTTATCCGCCTCAACGCGCTGAGGTTGCGGACGCTGGCGGCGCGGGGCCGAAAAAGCTAGCCAGTTTCTCTGCGCAGGGAATGCACGGCTCAGATAAATGTCGATTCCGCCCCGCCTGGCCCATAGCCGGAAGGCACGTCTTCAGCTCAATATCGCCTCAGGAATATCCGAGGGAACCATGCGAAAACTGATCTCCACCGGCTCGCCCTTCGAGAAGGCCGCCGGTTATTCGCGCGCCGTGGTGCAGGGCGACTGGTGTTTCGTTTCCGGAACAACGGGCTACGACTATGCGACCATGTCGATGCCGGAGACGGTCGAGGCGCAGACGCGCAATTGCCTGGCGACGATTGCCAAGGCGTTGCAGGACGGCGGCTTCGAGATGGCCGATGTGGTGCGGGCGCATTACTACATCACCGACGCGGCTTTCGTCGACATCGTCTTTCCGCTCCTCGGCGAGGCTTTTGGTGACATCAGGCCGGCAGCGACGATGATCGTCTGTCAGCTCAACAAGCCGGAAATGAAGATCGAGATCGAAGTGACGGCGCTCAAGCGCACGTCCTGAGCGCGGCGGCGGCGCAGAAGCTTGCGCGACGTCGGCGGAGCGAAGGATCGTCAAAGATGCTCTGAACCAAGGCTTGCGCGTGAGCCGCTTGGCGTTTAGCAAGGCCGCGGCTCACGACAGCGCCGCGCGTCCTTTGGCCGCGAAAAGGGACGCTGTAGAATTTTGCTTCTGCGCATGATGCTTTGCGAAATCGATTCCGATTTCATGCGCCACAATTAGGACGGTTCCGGATGGCTTCGAAAAATCTTCTCCTGCTCGCCGGCGACGGCATCGGCCCCGAGGCGATGGCCGAAGTGAAGAAGCTGATCGCCGCCATGAACGACAATCTCGACAGCGGTTTTGTCACCGATGAGGGGCTGGTGGGCGGCTGCGCCTATGACGCGCATGGCGCGGCGATTTCTGATGCCGACATGGCCAAGGCGATGGCCGCCGACGCGGTGCTGTTCGGCGCCGTCGGCGGGCCGAAATGGGATGCGGTGCCTTATGAGGTGCGCCCGGAAGCCGGACTGCTGCGGCTGCGCAAGGACATGGAGCTGTTCGCCAATCTCAGGCCGGCCATCTGCTATCCGGCGCTGGCGGCATCCTCCTCGCTCAAGCAGGAGGTGGTCGAAGGGCTCGACATTCTGATCGTTCGCGAGCTCACCGGCGGCGTCTATTTCGGCGAGCCGAAGCAGATCATCGATCTCGGCAACGGCCAGAAGCGCGGAATCGACACCCAGGTCTACGACACCTTCGAGATCGAGCGCATCTCGGGCGTCGCCTTCGAGCTGGCACGCACGCGCAAGAACCACGTCACCTCGATGGAAAAGCGCAATGTGATGAAGTCGGGCGTGCTATGGAACGAGGTCGTCACGCAGACGCACAAGGCCAGATATGGTGACGTCAAGCTCGACCACATGCTGGCCGATGCGGGCGGCATGCAGCTGGTGCGCTGGCCGAAACAATTCGACGTCATCGTCACCGACAATCTGTTCGGCGACATGCTGTCCGACATCGCCGCCATGCTGACCGGCTCGATCGGCATGCTGCCTTCGGCGTCGCTCGGCGCGCCGGATGTCAAGACGAAAAAGCGCAAGGCGCTCTACGAGCCGGTGCACGGTTCGGCGCCCGACATCGCGGGCAAGGGCATCGCCAACCCGATCGCCATGATCGCCTCCTTCGCCATGTGCATGCGCTATTCCTTCGGCATGGTGGCCGAGGCCGACCGCCTGGAAAGCGCCATCGCCGCCGTGCTCGACCAAGGCTTGCGCACCAGGGATATTCTTTCCCCTGGCATGACCGAGGTCGGCACCGCTGAGATGGGCGACGCGATCATCGCCAGGTTCCTGGGCTGACCCTGTGGCGGTCGACGTCCGCCCGGCTTCCAGCCCCCAAAATCGTTGTGTCGAGCTGCTAGGCCCTGACGCCCGCCGGCACCGGGCCCCACTGGTTTTCACGGGCCTGCGTTGGGATCAGCGCGAAGACCAGGATGATCAGCCAGCCGATGGTCGGGATGAGCACCGCCAGAAAAAGCCAGCCGGCCAGGCCGATGTCGTGCAGGCGACGCACGTTCAGTCCGATCCAAGGCGGGAATGTCGCCAGCACAAACGCGCCGCAAAGACCGACCGTCGCTGCCGGCAATTCGTCAAGATCGCCCATCGCGTCGTCGATGAAGAGGCCGACGCCGACGACCACGATCAGCGCGATCGTCCAGAACAGGCAATAGCCCCAATATTCCTTGCGGCGGGCACGCCCGAAGAAATTGAAGTAACTTTCAGTCAGGCCCCGCCGGAAGTAGCTCCAAAGGTCGGTGGCGGGAGCATTTTCAGCGAAACGGCCGAAATGTTGCGGCGCCACGGGCGCATTGCCGAACTGAGACGGGGCCACGGTTGCGTCCGTCGGACTGGCAGCCTGGAGACGGATCGAAAAAACCTCGCGTGCCCGTCCGCCAGCCGGCTGGAACTCGATGGCCGTGCCCCTGCCTATCGTCGCCTCTCGGCGCAGATCCTCGCGCGCGAAGGTGTAGCGGTTGCCGTCGGCTCCGGTGATGAAGCCAAAACCCTGGTCCTCGTCATAGTGAAGCACTTCGCCGCGCATGCCTGCCCCTCGTCCCGCTGGCCAGACTGTTCAAAGTTGCGGCAGATCGCAAGGGGTGCGTGCGCGGGAGCATCGCTTCAGATAAAAGATAGCGCGCCACTCGGGTTGGAGACGACCAATCGTCGAAGTCTGAATCGATTGCCTTGGCGAAGGACAGCGCCTCGCAGGCCATGACAAGTCAACGATGCCGGCAAATCGCTAAGCCGGCCGTTTCTTCGACTTCTTGTGCTTCGCCGGTGCGCCTTCGAATTTCGGCTTGCCTGCCTTCCCGGCCCAGGGTTTTGCCTCGAATGCGGCGGGGCGCTGATCGGCTGACGGTGCGCGCTTCTCGAATTTGGGCGCGTTCTGGTCGAACGCCCGCTTGCCGCGGTGCGGCTTCTTGTCCGGCCGTGGCTCCTGATAGCCGGCCCGCGACAGGTCGGGCGTGCCGTCCAGCCGCTTCACCGCGATGTTGTTCTGCAGCTTGCGGTCCGGGCCGATCGCCTGGAGGAACCGATCGGCCCAATCCGCCGCGATCTGCACGAAAGTTTCCTCCGGCTGCATCTTGATGGCGCCGATCTCGCGTTTGGAGATGCCGCCGGTCCGGCACAGCATCGGGATCAGCCAGCGCGGCTCGGCATTCTGCCTGCGTCCCACCGACAGCGAGAACCAGACGCTGTCGCCGAAATCGTCGCGGCGGCTTGGCGCCTCGTCGCGACGGGCAGATCTGTCGCCAGAGGGCCTGTCGCCCGACGGCGTGAACGGAGCGACTTCTAAAAGATCCTCGGGCGCCGAACGGCTGGAACGGCAGAGACGCACGAAGGCGGCGGCCACCTGATCGGGGCCATGCTGCTCAAGAAGCGCATTGATGAAGCCGCGTTCATCATCCGTCACAGGCTCGCTGAAAACCGGGTCGGCGAGGATGCGCTCGTCGTCGCGGCGCAGGACGTCGTCGGCCGAAGGCGGGCTTGCCCATGTCGCCGCAAGGCCAGCGCTTTGCAGCAGCCGTTCGGTGCGCCTGCGAGCATTGTTGGGCACGATCAGCGCGCTGACCCCCTTGCGTCCCGCCCGCCCCGTCCGCCCGCTTCGGTGCAGAAGCGTCTCCGGATTGGTCGGCAGGTCGGCGTGGATCACCAGTTCGAGGTTGGGCAGGTCGATGCCGCGCGCCGCCACGTCGGTGGCGATGCAGACTTTTGCGCGGCCGTCGCGCATCGCCTGCAGCGCGTGACTGCGCTCGTTCTGGCTCAGCTCGCCCGAAAGCGCGACGACGGAAAAGTTGCGGTTGTTGAAGCGCGCGGTCAGGTGATTGACGGCGGCGCGCGTGTTGCAGAACACCAGTGCGTTCTTCGCCTCGTAATAGCGCAGCACGTTGATGATGGCATTTTCCCGGTCGGCCTGGGCCACACTCAGCGCCCGGTATTCAATATCGAGATGCTGCTTCTCCTCGCCGGCGGCCGAGATGCGCACCGCATCGCGCTGATAGCCCTTGGCCAGCGTCGCGATGGAGCGCGGCACGGTCGCCGAAAACATCAAGGTGCGGCGCTCGGCCGGCGCGGCGTCGAGGATGAATTCCAGATCCTCGCGAAAGCCGAGATCGAGCATCTCGTCGGCCTCGTCGAGCACCACTGCCTTCAGCTCGGACATGTCGAGCGAATTGCGGGTGATGTGGTCGCGCAGCCGGCCGGGCGTGCCGACGACGATATGGGCGCCGCGCTCCAACGTGCGGCGCTCGGTGCGCATGTCCATGCCGCCGACGCAGGACGCGATCGCTGCGCCGGTCAGTTCGTAGAGCCATTCGAGCTCGCGCGTCACCTGCAAAGCGAGCTCCCGCGTCGGTGCCACGGCCAGCGCCAGCGGTGCTGCGGCTTGGGAAAAGCGCTCGGCGCCGTCGAGAAGGGTCGGCGCCAGAGCCAACCCGAAGGCGACGGTCTTGCCGGAGCCGGTCTGGGCGGAAACCAGCGCATCGGCCTGTCCGAGCTCAAGTACCGCCTTCTGCACCGGCGTCAGCTCGACATAGCCGCGTTTTTCCAGCGCCTTTGCCAGCGCGGGGACAAGTGCTTCGAAATTGGACATTTCACTCTTTCGGAATTCGGATTCTTTTATGCCCGGCAATGGGTCATCCGTCGGCGAGCGCCACGAGCCAAACGATCCAATCGTTCGTACTTCGCGCCGCCGCCATTGTACAGGGCAAGCCGCCTGGCTGCGTCGCGATTGACTCTTTACGCAAACCGCGTAAAAGCCGGCACCGAATGGGGTAGTTTCGATGCGCGGCCTTTTGATGGCGCTTCTTGCCTTCGACGTCCCGGGCCGCAATGCGAACCATTGGGCCGGGCGTTTTGGCGCGTCTGCTCGTTCCAGCAAAACCACGTTCTTGACCAAAAAAACCGGTAAAACGACCACTAAAACGGTCTGATTCCCTTGGCCTAACCACCCTCTCCCGGGTCCGGCCCGGGGGTTGAAACCCGCATCGGCCGGCGGGTTTTCTCCAAAAAACCGAGCGGAGAGGACAGGAGATTTCGATGAGTTTCAAGGTTGCAATCGTCGGCGCCACGGGCAATGTGGGTCGGGAAATGCTCAACATACTGGAAGAGCGCGGCTTTCCGGTGAGCGAGGTGGTGGCGCTGGCCTCGCGGCGCAGCCAGGGCACGGAAGTGTCGTTCGGCGATCGCACGCTGAAGGTCAGGGCGCTCGACCAATATGATTTTTCCGATACCGACATCTGCATCATGTCGGCCGGCGGCAACGTTTCGAAGGAATGGTCGCCGAAGATCGGCAAGCAGGGCTGCGTCGTCATCGATAATTCGTCGGCCTTCCGCTATGACCAGGACGTGCCGCTGATCGTGCCGGAAGTGAACCCGGACGCGATTTCGCTGTTCACGCGCAAGAACATCATCGCCAACCCGAACTGCTCGACGGCGCAGCTGGTCGTGGCGCTGAAGCCGCTGCATGACCTCGCCACCATCAAGCGTGTCATCGTCGCCACCTATCAATCGGTGTCCGGCGCCGGCAAGGAAGGCATGGACGAACTGTTCACGCAGACCCGCGCGGTGTTCGTCGCCGACCAGGTCGACGTCAAGAAGTTCACTAAGCGCATCGCCTTCAACGTCATCCCGCACATCGACGTCTTCCTCGACGACGGCTTCACCAAGGAAGAATGGAAGATGGTCGCCGAGACCAAGAAAATGCTCGATCCCAAGATCAAGCTGACGGCGACCTGCGTGCGCGTGCCGGTGTTCATCGGCCATTCGGAAGCGGTCAACATCGAGTTCGAAAAGCCGATCACCGCCGAGGAAGCGCGTGAGATCCTGCGCGAAGCGCCGGGCTGCCAGGTTCTCGACAAGCGCGAGGACGGCGGCTACATCACGCCGCTGGACTCGGCCGGCGAGGACGCGACCTTCATCTCGCGCATCCGCGAGGATTCGACCGTCGAGAACGGCCTGTCGATGTGGATCGTCTCCGACAATCTGCGCAAGGGCGCGGCACTCAACGCGGTGCAGATCGCCGAATTGCTGATCGAGCGCGGGCTGATCCAACCGAAGAAGAAGGCGGCGTAGTTTTCGCTCACGGGCCGTATCGCCGCTGCTGCGGCGGGCCCTCCGCGGGGGCGCCGGACAACCGGCGGCCCGCAGTCGCGGGCTCGGCCTTCGGCCGTTAGCCCCTTCTCCCCGTTCACGGGGGTGAGAAGTGGTCCGCGAAGCGGACGGAAAGCCAATTGCTTGGCTTTCCGAACGACGAACGCCCGTAGCGACAGCGAAGGGCCGGGGTCCCGGCAGGCGGATGAGGGGCGGCACGGCGTCTCAAACTCTGCTCAGTTTTGACGCAACGCCTCAACCACGATTCTCTTCCGCCAGCTTCGTCAGTATGGCCATCGCCTCCACCGCCCGGTCGGCGGGGACAAATAGATGGTCATGATAGAAGGCCGAGACTGGATTGACGCCCATGCCCGCGGCGGCAAGACGCGTGGTGATGGCGGCGAGGAAGCCTACCGCCTCCAGCGACGAATGGATGTTCAGCGTCGCCATGCGGCAGCGAAACACGATCTCCAGGCCAGCGGCCTCGGCTTTCTCCTCTAGCGCGATCACCGTCGTCCCCTCGCGCTCACGAAACAGCATCACCGGCTCGAGGCTGTCCGGTACGGGCGCATCGGGCGGCAGTGTGGCGAAGACGTGGATGCCGGGACGCAATTCCGGCGTCATCGTTGCCAGCAGTTTGTTCAGATCGGTCTCGCCGGCCATCGATTGCTCCCGAATGTCTTGCGGACTTTCGATAACGTGCTCGCCCCCGGGCCGGCAAGACGACATCGCCATGTCGCTGGCGGCTGGGCTTGTGCGTATATTGCGTCGCACAATGGAACCGATCAGGATCATTGCCGGTCCGTGAAAGGGGTTTCGATGATCGTTCGCCCGCGCCCGGGATTTTTGCATCTGTTCTTCATCATGCGCGGCTCGGTGGTGCCGCGCATCCTGCCGCAGATCTTCGGCTTCGGCATTTATGGCGCACTGGTGGTGCTGGCGGTCAGGGCGCTGCAGCTTGACCTCGGCAATGCCGGGCCCGCGCCGCTCGCCTTGCTCGGTGTGGCGCTGTCGATCTATCTCGGCTTCCGTAACAATGCCGCCTATGACCGCTGGTGGGAGGCGCGCAAGCTGTGGGGCCAGCTTGTGTTCGACATTCGCAATCTGGCGCGCGCCAGCACCGGGTTGATCGAGGATCGGGTCGAACTGCGCGGGCTGCTGATGGAGGCGATCGCCTTCTGTCACTTCCTGCGCGGCCTGCTTCGGCGGGTCGATGCCACGACCGAAGCACGCGCGTTCATCGATGAAGCGGCCGAAAGTGCTGCCAAGCTGGCCAACCCGCCGGACGCCATGCTGCGGCGGATGGGC
Source organism: Mesorhizobium sp. WSM4819 (assembly GCF_055811215.1). Lineage (NCBI taxonomy): Bacteria > Pseudomonadati > Pseudomonadota > Alphaproteobacteria > Hyphomicrobiales > Phyllobacteriaceae > Mesorhizobium > Mesorhizobium sp. WSM4819. The sequence continues at coordinate 22,492 of NZ_JBVVQO010000057.1, forward strand.
GAGCGAGCCGCCGCGTTGTACAGGGCCGGCGCAATCGATGTCATGGGCTACCGCATTCTCGACGAGCGCCTGTCGCAAATCGCCGCAGCGCAGGCCGGCTGCGAGCGCATCATGGGAACACCGCTTCCGTTTGCCTACACGCTGCTGTTGCAGCGCACCGCCTATATCTTTTGCCTGCTGCTGCCGTTTGGGCTGGCCTCGACTGCCGGGTGGGCGACGCCGCTGTTCACGGCATTGATCGCCTACACCTTTTTCGGCCTCGACGCGCTCTCGGAGGAACTCGAGGACCCGTTCGGCACCGAGGCCAACGATCTCGCCCTCGACGGCCTGTGCCGCGTCTGTGAAATCTCGGTGTTCGAGGCGCTCGGCGAGCCGCCGCCAAAAATGATCGCCGCCAAAAAATACTATTTTTCCTAGGGTTTGTTCCCGCGCTCACCGAAGCACCGTGCGCTGGAAAAATCATAAGCGTGTCGGATCGCCGCCTCACGCCGCGTCCTTGGTTCGACCCTCGCCAAGAGGGCTCGAAACAACCGGAGGACCAATGACCATGTCTCAAACAGCATCCGTCACGCCGAGCGCGCTGTGGACCGGCCGCGGGCTCAGCGCCCTCATCGTGCTGTTCATGACCTTCGACGGCGTCATCAAGCTGCCGCCGCTCGATGTCGTCACCCAGACCATGGTGCAACTCGGCTGGCCGGCCGATCCCGATGTCTCGCGCATGCTCGGCATCGTCGGGCTGGTCTCGACCGCGCTCTATGCGGTGCCGCGCACCTCGGTGCTCGGCGCCGTCCTGCTCACCGCCTATCTCGGCGGCGCCATCGCGACCCACGCGCGTCTTGGCAGCCCGCTGTTCTCGCACACATTGTTCGGCGTCTATCTCGGCCTCATTCTGTGGGGCGGCCTTTTCCTGCGCAATCCCGGGGTGCGCTCGCTGATCCCGCTCAGCCGATAGCGGCGGCGTCAAAAGCCGTTCGATGGCGGTCGCGCCGCCAGAGAGAGGGCCATCTGCCGCCACCCTCTTCCTTGCCCTTGGATCAAATCGCCCGGTTGCGAGTTAGACGAGGTGGGGCGAGGACGGAAAACCCCATTTGGGAGGAGCGACGATGAAGAAACTGGTGGTCCTGATGATATTGGCAACCTCGCTCGCAGCCTGTTCGCGGACGGAACAGGGCGCCGCGGTCGGTGGCCTGGGTGGCGCTGCTGTCGGCGCCGCCGTTGCAAATGACCCGGTGGAGGGAGCTGTTGTTGGTGGTGCTGTCGGCGCCGTCGCCGGCGCACTGATCGGTCGTGCGACCGAACCCGGCCGGTGCCGCTATCGCGATCGCTATGGACGCGTCTACATCGCCCGCTGCCCGGCAGGCTATTGATCGGGCCGCGTTTAGCTCCGACGAAATAAAACGGCGGGCAAAGCGCCCGCCGTTCCGTAGGCGATAAAAAGCGGATTATTCGGTGGTCGCGGCTTCCGCCTCGGCCGGCGCGGCTGCCGCAGCGGCAACCGCGGCGGCTGCATCGTCCTGCGCCTTCTTCAGAAGTGCGGCGCGCTCCTGCGCCTTCTTGCCGGGCTCGGCCTTCTTCGGATTGGAGCGGGCTTCACGCTTGGCGATGCCGGCCTCGTCGAGGAAGCGCAGCACGCGGTCGGTCGGCTTGGCGCCGTGCGAGAGCCAATGCTTGACGCGGTCGGCGTCGACCTTGACCCGCTCGCCGTCCTTGGGCAGCAGCGGGTTCCACGAGCCGAGCGACTCGATGAAACGGCCGTCGCGCGGCGAACGGGCGTCGGCGACGACGACGTGGTAATAGGGACGCTTTTTCGAGCCCGCACGGGCCAGTCGGATTTTCAATGGCATTTCTTTTCTCCTAAAACGCTGATTTTCGGGTTTACGGCTGGTCCTCAGCCGGTTTTCGTTCCGCCGTTGGATGCGGCGATATGCTCGTGATGGCGGATCACTTCGCGGACGACGAAGTTCAGGAATTTCTCCGCGAAATCCGGGTCGAGATGGGCGTCCTTCGCCAGTTGGCGAAGGCGGGCGATCTGCTGCTGCTCGCGCGCCGGATCGGCCGGCGGCAGGCCATGCGATGCCTTCAGCTCGCCGACCGCCTTGGTGCAGCGGAAACGCTCGGCCAGCATGTGGATGAGCGCTGCGTCGATGTTGTCGATCGAGGCGCGGTAGTCGACCAGCGCCGCGCGTGCGTCGGCCATGTCCTTCTCTTCGTCCATTGCGCCCTCACTTCTTCTTGCCAGGGGCGTTCTTGCCGAGCATTGGCAGACCGCCGCCGGATCCTGGCAAACCAGGAAGCTTCATGCCGCCGGGCAGCCCAGGCAGACCACCGCCACCTGGGAGGCCACCGGGAAGACCCTTCATGCCGCCGAGACCGGCTGCCTGTGCTTGCTTCTGCAAGGCTTCGAGCTGCTTGGGGTCCATCTTGGACAGGTCCGGCATGCCGCCGCCCATCATGCCGCCCGGGCCACCCATGCCCCCTGGCATCATGCCGCCGAGTCCCATCTTCTGGGCCAGACCGCCCATCATGCCACGCATCAGGCCACCGCCTTTGCCCTTGCCGCCCATCGCTTTCATCATGTCGGCCATGCCGCGGTGCATCTTCAGGAGCTTGTTGATCTCGGCCGCATCGGTGCCGGATCCTGCGGCGATGCGCTTCTTGCGCGAGTGCTTCAGAATATCGGGGTTGGCGCGCTCGGCCTTGGTCATCGACGAGATGATGGCGAGCTGGCGGCCGAACATCTTGTCGTCGAGACCGGCGGCAGCCATCTGGTCCTTCATCTTGCCCATGCCCGGCATCATGCCCATGATGCCGCCCATGCCGCCCATCTTCGACATCTGCTGAAGCTGGCCGGCAAGATCGTTCAGGTCGAACTTGCCCGACTGCATCTTCTTGGCCATCGCCGCCGCCTGCTCGGCGTCGATGTTTTCGGCAGCCTTTTCGACGAGGCTGATGATGTCGCCCATGCCGAGAATGCGGTCGGCGATGCGCTTGGGATGGAATTCCTCCAGCCCGTCCATTTTCTCGCCGGTGCCGATCAGCTTGATCGGCTTGCCGGTGACGGCGCGCATGGAAAGTGCCGCACCACCACGGCCGTCGCCATCCATGCGGGTCAGCACCAGGCCGGTGATGCCGACGCGCTCATCGAAGCTTTTTGCCAGATTGACGGCATCTTGGCCCGTCAGCGAATCGGCGACCAAAAGGATTTCGTGCGGCGACGAGACCTTCTTGATGTCGGCCATCTCGACCATCAGCGGCTCGTCTATATGGGTGCGGCCGGCGGTGTCGAGGATGACGACGTCATGGCCGCCGAGCTTTGCCGCCTGCACGGCGCGGCGGGCGATGTCGACCGGCGTCTGGCCCTCGACGATCGGCAGCGTGGCGACCTTGACCTGCTCGCCGAGCTGACGGAGCTGCTCCTGCGCGGCGGGACGCCGCGTGTCGAGCGAGGCCATCAGGACCTTCTTGTTCTGACGCTCGGTGAGGCGCTTGGCGATCTTGGCCGATGTCGTGGTCTTGCCGGAACCCTGCAGGCCGACCATCATGATGACGACTGGAGCCGGTGCATTGAGGTCGATGGCGACGCCCTCGGCGCCCAGCATCCCGACCAGCTCGTCATGGACGATCTTGACGACCATCTGCCCGGGCTTGATCGACTTCAGCACGGCGGCGCCGACGGCCTTCTCGCGCACCTTGTCGGTGAAGGAACGCACCACTTCCAGCGCAACGTCGGCCTCAAGCAGCGCACGGCGCACCTCGCGCAGCGCCGCCGAGACATCGGCCTCGGACAGGGCGCCGCGGCCGGTGAGGCCGTTCAGGATCGAACCAAGACGTTCCTGTAGCGATTCAAACATTCTTCTTCCTTTCCCTGGCACCCGGATGATGCCCGAGAGGTAATGCGTTCGCGCCCAGTATCCAACCCAAGCTGTCCAGGCAAAAGCTCAAAGCCAAAAAGCACCCGGGGGCGCACAGCGCTGCCGGATGTTGACCTCCAGGATCGATTTACAGCACGTCGCCTCAAACAGGCTTCGGCGTCCCGGTCGGCTTGCTCGGAGGGATACTCGTCGCGGAATTCGCGGGCTGTAGACAGGAAATCGGCCGCGGAGTCAAGGTGCGGGGCCGAATACGCTGAACCGGGCCGGTTTGGTTTATGGCAGCACCACCAGCGTGATGCGCATCAGCTTGGGCCGCCGGGGTGCGAAAAATCCGGCTCGACCTTCAGCGGCGAGCGCGGGTGCAGCAGCAGCAGAACGGTCAACAGGCTGCAGACGATGCCGATCGCCGCGATGAGGACGGCATCAACCGTCGTCCAGCCGGGGCCTTCGAGCGGCTTGGCGTTGAACAGGGCGAAGGAATTGTAGCTTTGCTGGTGCGAAATCAGCAGGAAGCCGGTCAGATTGTTGCCGAGGTGGGCGCCAAAGGCCGCGCCGAGATTGCCCGTGGCATAGACCACAAGCGTCAGGAGCAGCGCAAAAGCGGCGATCGAGGCCAGCACGCAGGCGTTGATGGCGGTCGTCGAGCTTGGGTTCCAATGCATCGCAGTGAACAGAAGTCCTGGCAGCAGCGCCCAGATGAAGGGGTTTTGAAAGCGGTTGGCCAGGCCCCTGAGGAGATAGCCGCGAAACAGCACCTCTTCGGACGAGGCCTGCAGCAGGGTCAGCGCGGCGATCGGGATCAGGAACAGCAGCCAGGACGACAGGGCGATCGCACCGCGCGCAATGTCGGGCTGCAAGAGATAGAGCAGTATCTCGGAGAGCAGCGATGTGACCAGCACCGCGGCCAATCCCCTAAAAAATCCCGAGCGCGAAACGCGGCGGCTGGTGCCGATCAGCGCCATCAGCGGCTCGCGATGGACCCAGCGCATGGCAGCCCACAGGCCGAGCCAGATTCCGGCGAAGGAGGCGAGCGCGGCGAGGATCCCGGCGGGTGAGGCCATGAAATTCTGCACCGCCCCTCCTTCCATCGGGGCGCCGGACGATGCTTGCCAGACGACGAAGAAATAGGCGCCGCCGAACAGCACGGCGACGGTCGTCGCGACCCAGAACAGGACGACGATCGCCGTTCCGAGCAGGAGCCGCGGCAGGGTCGTCTTGGCGTTGGGAGTATGCCGATAGCGCTCGAAGGCGGCAGGGTCTATCACGCGGGCTCACAGGCTGGTGCTTCGGGTCGCATGATCTATTCGATCGGGTCGTGCCGCGCAATCGTCACGGCAATCGGCGTTGGCGCCGCCCCTCACCTGCCTGCCGGCATCCTCTCCCCGTGAACGGGGAGAGGGCGCTCTCCCAACGATTTCGCTGATCGCCAGCGAGGCCGCTTCTCCCCGTCACTATACGGAGAGAAGTGCCCGGCAGGGCGATGAGGGGCGGCGCCGACTTCGACAGTTCCGTCATTCGTCCAAGGCGATTGCCCTGTTCGGCACCGTCAGCGCTCGACGTACATGATGCGTCGGGTGCCGGGGTCGACCAGTGCCGGCTGACCGTTCACATAGACATAGCGGTAGTCATAGTCCGGAATCTCGCGCAACTCGACGGTATCGGGCAAGGTCGCGCCGGTAACCACCTCGCCCTCGAGATAAACCGGGTCGACCCGGTTGGTCTCGATGTAGGTGCGGACTTCGGCCGGCGGCCGCCTGATCGGCTCGATCGGCTCGCCAGCGACGATCGCTCCGGTATAGATGTCGGGATCGTCGACATCGGCGGGGGCTTCGACGATGGTAATGTCTGCGTCGGCCGGGCGCCGGGTCAGGACGACCTCGTTGCCGCCGAAATCGGCCGTCACATAGTCGGAATAGATCCAGCCCTGGCCATTGGCCTCGGCTATGGTGCACCATTTGCTGTTTTGGATGCAGCCATCGAGCGTTGCCGACTGGCCGGCGGCGAGCACGCCGATCACCGGGTATTGCGGCCCGGGGCCGGCGCGAATGTTGAGATCGGCGACCGCCGAAACGGCGGTATCGGCCAAGGCTGTGCCGGACATGGCGACAAGCGCTCCGGCGACAGCAGGAAACAGTATGCGCTTCATGGTTTCGCTCCGTGTTGATGGTCCCTCGCGAACGAAAACGAAACAAGCCCTCATGCGTTCCGGCTAAAACGCCTCGGCCGGCTCACGTTTTGTTCCGGTTTCTTTCACGACACCGGTCAGGAGTTCATGGACGAAGGCCAGCTTCTGTGCCGTCAGCTCCGAGATGACGAAGGGATAGAGGTCCGGCAGGCCCATGCAGCGGTTGATTGAGTTGGACGCTTCCGACAGCACCAGCCAGCGGGCCAGAATCTTTTCAAACGGTTCGGGAACGGCGGCAGGTTCAGACGGCGCCGGCTGGAGCTCGCCGCCGGTGTCGCCCCGCGACAGGTCGTTGGCCTCCACCGTTTCCAGCCGGCCGAGCGGGAAATTCAGCGCATGCACCATCTCCAGCGTATCGGTGATGTGCAGATGGTGTGCCCATGTCTCGGCCCAGTCCTCCCAGGGATGGGACGAGGCATAGGCGGAAATGTGGTCCTGCTGCCAGTCGGGCGGCGCGCCATTGGCATGGTAGGCCTTCAGCGCCTGCTCGTAGTCGGCGCGCTCGTCGCCGAACAATGTGCGGAAGGCGGCAAGCCGTTGCGGGTCGTCGCGGATCAGGCGGTCCCAGTAATAGTGGCCGAGCTCATGGCGGAAATGGCCGAGCAACGTGCGATAGTTCTCGCCCATCTCGACGCGCCGTCTTTCGCGCTCGGCCGAATCCGCCTCGGCGACATTGAGTGTGATCAGGCCGTTGTCATGGCCGGTCAGGATGCGCGCGCCACCCGGACCACCGATCGGATCGGCAAGGAAGTCGAAGGCGAGGCCGGCCTCGTCGCCGGCGTTCCGCTTGGGCGCGACCGGCAGTCCGGCGGCGAGCAGCGAATAGATGGCCCGCTTCTTTGCCGCTTCGACGCGGATCCAGCGACGGCGGTTGCCATCGACCGAAAGGTCCGGGATCAGCTGGTTCAGCGCGCAGGCGCCGCAGAAGGCATGGCCAGGTTCCGCCATCCAGTTGCAGGCGCACTCGTCGGCATTGGTGCACTGGAAAACGCCGCCGGCGCCAGACAGCACGAAGCGCGCATGCCCGGGATCGTAGAGCACGGAGCTGGCGCAGTTCAGGCACTGGGCGTTCTCGAAATAGAGGCGGTGGCCGCAATGCGGGCAATCGAAGAGCTTCATCCCAATCTCGAATCACCAGGTCTCAAATTATGTGGCCCTGGATATAGTGCGCAGCGGCATATCGCCCAAACGCCTGTCGGCGGCCGGCGTTCCTGCTGTTGCTATTTTGCCGCAAGCTGGGCGGCGACCGTTCTCGCCACCGCCTCGCCCGATAGCCTGGCGCCGCCGCAGGTCTGCATCAGCGGACCGGCCAGATGCTCGCCGGCGAAGAAGATTTTTTCCGCCACCGGCTGCATCAGCGTGGCGCGCGCCTGCGAACGGCCAGGTCGGGCCGCCGCATAGGCGCCGCGCACGAACCGCTCGCCGCCCCAATTGGTCATCATGGCGCGCCCGACATGTTTTCTGACGTCGCCGCCGAAGATGGCGCACAGCCGGTCGACGACGAAGTCGACGCCTGCCGCCTCGCCCGCCGCCGACATCTCCCAGGCGAAATCGCCGCCAACGAAGCCGACCATCAGGTCGAGGTCGAAGGGAAAGCAAAGGAAGTAGATGTCGTGCCTGGCCAGCCGCTCGATCAGCAGGTCGTCGAACGGCGCCAGCCCGAGCCTTGTGCCCCTGATCTCAACCGGCAGCTTGGTCAGCATGCCCATCGGCAGGTCGAAGAAGGCAGCGAAATGCCTGTCGGGCAACGCCGGCGCGAATTCGATCTCCTCGAAGGCGAGCACCGCCGGCGAGGCGGTGACGATGACCGCCTTGGCGCGGATGGTGCCGCGATCGGTGACGCAGGCGACGCCGGGCACGTCCCAGAGGATTTTCCGCACCGGCGTCGACAGCTCGACCGGCACGTCGGCGCCGAAACGGGCGACCAGCGCGCCGAACCCCTCCTTGGTGAGGTAGTTCGGATCGAGATCGGCGGCGGCCTGAAAGTCGCGGATCGATATCTCGTCCTCGTCGGCGCCAAAGTCCATCGGCCCGGCAAAGGTGGCGGCGGCGCGCGGCGCATGGCCTTTGGCGAGCAACGCCGAAAGACGGTCGTCGTCACCAACCTTGACCTCATGCGCCGCCAGCAGCTCGAACAGCCTGACATCGGCCGCCTTCATCGCGGCCTCTTCGTCCTCGCTCGCCTTTCGGTTGCGATAATAGAGATGGTCGATATTCATGTCGTGATGATGAAGCGTCCAGCGGCCAGCTTGCGCCTCGGGGAAGTAGGGATTGCGGTCGGCCGCGTGCAGCCAGGCGCAGCCGATGTCGAAAGGAACGCCGAAATGCTGGTCGCTGGTCCAGGCGCGGCCGCCGATACGGTTCATCGCTTCGACCAGCTTGAAGGAAAGGCCGGCCGCACGCAGGGTCCTGGCGGCGGAAAGTCCCGCCGAGCCGGCGCCGATGACCACGACGTCAACGTCTTCCATGAATATTCTAGCCCCCCGCCACAATAATTACTTGATCGTAAGCAAGTTGTCCGGCAATCGCCAGCGCTGCGGCGAGGATGCGTAAACGAGTTCTTAGCGCATCGGCTCGAAAATCGGTGCCGATTTTCGGAAAGCACGATGCGCTGATTGTAAAGTGTTGGAGCGTACTGCATCCAGGCGGACGCACGTCGCTGCAACGGTGACAAGCGGGCGTTTCGCTGGCAAATTCGTATTCGGGACAAGATTCAGGCAACCAGGAGAGCAACATGGCATTTTTTGCCAAGGCAAAGATTTTCGCAGCGGCGGCATCGATGATGCTTGCGGCGGCAACAGCGGCACAGGCCGCCCAATGCGGCAAGACGGGCGCGGGCTTCGAAGCGTGGAAGGCGGAGTTCGCGCAGGAAGCAAGGGCCAGCGGTGTAGGCTCGAAGGGTCTGGCCGCTCTGGCTAGCGCGACCTACGCAAAAAGGACGATCGCCGCCGACCGCGCTATCCACAAGGCTTTCGGTGGCTCGGTGGACGCTTTCATGAAGCGCCGTGGCGCGTCCACGATCATTTCCAAGGGCCGTTCGCTGAAGAAGTCGAACGCGGCGCTGTTCGACAAGATCGAACGGACCTACGGCGTGACGCCGGGTGTGTTGCTCGCCATCTGGGGGATGGAGACCGGCTTCGGTTCCTTCTTGGGCAAGCAGAATACGGTCTCTGCCATTGTAACGCTTGCCTATGATTGCCGTCGCCCGGAGTTCTTCTACCCGCATGCTGTTGCAGCCCTGAAACTGGTTGATCGCGGCGCGCTGAGCGCCTCGTCGGTCGGCGCCATGCATGGCGAGATTGGCCATACGCAGTTCCTGCCCGGAAATGTCTTGAAGTACGGGGTCGGCAGCGGAAATTTGCGCGACAAGGCCACTGCGTTGGCTTCCACCGCCAACTTCCTCAAGGCTCATGGTTGGCAGGCGGGTGCCAGCGCACAGGCGAATCTCGGTGCAATTGCCGGCTGGAATGACGCGAGCAACTATCAACAGGCCATCGCCCGCATCGCCACGGCGATCGACGGCGAGTGATACAAGTCTCTATTCGACAGAAAGCCCGGCCATGCGCCGGGCTTTTTTGTCGATGCTCTAGTCGGCCGTGAACTATCCGCAAACCGTTGATCTGGCATGCTGATTAGGGCGGAGGTCGGCTTTGGAATTGCAGGA
>NZ_JBVVQO010000058.1:0-30314 GCF_055811215.1 Mesorhizobium sp. WSM4819
ATGCGCAAGCTCATCACAACCCTCAACGCTATGGTGCGCACCAACAAACCCTGGAATCCGACTTCCGTTTGAAGCACTGTTGCTCATCCGTCTTGGCGCTGCGCGCCAATCCACCTTCTCCCACAAGGGGAGAAGGAGAGGAGCGCTGCTACCCATAGACCGGCGTCGCCATCCCTTCCATCCGCGCCTTGATCTGCAGCGCCACATATTTCGAGTAAAAGCGCGACAGCGCCAGATTGCCGCCGTGGAACCACAGCGCTTCCTGCGCCGTCAGCTTCCACATGTTGCGCAATTCGCCTTGCCATGGTCCCGGGTCGCCTTTCACGCCCGAGCCAATCCCCCAGCACGGCCCGACCTCGTCGGCGACGTCGCGCGAGACGATCGCCGCCACGGTCTCGTTCATCGACTGGTAGCCGGTGCAGGAGATGATCGCGTCGGCCGCCAGTTCGCTGCCGTCGTCGAACAGGATTCCGGTTGGCGTCAGCGACTTGATCTCGACGCCGCTGCGGACGCCGATCTCGCCGTCGATGATCAGATCGGACGCGCCGACGTCGATATAGTAGCCCGAGCCGGTGCGGTAGGCCTTCATCAGCAGCCCTGTCTCGTCGTCGCCGAAATCGATGGCGAAGCCGGCACCGCGCAAGCGGTCGTAGAAGGCCGCGTCACGCGCCTTGATGATGTCGTACAGCGCCCGCTGGCTTTGCGGCAGCAGCGCGAACGGCGTCGAGGCCACGATCATGTCGGCCTTTTCGGTGGTGATGCCGCGGGCCAGCGCCTTTTCCGAAAAGATCTCGAAGCCGACTTCCATCAGCGTGTCTGACTTCACCACCGTCGTCGGCGAGCGCTGGATCATGGTCACCGCAGCGCCGCTCTCCCAGAGGTCGACGGCGACATCGTGCCCCGAACTCGCCGCGCCGATGACCGCGACGCGTCTGTCGCGGAATGTCTCGCCGCTAAAATACTGGCTGGAATGCAGGATTTCGCCCTGGAACGCAGCGGCGCCCGGCAGGTCGATCTGCCGCGGCGGGCCATAGGCGCCGGTCGCAAAGACGATGTGTTTTGGCATCAGCGTGATGCGCTCGCCGGCGCGCTCGACCTCGACCGTCCAGATTTTTTTGGCTTCGTCGTAGGACGCGCTGATGCATTCTGTGGAGGTCCAGTAATTGAGCTCCATGACGCGCGTGTACATTTCCAGCCAGTCGGCCATCTTGTCCTTGGGCGTGAACACCGGCCAGTTCTCCGGAAACGGGATGTAGGGCAGATGGTCGTACCAGACCGGATCGTGCAGCACGAGCGAGCGATAGCGGTTGCGCCAGGAATCGCCGGCCTGCGCATTCTTCTCGATGACGATGGTCGGCACGCCGAGTTGCCGCAGCCGTGCGCCCAGCATAATGCCGCCCTGGCCGCCGCCGATGACCAGGCAATAGGGCTGCTCAATGGCACCGAGATCACGCGTCTCGCGCGCCCTCGCCTCGGCCCAGGTCTCGCGGTCCGGGTCGGCCTTGTGGCGGACACCCTGCGGCCGCGCCGGTCCCTTGCGCTCCTCAAAACCCGTGAGGTCGCTCATCGCCGTGAACAGCGTCCGGCATCTGCCGTCTGCCAAGCGCATGATGCCCTGGCCCCAGGCCGACGACGTCTCGAAGCTGAACCAGGCCTCTATCATGCCTTCGTGCGAGCTTGCCTCGCCACTGAGCTGCCAGGCGGTCGGCCTGGTCGCCGCCAGAGTGGCATCCAGCATGTCGCGGATCGCCGCGCGGCCTTCCATCGTCTTGATGTTCCAGGTGAAGGTCAGCAGATCGCGCCAGTAGCAGTCCTCGACGAACAGATTGGTCGCGGCCGCGGCGTCCCCCGCCTCGAGGGCGCGGGAGAGAGAGGAAAGCCAGCAGGCCGCCTGTTTTGAGGGTGCCATGTCGAGCATTTTTTTCTCCTTCGAGTCGGCGCAGCTTCTTTCCTTCTCCCCTTGTGGGAGAAGGTGGATTGGCGCGTAGCGCCAAGACGGTTGAGGGGTGTTGGCCGAAGTGCCGTTGGTGCCAAGCTGGAGCACCCCTCATCCGGCCGCTTCGCGGCCACCTTCTCCCACAAGGGGAGAAGGCAAGTAGCCGCGCTGCTCAATCTCCCAGCGGCTCCATCTCCTTGCCCGTCCTGTGGATCTGGGCGTTGTATTTGATGCGGCGGACGGTTTCGCGGGCCGAGCCGTCGAGCTTGTAGGCTGCCGCCACCGCCATCAGGTCGATCGCGGCCAAAAAGGCGAAGCGCGAGGCGGTCGGCTTCAGCGTGTCGGGATATTCGGGCACCGCCACCGTCAGCCTGACGTCGCAGGCGCGGGCAAGCTCGGTATCGGGCGCGGTCACGCCGATCGCATTGGCGCGGTAATGCTTGGCCAGCTCGACGGCCTCGATCACTTCGCGGGTGCGTCCGGTCGCCGAAATGGCGATCACCAGGTCGCCGGGCTTCAGGGTCGAGGCGGTCATCCGCATCAGATAGTGGTCGCATTGGGCGACGACGGTGATGCCATAGCGGAACAGCCGGTACTGGGTCTCCTGCGCCAGCGCCGAAGAGCTGCCGCCGAGGCCGAACACCGTGACCTGGCGCGCCTTGGCGATGAGCTCGGCGGCTTTCAGCAGCTGCGCCGGATCAAGCTGCCGTTCGGCCTCCTGCAGCGCCCGGCGGGCCTCGCCGAACACGGCATTCCAGAACGGCATGCCATTGTCGCCGTTCAGCGGCGGCGGCTTGCTCAGATAGAGCGCGCCGACGACCAGGCTCTGCGCCAGCTTCAGCTTGAAATCGCGAACCCCTTCGCAGCCGATGGCGCGGCAGAACCGGGTTACCGTGGGTTCGCTGACCTGGGCGCGCTGGGCGAGGACGGCGTTGGAGGCGTCGACCGCGAATTTGACATCGTCGAGCACGACATCGGCGACGCGCCGCTCCGCCGGGCGCAATTCACCGTAAGAATCCTTGACCAGCGAAATGATGTCGGGGATGCGCCTGATATGATCGCGTCCATCCGGGCCGCCGTCCGAGGTCAATCGTGCATGGCCTTCAGCTTCGGTCATGACTCATCCCCGCCGTTTGTGGAGCTCGACCTCTATCATGCTTGCGTGGCCGGTTTGCGAAGTATGTAGGAAAGCAACAAGCTTTTCAAGAAATAGAAAAGCTAATTCAAACAACACTGTAGTCGCGGTGCAGACGATCTCGATGACTAGAGCCGTGGTCGCCGTTCGACCGCAAGTTGGAGAGTTACGGGACGCGCGCCTCCCCTTCTCCCCCTGTGTGGGAGAAGGGTGTCGCCGAAGGCGACGGATGAGGGGTGCTCCAGCTTGGCACTGACGCACTCCGTCCAGCACCCCTCATCCGTCTCGGCGCAGCGCGCCGATCCACCTTCTCCCACCAGGGGAGAAGGAAAGGGCAGCGATGCCCCCCTCAGCCCGTGCGTCGATGCTGATCCGATCCGCTATCCAGCCACGCAATGTCGTCGGGCGAAAGCGCGATGTCGAGGGCCTGCAGGCTGTCCTCCAGTTCGTCGAGCGTGCGTGGTCCGATCAGCGGGACGGACGGGAACGGCTGGGCCAGGACGTAGGCGAGCGCGACATGGATCGGGCTCTTGCCCAGCCGGTTGGCGAGCTCGATCGCCCGGTCGCGGCGGCCGAAATTCTTCTCGGAGTACCAGACCCGGACCAGTTCTTCATTGTCACGCTGGTCACGCCCGGCGCGGCCGGTGAAGAAACCCCGTCCCTGGCTCGACCAGGCGAAATTGGGCATCTGCCGGGCGGTCAGCCAGGCCTTCCATTCGTCGCTCGACGAGGTGACGCAACCCGGCCAGATCGGCACCAGCATCTCGGCCAGCGAAAAATTGTTCGAAAGCGCGCCAGGCTTCTGCTTGCCGGTCCGCTCGGCATAGGCAATCGCCTCGTCCATGCGTTCCCTCGCCCAGTTCGAGCCGCCGAACGGACCGCGGATGCGGCCAGCCCTGACCTCGCGGTCCATCGCATCGACGAATTCGTCGACCGGCACGTCGGGATCGTCGCGGTGCATGAAATAGACGTCGACATGATCGGTCTGCAGCCGGTCGAGCGACTGGGTGAGCTGCTTGCCGATCACATCGGGATAGCAGAGCGGGGTGTGCGCGCCCTTGCCGATGACTACCGCTTGCTCACGCACCCCGCGGTTTTTCAGCCATTGGCCGAGCAGCGTTTCGGTGTAGCCGCTGCCGTAGATGAAGGCGGTGTCGAAGACGTTGCCGCCGGCTTCGAAATAGGCATCGAGCAGGATCATGCCGGAGGAGAAGGTGCGAAAATCCTCGAAGCCGAGCGCCAGGCACGAGGCCGGCCGCGGCAGGCCCGGAATTTCGCGCTTCGCAATGATGGTGCCGCCGGAGCGCAGCCGCCGGCCAGAAATGGTGTCGACGCGTTTTTCGGGTTTTTCGATCTCGTATTCGAGCCCGATGGCGGCACGCCATTTGTCGAGCACACGCAGATTGCCGAGACTGTCGGCCCAGCCCATGCCCGGCCAGGCAAACTCCTGCTTTCCGGCCAGGATCGCCTCGCCGGCGGCGTCGACCTCGAAAGCGTAGAGCCAGCGGTCTTCCCTGACCTCGACCACCTCCTCACCGCCTGAACGGATGATGCGGATCTCGCCGGTGCCGCCTTCCCTGCCGCTCGCATACCAGAAATCCGCGACCTCGATGCGGCCTTTGGTACCAAGGATGCGCAGGACATTGTCCTGGGCGAGCGAGATGCCGCAGGAGACTTCGGCGACGATGCCGTTGGGAAAATGCAGCAGCGCCGAAGCCCATTCGTCGACGCCGGACTGGCCGAGATGCGCCGCACCCGCCACCTTGTCCGGCTCGGCGAAAGGCTTTCCCGATGCGGCCCCGGCAATCAGCCGCGCCATCGAAACGGGGTAGCCGCCGACGTCGAGAATGCCGCCGCCGGCGAGATCGTTGGCGTAAAGCCGGTGCTCCGGCATGAAGCCAGGCATGGCGAAGCCGAAGCTCGATTTCACCATGCGCACCTCGCCGATTGCGCCGGACCTGACGAGGTCGACCAGCTTTGCCGTCTGCGGATGCAGCCGGTACATGAAGGCCTCGCCGAGAAAGGTGCCGGCCCTGCGCGCCGCATGGATCATCGCGTCCGCTTCGAAAGCGGTCAGTCCCATCGGCTTTTCGCAAAGCACATGTTTTCCGGCCTCGGCCGCCCTGATCGCCCATTCGGCGTGGCTGGGATGCGGCGTCGAAATGTAGACTGCGTCGACGTCCGGATCGGTGAGCAGAGCCTCGTAGCCGTCGAGGATGCGGGCACCGGGGAAGTTTTCAGCGAGGCCTGATTTGCCGGGATTGCGCGCACCAATGGCGACCAATGTGCCGGTGCGCGAATGGGCGACGCCGCCGGCAAAGGCCTTGGCGATGGTGCCGGGCCCGAGAATGCCCCAGCGGATTTTTTGTGGTTCGGACGTCATTCCTGGATCTCCTTGGGGTCGCCTCGGCGTCGCGAGTTGGTGAAAGAAAAATTGCGTGTCTTGGTGTGCATGGCGTTGTCCCAAACCGCTGCGCACCCTCGGTTCACGCCCGAGGGCATGCTTTTGGGCGCTAGCGAATGCGAGCACCTGACTTGTCAAAGAGAAGCGATTGGCCAGCCTTGATCGACACCACCATGTGGTCGCCAGTCGCCCGCTGCCGCGACGCCTCGCGCTCGATGATCAGTTCCTCTGGTCCGGCATTGGCATAGACGTAGCTCACCGATCCGAGGTGCTCGGCGACATCGGCCTTGACGGCGATGTCGCAATCGCCTTCGCCGGCCTCGAAGAAATGCTCCGGCCGCACACCGAGCACGACCTCGGCGCCGACCGCAGGCGGGGCGCCCGACAGCGGTTTCTGCAGCCGAGCGCCGCCATGGTTGGCGAGTTCGAGGAGCGTTGCATTGCCGTCGTTGCCGATCACCTGTGCCGCCAGAAAATTCATCTTCGGCGAGCCGACGAAACCGGCGACGAAGCGGTTGGCGGGGTCGTCATAGAGATCGAGCGGCGCGCCGATCTGCTCGATATTGCCGGCGTTGAGCACGACAATTCTGTCGGCCAGCGTCATTGCTTCGGTCTGGTCGTGCGTCACATAGATCATGGTGACGCCGAGCTCCTTATGCAGGCGCGAGATCTCGACCCGCATCTGCACCCTGAGCTCGGCGTCGAGATTGCTCAGCGGTTCGTCGAACAGGAACACCTGCGGCTCGCGCACGATGGCGCGGCCGATGGCGACGCGCTGGCGCTGGCCGCCCGACAATTGCCGCGGGCGCCGCGTCATCAGCTCGGCGATGCGCAGGATCTCGGCGGCCCGCTTCACCCGCCGCTCAGTGTCGGCTTTCGGGTTGCCGTTCATCCTCAGCCCGAAGCTCAGATTCTGCTCGACGCTCATATGCGGATAGAGCGCGTAGGACTGGAACACCATGGCGATGCCGCGGTCGGCCGGCTCGACATTGTTCACTACCTTGCCGCCGATGGCGATCTCGCCGCCGCTGATGTCCTCGAGCCCGGCGATCATCCTGAGCAGCGTGGACTTGCCGCAGCCGGAGGGGCCGACGAAGACGACGAATTCGCCGTCGTCGACGTCGATGTTCGCGCCGTGAACGATCTCGAAGACGCCGAAGCGCTTGACGACATTTTTGAGTGTGACCGCTGCCATGCTGATCCTATTTGATGGCGCCGGCGGCAATGCCGGCGACGAAATGGCGCTGCAAGAGCACGAACACGACGAGCATCGGCACGGTGAGCATCACGGCGCCCGCCATGATGCCGCCCCACGACACTTTGGTGAGGCCGATCAGCGTGCCGAGCGCCACCGGCGCCGTCATCGCGCCGGGCTTGGAATTGATCAGCAGCGGCCAGAGATAATTGTTCCAGGAGGCAAGGAACAGGATGATGGCGAGCGCCGCCAGCATCGGCCGCGCCAGCGGCAGCGCTACGAACAGGAAGATCCGCCATTCCTTGACCCCCTCGACGCGAGCGGCATCGAACAGATCGCCCGGCATCATCGAGAAGCTCTGCCGCATGAACAGCACGCCGAGCGAATTGAACAGCGGCGGCACGATCAGCGCCACCCAGGTGTTGGCGAGCTTGAAGTCGCGCGCCACCATGATGAATTGCGGGATCAGCACGACAGCATAGGGCAGCGTGATGGTGCCGAGGATGATCGCGACGACGACGCCCTTGCCGAAGAACTGGTAGCGCGCCAGCGCCCAGCCGGCCATCGAGGTGAGCAGCACCGACAGGAACGTATAGGTCACCGCCACCGAGACCGAGATGCCGATGGCGCCGATGAAATTGGTGTCGCGCTGCAGGTTGTTGACGTTGTCGAGGAAGCTGCCGTGCGGCAAAAGCTCGATGCTGGGGCTGAAAATGCCCCTGTCGGGCATGGTCGAGAAGATCACCATCATCCACAGCGGAAACAGCCAGATCAGCGCCAGCGGCGTCAGGAAGAGATGCAGCGCGATGCTGCGTCCCAATCTGGAGGAGGAGCGGCTGGAGGAGGAACGGCTCGAAGCGGAACGTGAGCTCATTTCGGCTCCCTCGTCAGCCACAGTTGCACCAGCGAGATGGCGATCGCCAGCCCGGCCATGGTGTAGGCGATGGCCGAGGCGTAGCCGAAATTGAGCGACCTGAAACCCTGGCGGTAAAGCAGCAGCCCGAGCGTTTCGGTGCCGCCGCCCGGCCCGCCGCGCTCGGTGATCAGGAACGGTTCGGTGAACAGCTGCATGGTGCCGATGATCGACAGCACGGCGCAGAACACGATGATCGGCTTGAGCAGCGGCAGGGTGATGTAGAAGAACTGCTTGAGCTTGCTGACGCGGTCCAGCGTCGCCGCCTCATAGACATCCTGGGGGATGGACTGCAGGCCGGCGAGCAGGATGATAGCGTTGTAGCCGGCCCAGCGCCAGGTCACCGCGATCATGATCACCGCCATCGCCGGGGTGACGTTGGAAAACCAGTCGATACGCGGCAGGCCGACGCTGTTCAGCAGCTTGTTGATGATGCCGTAGTCGAGATTGAACATCAGCCGGAACACCGCCGAATAGGCGACTTCGCCGACCACGACCGGGGCGAAGAAGGCGAAGCGGAACAGGCCACGGGCCTTGAGCAGCGGCGAATTGAGCAGCACCGCCATGACGATCGCCAAAGTGATCATCACCGGCACCTGGATGGCGAGGATGAGCAGCGTGTTCTTCAAGGCGTTGAAAAAGGCCGGGTCGCCGATCAGCCGGCCCCAGTTGAAGGTCGGCGCGAACCGCCACGGCACGGTGCGCGTCGCCTGGAAGGAGATCAGGAAGGAGTTGATGATCGGCCACAGCCAGAAGATCGAGAAGATCAGCAGATAGGGCGCCAGGAAGCGGTACGCCGTGGCGTTCTGATAGCGCATCGTTGCCTCCTTCGCTTCCCGTTTCTAGGTTTACCGGCCTGCCTTGCCTTCTCCCCTTGTGGGAGAAGGTGGATTGGCGCGCAGCGCCAAGACGGATGAGGGGTGCTGGACGGAATGAGACGTTGGTGTTCCTGGAACACCCCTCATCCGACCTCGCTTCGCGAGGCCACCTTCTCCCACAAGGGGAGAAGGGGAGTCGCGTTCAGATCACTCTTCGACCGGCAGGCCGGTCGCCGAGGCGATCTGGCTTGCGGCATCGTCGAGCGCCGCCTTGGCGTCGGGGTAGCCGCCGCCGAGATATTTGGTCTGCACTGCGCGGACGATGATTTCCGCGTCGCTCTGGAACGGCGTGCCGCGGCTGGGGACGACTTTCGGCAAGGTGCCAAGAATGTCCTTCCACACCGCCTGGCCGCCCCAATAGGGCTGGCCTTCGGAGACATAGGGGTCGTCGAGCGCCGAGATCAGCGACGGCACCAGGCCAAAACCCTTCAGCATCGCTATCTGGCCCTCGTTGGTCGCGAGGGAGTATTTCAGGTAGGCGTAGGCGGCTTCCTTGTTGTTCGACACCGAGGTGATGGCGAGCGAGGAACCGCCGAGATTGGCGGCGCGCGGGCCGTCGGCGGTGAGGCTCGGCATCAGGTAGACGCCCCATTTGCCGCTGCCGTCGGGCGACTCGGTGCGTAGGGTGCCCTCGTACCAGCCGCCATACATCTGGCTGGCGACTTTGTCGGCGGTGTTGTTGGTGATCTTGGTGCCCCAATCGGCCGAGGTGATGATGCCGGCGTCCTTCATCTCCTTGATCTTGGTCATCGACGCCACGCAGCCCGGCTGGTTGACGGTGATCGACTGCCCGTCGGCGGCGAAATAGGCGCAGCCCTGCTCGTTGGCGATCATGCGGAAGAATTCGGAGTCGCCGTTGAAATCGGCGTTGGTCATCGTCACGCCGGGATTGGCCTCCTGGATCTTCTTGCCGGCGGCAATGAAATCGTCCCAGGTCTTGATCGAGGTCGGGTCGACGCCGGCCTTCTCATAGAAGTCGCGGCGATAGTACATCGCCACCGGGCCGGAATCCCACGGCATCGCATAGGCCTTGTCTTCCACTTCGAGCTCGGTGCGCTTGAAATCGGGGAATTTTGCCTGGTCTTCGGCGGTATAGCCGAGCGTATGGAGGTCGACGAAGCAGTCCGGGAACTGGCTCCAGTAGTTCTCGGCCTCACCGTTCTCGATCGTCACGATGTCCGGCAGCCCCTCTCCGCCGGCGGCGCAGCCGGCGATCGACTTGTCATAGGTCGGCTGGTTGCCGAGATCCTGGACCGTGACCTTGATGTCGGGGAACTGCTTGTTAAAACCTTCTATGGTGGCCTTCAGCGACGAAGCGGCGACGTTCCAGCTCCAGATCGTGATTTCGCCGGATTGCGCAAAGGCCGGGGCTGAGCCCAAGGCAAGCGCGAACGCGGCGCAGGTCAGTGTGATGCGCATTGAAATCCTCCCATTTCATTTGCTCTCTCTTCGCGAGCATGGCTAGACTAGGCGCTGGCGAAGGCTTGTCCGCGACAAAGGGAATAAAGAATGGGCGGAAAGTAAGATGCCGGAAAGGCCGTTTTACCAGCCCGGCGCCAGCAGCGTGGAGGGTCTGCCGCTGCTGCTGCAGATGTTTCACACCCAGCCCCTGGTGATGCTGAAGCCGCATTGGCATGCCCAGGTCGAGGTGAATTTCATCGTCCGCGGCGCCGTGCACTACCGCATGGACGAGCACGAGATCGCGCTTTCGGCCGGCGACATGTGCCTGTTCTGGGGCGGCCTGCCGCACCAGATGGACGATGCGTCGGACGATGCCGTCTATGCCGGCGCGCATCTGCCGCTGGTGCACTTCTTCCGGCTGCACCTGCCCGCCGAAGTCCGCAACCGGCTGATGACCGGCGCGACCTTGGTGACCAATGCCACCGACCGGTCCGACAGCGACAATTTCGAGCGCTGGAACCGCTACGTCCGCTCGGGCGATGCGGGCAAGGCCGAGCACGCCGTCAACGAACTCTTGCTGCGGCTGGAGCGGGTGCGCTTCGAACCCTACCGGCTGGTGCCCGAAACGCCGATCGAGCAGGAAGCAGGCAGCCCCTTCGACCAGCAATCGCTGCGCAATGTCGGGCGCATGTGCGACTTCATCGCCGAGAATTTCCTCTACGACATCGACTGCGTCGACATCGCGGCGGCGGCCGACATCCATCCCAAATACGCCATGAGCGTTTTCAAGAAGTCGACCGGCATGACGCTCAACGAATATGTCAATCTGTTGCGGCTCAGCTACGCCCAGGCGCTGCTGATGCACCAGGACGCCAACGTGCTGCGCGTCGCCATGGACTCCGGCTTCGGCTCGCTCAGCGCCTTCAACAAGTCGTTCCGCAAGCTGGCCGGCATGTCGCCGTCGGATTTTCGCAGAGGCGCGGGCGCCCGATAGTCGATGCACAAGACATGGCCGGGACCCGGGCGCCGAACATCAAGGCGGTCACGGTTTGGTTTGGCGCCCACGCAACAATGCACCACCGGCCCTGAGGCCGGTGGTGCTTTCTGGACCGTCTGTAGGGGCAGGACCGTTCCAGGGGATCCCTTAGGATCGGACTTGAATGTCGGCTTTTTCTTGGCCCAGGGCATCGGCCGAACAGATGAAGGAGCCCGCCAACCGACCAAGAATCTCGATGCTACGATGCGCCGCCGCGCACACATGATTTGCAATTTTATTCGGCGTCGGCTGGCTGGTGCCGTGCAGCCCAAAAGCGAAAAAGCCGCGGCGAACCGCGGCTTTTCGATGCTTGTTTCCCGCTTGGGAAACTGGAGCGGGTGAAGCGATTCGAACGCTCGACCCCAACCTTGGCAAGGTTGTGCTCTACCCCTGAGCTACACCCGCTCGCGCGGCTTTTGGGCCGCAAGCCGAGCCTATATGGCTGAAGGGCGCGGCGATTGCAACAGGGAAATCGCAGGTTTTTTGGGCCGCACCCGGCGGCGCAAACCAGCCTTCCCTGGCGCGGACAGGAACGCAATCGGCAGCCTTGCCGCGCAACGGTCTTGTCTCGGCCGCGTCATTGGCCGTAAACGGCATGATCCAAACGCGCGACAACAAGAAAGTCCGACAGAAACGACATGCCGAAAACCGAAGCCGAGCTTTTCGCCTTTCTTGCCGATCTCGGGATCGAGGTCTCGATCCTGCGCCATCCGCCGCTGTTCACGGTCGCCGATTCGCAGGCGCTGCGCGGGGAAATCGCCGGCGGGCACACCAAGAACCTGTTCCTCAAGGACAGGAAGGACAATTTCTTCCTGGTCAGCGTCGATGAGGAGGCGGTGGTCGATCTCAAGCAGATCCACCAAATCATCGGCGCCGCCGGGCGCGTGTCCTTCGGCAAGCCGGAGATGCTGATGGAGCTTCTCGGCGTCGTTCCGGGGGCGGTCACCGTGTTCGGCTTGATCAACGACACGCAGTTACGGGTCAAGGTCGTTCTCGACCAGGAGTTGATGCGCCATGCCGTCATCAACGCCCATCCGCTGACCAACGAGGCAACGACATCGATCGCCGCCGCCGACCTGGTCAAATTCGTCGAGGCAACCGGGCATGATGCTGTTATCTTGAAAGTCACGGCATGATCGCCACATGGATGACGATATACCGACTTCTGAGTGAGAATTAAGGATGTTGCGCCGGGCTGGCGGCCGGGCGGCGACCGAAAGGGCACGAGATGAGCGACAACAATCAATTTGGCGGCCCGTTTGGCAGCAATGGCGGACAGTATGCCACCACTGTGCAGTATGGCGGCACTGAGGCAAGCCCCGCGAAAGTCGCGCTTGGCGACCCGCCTGTCGCTGCCGACGTCATCAAGGAGACGACGACGGCAGCATTTGCCGCCGACGTCATCCAGGAATCGCGCCGTCAGCCGGTGCTGGTCGATTTCTGGGCGCCATGGTGCGGGCCCTGCAAGCAACTGACGCCGCTGCTGGAAAAGGCGGTCACCGCCGCCGGCGGCAAGGTCAAGCTGGTCAAGATGAACATCGACGACCATCCTTCGATCGCCGGACAGCTCGGCATCCAGTCGATACCGGCAGTCATCGCATTCAAGGACGGCCAGCCGGTCGACGGTTTCATGGGGGCCATTCCCGAGAGCCAGATCGCCGCCTTCATCCAGAAGGTCGGCGGCAAGGGCAATGGTGCGCCGCAGGTGGCCGAGGCGCTTGCCGCGGCCGCGGAGGCGCGCGCCGCCGGCGATGTGCAGACCGCGGCGGACATTTTCGACGCGATCCTGGAACAGGCGCCGGAGACGATCGAGGCGATTGCCGGGCTGGGCGATCTGCTGTTCGAGGCCGGCGATGCCGAGGGTGCCGAAGCCGTGCTGGCGCGGGCGCCGGAAGCAAAAAAGGATGCGCCGCCGCTCGCCGCCGTGCGCGCCAAGATGGCTCTCGCCGCGCAGGCACAAGCACTTGGCAATCCGGCCGAGCTCGAGCGGCGCCTGGCCGAGAACCCCGGCGATCATCAGGCACGTTTCGAGCTTGCCATGATCCAGAACGCCAACGGCGAGCGCATGGCCGCAGCCGACAATCTGCTGGCGATCGTCAAAGCCGATCGCTCGTGGAACGACGACGGCGCCAAGACGCAGTTGCTGCAGTTCTTCGAGGCCTGGGGCATGACTGACGAGGCAACGCTGGCGGCGCGGCGCAAATTGTCGTCGCTGCTGTTTTCCTGAGCGCAGCACCAAGCTGTTTTTGCCTGATGGCCTTGCGGTCGACAACGGCTGCGCCAGATTAGGAGGCCTGACCGATCCGTTCTTTGCCTGGTGACGATTTTGGGCCTGGTGACGATTTTGGTCAGGTTGCGAAGGGATGGGCGGGCTTGATGCGCTTCTTGAGGGAGCGAGCGGAGGTTTGAAGTGCAGGCGGGAAACGCGCATTACCGGCTCGATACGGATTTGCCGCCGACGGTGCCGATCTTCCCGCTTGAAGGGGCCTTGCTGCTGCCGGGCGGCCGCATGCCGCTCAACATTTTCGAGCCGCGCTATCTGGAGATGGTCGATGAGGCGATCGCCGGATCGCGGCTGATCGGCGTCATACAGCCCAGCCTCGACGGCGCGCGGCGTCCCGACGGCGAGCCGGCGCTCTGCAATGTCGGCTGCGCCGGCCGTATCATCGCGCTTTCCGAGAGCGGCGACGGCCGCTACCTGATTTCGCTGCAAGGTGTGTGCCGGTTCCGCATCGTGCAGGAGCTTGTGGTCAAGACGCCCTTCCGCCAGTGCCGGTTTGCACCCTTTCTCACCGATCTCGACGAAGATCAAGCCGAGGCCGAGATCGACCGGCCGGCGCTGCTCAAGGCATTTCGCGCCTATTTGCAGGCCAACGATCTTGAAGCCGACTGGGAAAGCGTCAGCCGCGCCGAAAACGCCATGCTGGTCAATGCGCTGTCGATGATGGCGCCCTACGGGCCGGCCGAGAAACAGGCGCTGCTCGAAGCGGCCGACCTGAAGACACGCGCCGAAACCCTGATCGCCATCACCGAAATGGCGCTGGCACGCGAGAACGAGGATTTCGGCTCGAGCTTGCAGTAGAAGGGTGGAAAAAGAAGCCAATTGCGGAAGTCGGCGCCGCCCCTCATCGCCCTGCCGGGCACTTCTCCCCGTATAGGGACGGGGAGAAGGGGCTGTCGGCAGCCTTGGCGGACGTTCTGCAACGCGGGTGATTGGCGAAACCACCGATGAGAGCGTCCCTCTCCCCGTCACGTACGGGGAGAGGATGCCGGCAGGCAGGTGAGGGGCAGCGTCAACGCACGAAGACTGAGGACGAACGAGAGGACTGACAAAATGGTGGATGGGCGTGAGGGAAAGAAGGTCAATGTCGATCCCAGGCTGCTGGAATTGCTGGCCTGCCCGCTGACCAAGGGACCGCTTAGCTGGGATCCGGAGCGCAACGAGCTCATCTCGAGGGTCGCACGGCTTGCCTATCCGGTGCGTGACGGCATCCCGATCATGCTGCCTTCGGAAGCACGCTCGCTCCCCTTCGACGACGGATTGCCGCCGCCGCGGTTGAGCGGGCCGTCCTGAACATATTCGGGTGTCGGCGCTCGCACCCCCCTCTGGCCTGCCGGCCATCTCCCCCTCAAGGGGGGAGATCGGCAGCTTCGCCTGCAGCGCCTTTCCTACGACGTAGGAGATTGCCGAGGCCGGCCGCGACAGACAATCTCCCCCCTTGAGGGGGAGATGCCCGGCAGGGCAGAGGGGGGCGCTGTCCCGCCGGGCATTCAGGATTGTGCACCGCCGCACCGTATCCCCTATTGAAAATTACGCCCCTTCGGCATGACCATTTCTGCCTTCCCCGATAGCGTCGCAATGTCCTGCCGATCGTTCTGCACGGCATGTGCGTGCAAAAGCACGGACAGCCAGGGTGTCAGGTCCTCGACCTTGTCGGCGACGATATGGATGACGTCCGATTCCGACTGCAGTTTGCCGGTGACGCGGATCAGCCGCGCGCCCATGACAATGGGCCGGTAGCGGTTGAAGGTCCTTTCCCAAAAAATGACGTTGGCGACCGCCTGCTCGTCTTCCAGCGTCAGGAAAATCGCTTTGGCGTTGCCCGGCCGCTGCCGCACCAGGACAAGGCCGGCTACCGAAACGCGCTTGCCGTCCCGAACCTGGCCGAGGCGCGCATTGGGGGTGACGCCGGAACGGTCCAGCCGCTGGCGCAGAAAGGCCAACGGATGCGCCTTCAGCGACAGGCCGAGCGAACGGTAGTCGTGGACGACGTGCTCGCCGAGCGGCATTGTCGGCAGCCTGGTCTCGGGCTCGAGATCGCGCAAGCGGATCGCCGGCCGGTCGAACAGCGGCAGGGTCTCCGTGGCACTCCTGCCGTCGAGCGCGCGGACCGCCCACAGGGCGTCGCGGCGGTCGAGGCCGAGCGAACGGAAAGCGTCGGCTTGCGCCAGCTTCTCGATCTCATCGACATGGAGGCCCGAGCGCAGCCAGACATCGCGAACGGATGCGTAGCCGTCGCCGCGTCTGGCGACAAACACCTCCATGCGCTCCTTCGACAGGCCTTTGACCTGGCGAAAGCCCAGCCGGACGGCATGATTGGTCCGGATGACGCCGCGCATTAGGGCATGGCGGTCGAGAATGCGGGTTGGATCGAAAGGCACTTCTTCCAGCGCGCAATCCCAACCGGAAAAATTGACGTCGACCTCGCGGATTTCAACGCCATGGTCGCGCGCGTCGCGGACAAGCTGAGCCGGTTGATAAAATCCCATCGGCTGGGAATTCAGGATCGCGGCGCAGAACACGTCGGGATAGAAGGTCTTGAACCAGCAGGAGGCATAGACCAGCAGGGCGAAGGAGGCGGCATGGCTTTCGGGAAAGCCATATTCGCCAAAACCCTCGATCTGCTTGAAGCAGCGCTCGGCGAAGTCCTTTTCGTAACCCCGCAAAATCATGCCGTCGACCATCCGCTTGCGATAATTGCCGATCGTGCCGGTGCGCTTGAAGGTGGCCATGGCGCGGCGCAGTTCATCGGCCTCGCCTGGCCTGAAGCCGCCGGCGACGATGGCGATCTTCATCGCCTGTTCCTGGAACAGCGGCACGCCCAGCGTCCTGCCGAGTATCTCTTCCAGTTCCGGCTTGGGATATTCGGGCCTTTCCTTGCCCTGCCGGCGGCGCAGATAGGGGTGGACCATGTCGCCCTGGATCGGGCCGGGCCGCACGATCGCCACCTCGATGACGAGGTCATAGAATGTTTTCGGCCTGAGCCGCGGCAGCATCGACATCTGGGCGCGCGATTCGATCTGGAAGACGCCGATCGTGTCGGCGCGGCAGATCATGTCGTAGACATGTTTGTCCTCGGCAGGGAGGGTGGCCAGCACATAGGGCCGGCCAAAATCATCGCGCGCATCGGGATAATGATCTTCAAGCAGCGTGAAGGCGCGCTGCAGGCAGGTCAGCATGCCGAGCGCCAGCACGTCGACTTTCAGGATTTTCACCGCGT
The DNA here is from genome assembly GCF_055811215.1 of Mesorhizobium sp. WSM4819. Classification (NCBI taxonomy): domain Bacteria; kingdom Pseudomonadati; phylum Pseudomonadota; class Alphaproteobacteria; order Hyphomicrobiales; family Phyllobacteriaceae; genus Mesorhizobium; species Mesorhizobium sp. WSM4819. The sequence goes on from NZ_JBVVQO010000058.1 coordinate 16,400, forward strand.
CGAGATCGTCCTTGTCCCACTCGACCATCTTGCGTTCGTCCATCGCCGTCTTGATGATGGGCACGATCTCGTCGAGCCGGTCCCTGGTGATGACGAAGCCGCCGACATGCTGCGACAAATGACGGGGAAAGCCCATGATCTCGTTGGCGCATTCGATCACCTGCCTTGTCGACGGATCGGTCTGATCTAGGCCGCCGGCCCCGGTCTCCTTTTCGCCGAGCTCCGAGGTCGACCAGCCCCAGATCGAGCTGGACAGCGCGCTCCTGACATCGTCCGACAGGCCCATCGCCTTGGCCACTTCGCGCATCGCCGAGCGGCCCCGGTAGCTGACGACGGCCGCGGCAAGCGCGGTGCGCTTGGCGCTGTATTTCGAGTAGATATACTGGATGACCTCCTCGCGTCTCTCATGCTCGAAGTCGACATCGATGTCGGGCGGCTCGTTTCTTTCCTCGGAAATGAAGCGCTCGAAAAGCGAATCGATCCGCTCAGGCCCCACTTCGGTGATGCCGATGCAATAGCAGACCACCGAGTTGGCCGCGGAGCCACGTCCCTGGCAGAGTATGCCATGGCTGCGGGCGAATTTGACGATGTCGTAGACAGTCAGGAAATAGCGCGCGTAATTCAGGCGCTCGATCAAAGCGAGCTCCTCGCGGATGCGCCTGGTCACATCGGCGGGAACGCCCGAGGGGTAGCGTATCGCGGCTCCCTCCCGAGCCAGCCTTGCCAGTTCGGCCTGGGGCCCGAGGCCCGATTCCGTCGGTTCGTCGGGATAGTTGTATTGGAGGTCACTGAGAGAGAAGCTCAATTCGCCGGCAAAGTGCTGCGTTTGCGCCAGTGCCTGCGGATGCCGCCGGAACAGCCGCGCCATCTCCATTGGCGGCTTCAAATGGCGCTCGGCATTGGCCGCCAGTTCCAGCCCGGCTTCGGCAACAGGCACGTTGAGGCGGATCGCCGTCAGCACGTCCTGCAACCGGCGCCGTTCGGACGTATGGTAAAGAACGTCGTTGGTCGCCATCAGCGGAATGCCTGATGCCTCGGCCATGGCAGCCGCCTGCTCGATACGGTAGCGGTCGTTGCCGTGATAATCCGGCGAAACGGCAAGCCGCAGGGTCTTGCCGAAGCGATCTTTCAGGCGGCTGATCAGCCTGAGATCCTCGGCCGGCGTCGACAGATCGGGCAGGATCGCCAGCGACATACGATCGCCCCATTCGAAAAGGTCGTCGCGATAGAGCAGCGGTGCGCCCTTTTCGCTGTCGTCGCGCATATTGGCCTGCGTCAGCATGCGGCACAGATGGCCCCAGCCCTTGCGGTCCTGCGGATAGGCGAGAACGTCGGGCGTGCCATCGCAAAAAACCAGGCGGCAGCCGGGATGACAGGAAAGACCTTCCACCTTGGCCTGCTGCCAGGCGCGCACGACGCCAGCCACCGTGTTGCGGTCGGCAAGCCCGATCGACGAAAAGCCCAAAAACTTTGCCGCGACCACCAGCTCCTCCGGTTTCGAGGCGCCGCGCAGGAACGAGAAATTTGACTGGATGCCGAATTCGGCATAGGGGACGACCGCCAGCGCGTTCATGCGAAGACCCCGTGCATGAACCAGCGCGGCGCCGCCTGCGAGGCGCCGTAGAGACCCTGGCGATAAAGCCAGTAACGGCGGCCGTCGCTATCCTCGATGCGGAAATAATCCCGGGTCGTTTCCTGCCCCGCTGCCTCCCGCCACCATTCCGGGGCGATGCGTTCCGGCCCTTCGGCGCGCGCCACCCGGTAGAGCGCGCGCCGCCAGCGGAAGTTCAGCGGCGGTCCTTCTGGCATTTCGGTGGCCGGCACCTCGATCGGCTCGGGCGAGCGGAACAGCCGGATCGGCCGTTCCGGCGGAAAGACAGGCTTGGTGTCTTGTATCTTGCCCGGCTGCTTCGGCGCAGAGACCCTTTGCGGCGCCTCCGCATAGGGATGCGTGGCGACGGCGCGCTCGGGCAGATGACTCTCGACGGCAACCGGTTTCAAAACCGCGCTGTCGCCGAGCCGGGCGCGGATGCGGTCGGCGAAAAGGGCGATGTCGGCGTCGTCGTCGCGCGTCTCGCCGGTCAGATCCGCCTGCTGCATGTCGAAGGCCGCGGCCGACAGCACCGAGAGGCGCACGAGATCGAAGCCATAGCCGGCATCGATATCCTGTTCGAGCGCGGCAAGCCTCTCGTGGAACAATTTCTGGATCAGCAGCGGCTCGCGCAACGGCCGCGAGGTGCCGACGGCGATGCGGCTGACGGCACCGTCGACGCGGAAGAGCAGCAGCGCCAGCCTTCTTGCGCCTTCGCCGCGGCGTTCGAGGTCCGTCTTCAATGTCGTCGCCAGCATTTTCACCAGCCGCTCTATTTCGTCGGTCAGCATGATGGGTTCGGCGAGATGGCGTTCGACCGAAAGCGGCGCCACCGGCAGGCGCGGCGACACCGCCTCGTCGAGGCGGCCGAGCGCCTGGTCGAGGCGCAAAAGCAGCGATCTGCCGAAGCGGCGGGCGAGCGGCGCGCGCGGTGCTGCCATGACGGCGCCCGCCGTGCGCAGGCCGACGCTTTCCAGGCTGGCGCGGATGTCAGGCTCGATGCGCAGCGCCGCCAGCGGCAAGGGCGCGAGAAGCGCTTCCTCCTCGCCACCGGGGACGATGCGATCACCAGAAAACCGCGCTGCCGCCCAGGCTGCACCTGGTGTGGCGGCAAGGCCGGCGCGGACATCGAAACCCTGATGGAAAAAGCGCGACAGGATGTCGTCCAGCATCGCCCGTTCCCCGCCGAAAAGATGGGTGCAGCCGGTGACGTCGAGGAACAGGCCATCGGCTGCGTCGATCGCCACCAGCGGGGTGTAGCGGTCGCACCAGTCGGCGAGGCTTTCGAGCAGGCGGCGGTCGGCCTCGGGATCGGCTTCCACGACGTCGATCGACGGATGCATGGCGCGCGCGTCGGCTATGCCCATGCCGTGCTTCAGGTGAAGCGCCTCAGCCCGCTCGTCGAGGGCGGCGATGCGCTGCGCGTTCGCCTGGCGATGGCTGATCACCAGCGGCAGGTGATCCGACGGCCGCGAACGCCAGGACCGCCCCAGACGCTGGCGCAGGATCCTTTCCGCGGCGAGATGCGGAAACCACAGGGACAGGATTCGCTGCCGGTTCGTGCCTGACGCGTCTTTCCCCGGTCCTTCTTTCCTCGAAAATGTGTTCATCGGGGTTCCACTCCAGTGTGAATTGTCCTGGCAAGGCGGTGCGGCTCTTGCCGATGCTGACGGTGAAGGCGGGGCGGCCGATCGAGCCGGCGAGCGGCCCGGCGATCGTCTCGCGTGGTGCCGACGGCGCCGCCGACAGGACGAGGCGGACGGGTGCCGCCGTCGGCTCGGGTTCGCCGGCCTGGCGCAGCAAAAACACCGGCCGGCCGGCGCTCTGTGCCCGGGCGTGCAGCCGCCGCGTCGCGGTGAGGTCCAGCCGCTGCGGACTGCCGCGGATTTCGAGGATGACGGCGGCGAGCGCCGTCATCCGGGCGGCCTCCTCGGCGGTCCACAGCGCGTCGAGGAGCCTTGGCGCCTCGGAAAACAGCAATTGCTCCGGCTCGATGCCGAAAAGGCGATGAAGCCCTGTGGCATAGGGGAAGCCGGCCTCGCGGAAGATTTCCGCGGTGCCGATCCACAGGACCGGCAGTCGCGGTCCCTGTTTGAGGATCAGGCTGACGAGCGACAGGGCGAAGCCGGCGACTGCTCCGGCATCGCGGGTCGCGGCGCCATGGATCTCGCTCAGCGCCGCCTTCGGCAGGCCGCCGCCGAGCGCAGTATCGAGATCTTCGGCGCCGGTGCGCACAAACGCATCGGGCGGCGCCACGGCGAGGCCGCGGCGGACGATTGTCAGATTTTTGGGCGGGATATTTTTGGGCGTGACATCAGCTGTTGGATCCTGGGGCGCATCAACGGGGGCTGCGCCGGCCGGCGCCTGCAGGCGCTCGGGCAGCGTTCCCTCGATCTTCGCGATCTGGCGGCGCAGGGCAAAAACAGTCTCCCGCGCCACGGCGCTTGTCGCCATGACGGTCAGCTTCCACTCACAATTGTTCCTGTTATGTTCTAATAGATTCCAGAGGGCGGCCGAAGAGTCAAGCGGAGTCATGGGGAATTTATTCCTGTCAGCGAAAGGCGGCAACCCGGCCAATTGCCGAGTCCGGCGCGAAAGCCTATATGCCGGGATCAGAAGGACAAAGCATGGCCCGCATCTACAAAACCCGTACCTGGCACGACGAGCTTTCGCCGTCGATGGAGGAAATGGAGTTCCTGGCGCTAGAAGCTTACGCCCATCTGCCGGAGGAGTTTCGCAAGCTGACCGGCGAGATCGTCATCCAGATCGCCGAATTCCCGACCGACGAGATCATGGACGATTTGTCGCTGGAAACGCCTTTCGACCTGCTCGGCCTGTTCGAGGGGCGCGGCATCGCCGAGCGCTGGAATCCGCAGACCGGCGAGGGGCCGAACCGCGTCACGCTCTACCGCCGCGCCATCCTCGATTACTGGGCCGAGAACGAGGAGACGCTGGGCGATATCGTCACCCATGTGCTGATCCACGAGATCGGCCACCATTTCGGCCTGTCGGATGACGATATGGAGCGGATCGAAGAGGCAGCCGAATAGGCTGTGCTGATATTCAGGTGATGCCGGCCTGCGAATGGCAGTTCCCTGCGCTTCCTGTGCTCACGTACCCAAAAGTACGCTCCGCTCCGGTTCTCGGAAACTACCCAGTCTGGTCGCTTCGCGCCCGTCTTCGACTCCGGCGCGGCCTGACCTGAATCTCAACGCACCCTGCGTCGAGCTGTGCAAATCTACCAATCGCTGAGCTTGGTGCCAGGGCCGTATTCCTGGCCCTCGACATCCTTCACCACGGCCTGGCCGCAGCGCATGACCTTGGTCTGCTTGTCGTAGGAATAGGTTGGCGAGCCGAACAGGTGCCAGCCCTTGTTTAGCGCTGCCGTCACCTTGTGGCAGAAGCTGGAATCGTCCGGGCCGGACAGAAAGCGGTAGAGTTTCATTTTTCATTCCTGTGATAAGTTGCCAATCATGCCCCGCTGGCGGTCGCCTTCGCCAGCAGTTTTTCGGCCTGCGCCAGATGCAGCCGTTCGAGCATCTTTCCATTCAGCGCAATGACTTGCCTGCCGGCATTTTCGGCAAGCGCGAAGGCCTCCTTGACCGCACGCGCTTCGGCCACCGCTTCGGCAGATGGCGCAAAGGCGCGGTTTGCGGCATCGATCTGGGCCGGGTGGATCAGCGACTTGCCGTCGAACCCCATGGCGGCTGCTTCCGTGCATTCGCGCGCAAAAGCCTCCAGATCGCGAAAATCGTTGAAGACACCGTCGAGCAGGTCGAGGCCACCGGCGCGTGCTGCGAGCACCATCTGCATCAGCCATGGCGTGAGATAGCGCCGGTCGGGCGTAGCGAGAATGCCGGTGTCCTTGACCAGGTCGTTCGTTCCGGCAACGAAACAGACCAGCCGCGAGGCCGGATCGCGGCCAAGCTCGGCAATCGGGCCGATGTTGAGCAGCGCCTTGGGCGTCTCGATCATCGCCCATAGTTTTACCTCGTCGGGTGAAAAATTGTCGTCGAGGACGTCGCCGGCTTCCAGGACGTCGCGCGGCGTGTCGACCTTGGGCAGCAGGATGGCGTCGGGCTCGCAGCTTGCCGCCGCCAGCAAGTCCCTGGCGCCCCATTCGCTGGAGAGCGGGTTGATGCGCACGACCATTTCGCAGCGCAGGTTTGCGCGGTGAGCGAAAATATCAGCCAGCTTTTCGCGCGCAAAAACCTTGTCGGCCGGGGCGACGGCATCTTCGAGATCGATGATGACGGCATCGCAGGCCAGCGACGAGATCTTGGCCAGCGCCTTGTCGTTCGAGGCCGGGACGTAAAGCACCGAGCGGCGCGGGCGGCAGGTTTCAGTCATGCCTGATCTATGCCGCCTGGAGGCGATCGAAGCAACCCGTCTGGCTTCTACCGGGCCAATCGCCTCAGGTTGAATTTTCCCTATCTTCAGGCGTTGGTGCTGCCCCTCACCTGCCTGCCGGCATCCTCTCCCCGTATAGTGACGGGGAGAGGGGCGCGCTCTCAATGATTTCGCCAATTTCCAGCGTTGTAGAATACACGCCACGGTTGCGACCGGTCACTTCTCCCCGTCTCTATACGGGGAGAAGTGCCCGGCAGGGCGATGAGGGGCGGCGACGACTTCGACAATTAGCGTCTCCGACACAAATTGAAAACTTTCATCTGGCTGAAGCGATTGCCCTGCACAAAAACTGCACAACATTGCGGAAAATCTCCTCGGACCCGCCTCGCTGCCTGCATTTCGGCCGGCGAAAAGGGCGCATGCAAGAGCGCGAAAGCCCCGTTGGTCCCTGCCCCTCCGCAATGACGGTTGCTGGCTCATCGATCCGCCGCGTTCGGCGACTCTCTTTCCCTCATCCGCAAATCTCCGCCCCCCGGCCGGATCAAAGCCGCTGAGAAAGCCCGATCATGACATCGTTGCCTACCGCCGCGCCGGGCAGTTGCGCGCGCCTCGGCGTTGCCGTGCTGCTTGCCGCGCTGGCCGATTTCTTCTTCTATGGGCAGCCGGTCGGCATCACGCTCTTCCTGTTCGGCATGACGCTGGCCGCCGCGGCCGCGGCGCTCAGCGCCGGCCGGGCCTGGTTCAAACCCGTTGCCCTGCTTGTCGGACTGCTGCCGCTCCTTGAAAATGTCAGTACGCTGTCCGTGGCGATCGGGCTTGCGGCGCTGGCCGTCTTTGCGCTTTCGCTGGTCGGGCGGCTGCGGCGCGGATTTGCCCGCATTGCCGGCCAGGTCGCGCTGTTCCTGCTCGCAGCGCCGTTTCGGTTCGTCCACGATTTCGTCCGCTTGCGCAAGGCGGCGCGGCGGTTTGGCCGGCGGCGCATCGGCTTCGCGGCGATCGCCGTCTGGATCATGCCGCTGACCCTGGGCGCAGTGTTTCTGGCGCTGTTCGGCGCCGCCAATCCGGTTATCGAATACTGGCTGTCGCTGATCGATCTCCACGCACTGCTCGACCTCATCCAGCTGCCGCGGCTGGCCTTCTGGCTGGTCGTGCTTGCCGGCGTCTGGGCTTTTTTGCGCCCGCGCCTGCCGCGCTTCTTGCGCCGCATTGCGCGTCGGGTGACACCTGTCCCTGTCAGCGCGGTGACGACGACGACAAAACCCGCCAGGGCGATCGAGGACATCATCTTCGGCAAGGCCGCCATCCTTCGCGCGCTGGTCATCTTCAACATCCTGTTCGCGATGCAGACCGCGCTCGACGCCACCTATCTGTGGGGCGGCATCGCCCTGCCCGACGGGCTGACCTACGCCGCCTATGCGCATCGCGGCGCCTATCCGCTGATCGTCACGGCGCTGCTCGCCGCCGGTTTCGTGCTGGCGGCGCTCAGGCCGGGAAGTGGCACTTCCAGCGATCCGTTCATCCGCCGGCTGGTCTATGTCTGGGTGGCGCAGAACATCGTGCTGGTCATCTCGTCGATCCTGCGGCTTGAACTCTATGTCGGCATCTATGCGCTGACCTACTGGCGCGTCGCCGCCTTCGTCTGGATGGGGCTGGTGGCGGCGGGCCTTGCCCTGATCATCGCCCGCATCGCGCTCGGAAAATCCAATGAATGGCTGCTTTCCGCCAATCTTCTGACGCTATCGGCGACGCTTTATGCCTGCTCGTTCATCAATTTTGCCGCCCTGATCGCCAACTACAATGTCGAGCACTCCTTCGAAATGACCGGCCACGGAACCGAGCTCGATTTCTGGTACCTGCGTTCGCTCGGTCCCAGCGCCCGGCCGGCACTCGATCGCTTCCTCGAGCAGCAGGCCAGGACCAATACGGCCAGCGTTTCCCCCTACCGCGAACTCGTCCGTTTGCTGGGACAGGACGAGGCCGGCTACCGCGCGGCCCAGGAAAACTGGCGCGCCTGGAGCTTTCGCGACTGGCGGCTCCTTCGCACTCTCGACACGTCCATCCCGTTCGTGGTTCCTCAGGGCTCCGAACCCTTCGTGCCGGGCCGCTGATCGATGCCGCATCACATCCTGATCGCCGACGATGATCCGCACATCCGCGAGATCATCTGCTTCGCGCTCGAAAAGGCCGGCATGAAAACGGTCGCGGTAGCCGACGGCGCCGCCGCCTTGCAGGCGATCGAGCGCCGCGCGCCCGATCTTGTCGTGCTCGACATAGGCATGCCGGAGATGGACGGGCTGGAGGTCTGCCGGCGGCTGCGGCACACATCCGATGTGCCGGTGCTGTTCCTGTCCGCGCGTGATGAAGAAATCGATCGCATCCTCGGGCTCGAAATGGGTGGCGACGACTATGTCACCAAGCCGTTCAGCCCGCGCGAGCTGGTCGCCCGCGTCAACGTCATCCTGCGGCGCGCCCGCCCGGCAAAAGCCGAACAGGCCGACGACAGGCAATTCTTGCACGGCCGTCTGGCTTTGCTGCCGGCCAGCCACGCCGCCAGCTTCGACGGCAGGCCGCTAGTGCTGACCTCGATCGAATTCGCCATCCTGAAAGGGTTTCTGGCGCGCCCGGCGCATGTGCTTGGGCGCGACATGGTGATGGCCAATGCCTATGCCGGCAACATCCATGTCGCCGACCGCACCGTCGACAGCCATATCCGCAACATCCGCGCCAAGCTGGCGGCGGCCGGCTGCACGGATGCGATCGAGACCGTGCATGGCGTCGGCTTCCGGCTCGGCCGGTGCGGCGCGTGACCGCGCATAAATGGCGGCCGCGCCTCGCCACGGTCGTTGTCGCCATCCTGATCATGGTGATGGCGCTGCCGCTGGTCGGCCTGTTCTTCTTCAGGCTCTACGAGAACCAGCTGATCCGCCAGACCGAGGCCGAGCTGATCGCGCAGGGTGCCGCCCTTGCCGCCATCCATGCGCAAGAGGTCCGCGACGTCGGCATCCCGGCTGAAAAGCTCGGCGCGGCCGTGCCTGCCGACAGCGACAATCCGGACTCTCCCTACCGGCCGATCGAGCCAAGCCTCGATCTTGCGTCCGACAGGGTTCTGGCGACACGGCCCGCGGCGACAGCCGCCACCGTCGATCCCGCCTTCACGGCGATCGGCGCGCGGCTGTCGGGTATTCTTGCCGAGACGCAGAAAACCACGCTTGCCGGCTTCCGGCTGCTCGATCCCAAAGGCGTCGTCATCGCCGGACGCGAGGAGATCGGCCTGTCGCTCGGCGCCGTCGGCGAGGTTCGCGCAGCCCTAGCCGGCCGCTATGCCAGCGCGCTCAGGCAGAGGATATCAGACGAGCCGCCACCTTCGCTCTATTCGGTCAGCCGCGGCACGAGAGTCCGCGTCTTCGTCGCCATGCCGGTCGCCGTCGACGGCAAGGTCGCCGGCGTCGTCTTTCTGTCGCGGACGCCGAACAACATCGTCAAGCATCTTTATGGCGAGCGCGGCAAGGTGGTGCTGGCGGCGATCGCCATCCTCGGCGGCACGCTGCTCATCGGCCTGATCTTCCTTCGCACCGTCAGCCGGCCGATCTACGCGCTGATGGAGCGGACAAAGCGCATCGCCGCCGGTGATCGAGCAGCGATCAGGCCGCTCGACCATCATGGCACGCGCGAGATGGCAGCGCTGTCCGACGCTTTCCTCGAGATGGCCGAAAAGCTGCATGCGCGCTCCGACAGCATCCAGACCTTCGCCACCCATGTCTCGCACGAGCTCAAATCGCCGCTGACGGCGATCCAGGGGGCGGCCGAACTGCTGCGCGATTCAGGTAGCGCAATGGACGAGGCCGAGCGGCGGCGGTTTTCAGACAATATCGTCACCGACGCCGGGCGGCTCAATCTGCTGGTGCGTCGTCTGCTCGACCTGGCGCGCGCCGAAAATCTTGCGCCCAGCGGCGAAAGCACGTCGCTCAGTGCGGCCCTGGCGCTGTTGCCGACCGGGGACAGGCTGGCGCTCCGGGTCGAGGCGGGCGGCGAGACCGGCCTGCGCATCTCGGCCGAGAACGCAGCGATCGTGCTCGCCAATCTCATCGACAATTCGGCAAGGCATGGCGCGACACTGGTTTCAATCACGGCGGCGAGCGCAGGCGGCAAGGCGACGATCCAGGTGAGCGACGACGGCGCCGGCATTTCGCTGAGCAACCGGGCGCGTATTTTCGAGCCATTCTTCACCACACGCCGCGATTGCGGCGGCACCGGCATGGGCCTCGGCATCGTTCTGGCCCTGCTGAAAGCGCATGATGGCACGATCCGCCTGGTTGACTCCGAGCGCGGCACGCGCTTCGAGATCATCTTGCCGGCTGTATGAATTGCAGCATGATCGTTTCAGAAAACCGGCTTCGGGATCATGCTTCAGAACTGGAGAAGCGAAAAAGTGCGCTACGACGTCGTCATCATCGGCGGAGCCATCGTCGGCTCCTCGATCGCCTATTATCTGCGCGAGGAAGGGTTTTCGGGCTCGATCGCGCTGGTCGAGCGCGACCCGCAGTTCGCCCATGCGGCGACGACGCTGTCCTGCGCTTCGATCCGCCAGCAGTTTTCGATTCCGCAAAACATCCGGCTGTCGCAGTTCACGCTGAAACTGTTCCGGCGGCTGACGGAAGAGTTCGGGGCCGACGCCGATATCGGTTTTCGAGAAGGCGGCTACCTCATCCTTGCCGGCGAGAACGGGTTGCCGATCCTCAAGGCCAATCACCAGACGCAGTTGGCCGAGGGCGCCGACATCGTGCTTGAGGATGCGGAGGCGCTCGTCCGCCGGTTTGCATGGCTGTCGGCCGAGGGCATCACCGCCGGCGCCTATGGCCGCAGCGGCGAGGGCTGGTTCGACGCGCATGCCATGCTGATGCTGTTCCGTAAGGCGCTGCGCGACAAAAAGATCGATTTCATCACCGCCGACGTGACCGGCATCGAACGGCAGGGCGACCGTGTCACCGGCGTCAGCCTCGACAATGGCGAAAGGCTCGACGCCGGTATCGTCGTCAACGCCGCCGGGCCGAATGCCGGAAAAGTCTCGGCAATGGCCGGACTGGTGCTGCCGGTGGAACCGCGCAAGCGCAATGTCTTCATCTTCGAGGCGCGCGAGAAATATGACGATATGCCGCTGCTGGTCGATCCCTCGGGCATCTATGTCCGGCCGGAAGGCTCGGTCTACATCACCGGCGGGGCCGAGCCGGAAGACGGCGACGGCCCCGCCGATCCCAGCGATTTCGAGCCCGACTGGCCGCTGTTCGAAGAGGTAATCTGGCCAGTGCTGGCGACCCGCATTCCGGCCTTCGAGGCGATCAAGCCGACGCGCGCCTGGGCCGGCCATTACGATTACAACACGCTCGACCAGAACGCGGTGATCGGCCCGCATCCGCAGGTGCAGAATTTTCTTTTCGCCAACGGTTTTTCCGGCCACGGCCTGCAGCAGGCGCCGGCGGTCGGCAAGGCGCTGGCCGAGCTGATCGTGCATGGCGGTTTTCGCACGGTGGACTGCTCGGCGTTTGGGTACAGCCGTGTCGCTGAGGGGCAGGCTTTCAGGGAGTTGAATGTGATCTGAGGCTGGCGGACAGAAGGGGTGCTGTCCTCGGCACCAAAGGGTTCCGCACCGCAAGGCCAGCCGTCAGCGCTCGCGGCCAAACCAGAACGCGTCCGCCATCCGCGTCATGCCGATCCGTTCGTAGAAGCCGACGGCGTCGGGCACGGAGATCAGTGACATGGCGACGGATGGTCCGAGCCGCCGCCGCGCTTCGTCGAGCAGGCCCTTGCCGATGCCGAGCCCTTGCGCCGATTTGCAGACGGCGAGCTCGGAAATATAGCACACCCACGAGAAGTCGGTGATGCCTCGGGCGAGGCCAATCAGCGGCTTGCCAGGCGCATCGAGGCGCGCCGTCAACACCAGATCTGCATTGGCAAGCATCGCCTTCAGACGGACGTCGTCATCGATGGGCCGAGTGACACCGAGGCCGGATTCCACCAGCACGCGGCGGAACTCGGCTGCGTCGAGGTTCGGTTCGCTGGCGTAGAGTACTTTGGGACGTGTTGTCATGCCGGCCAAGGTGCACCATAGGGCGGCAACTTTGAAGCGGTCCGTGTTCTAGGACCAAAGCTTGCGAAAACAGCCGCCTTTTATTTGCCTGCAGCTTTGTGTAAACCGGGCGCCAATACATCCCCGCAGCGAAAAGAAGACGGGCAAGACCTATGGAAAAATTCACCAAGCTCACCGGCGTTGCCGCGCCGATGCCGATCGTCAATGTCGACACCGACATGATCATTCCCAAGGATTATCTCAAGACGATCAAGCGCACCGGGCTCGGCAGCGGACTGTTTGCCGAAATGCGCTACACGGACGACGGCTCGGAAAACCCCGACTTCGTGCTCAACAAGCCGGCCTACCGCAAGGCGCAGATTTTGGTCGCCGGCGACAATTTCGGCTGCGGCTCGTCGCGCGAGCATGCGCCGTGGGCGCTGCTCGACTTCGGCATACGCTGCGTCATCTCGACCTCGTTCGCCGACATTTTCTACAACAACTGCTTCAAGAACGGCATCCTGCCGATCACCGTCAGCCCGGAGGATCTGGACAAGCTGATGGACGACGCCTCGCGCGGCTCCAACGCAACCCTGTCGATCGACCTCGAAGCCAAGGAAATCCGCGGTCCGGACGGCGGCGTGGTCACGTTCGACCTCGACGACTTCAAGCGGCACTGCCTCTTGAACGGGCTCGACGATATCGGCCTGACCATGGAGAAGGCCGACGCCATCGCCTCGTTCGAGAAGAAGAACGCCGAGCTGCGGCCCTGGGCCTGAACGGTAGGATGACCCCGGCCGCGACAGGCCGGGTTCGTGGCGGCTGCACGGAGGGACAGGCATGACACGTTCGCTGCTTGCCGGCGCCTGGGCGCTGGCGTGGATTCTGATGCCGGTGGCTGGCGCGCATGCACAGACCGACACGGTGCTCGTGCCGGCTGACGATGCGTCCGGCGGGGCCGCCGACCTGGGCGCGTCGAGCAATGCGGCCCTGGCCGAGGATGACCGCCAAGCACCGGTCCCGTTCGAGAATGGGCAGCTGACCATCACCCAGCAGGAAGACTATGGCGAGAAGGTGCTGGCCTATGACGGCAAGCAGCTGGCGCGCAATTACGATGTCTTCTTCGACAGGATTGTCGAGGTCGGCGGCGTCACGGTGGCGCTGGTCGATGTCGGCGACGGCGGCAATCAATGCGGTCCGGCCAAGGTGATCGTGTGGAAGCCGGAAGGCGGCACGATCCAGACGACCACCGTCGAGCAGGATGAATGCGGCGCACCGCCGGCCGCGCTATCCGACGGCACCATCTATTTCGTGCCCAATCTCTTGCCGGGCGAATCGAAGCCGGCGCTGCAATGGTCGCCGACCGGCGGGTTGTCGACCTCGGGCAACCTCGCCTACATGCCGGAGCCGGGTACAGGCTGGAAAGATGTCGACCCGACGCAATACGACAGCATCGTCGATGCCTTCCATAACGAGGCCATCTACAGGCAAGCCGCGACGCTGCTCGGCAAGGAGATGCCCGACATGGCGACCAGCCTGCTGGTCGGCGGCGGCACCGAGAAGACCGCCTCGGGCGTCTTCTACGCCAGCGGCTGCATGCCGCATGATTGCGGCGGCGACGACGGCTTCATGGCGATCGATCCGGCTAACCACAAGCTCTATTTCGCCCGCCGCGGCGACAAGCCCGAGCCGGATGCGTGGCCGGCGGTGAACACGTGGCCGGCCGAGGTCAGGGAAGCGATGGACAAGGCGCTCGTTTCGCCGAATTAGCTTCTCTGCCTCATGCCTTCGTTCCCGAGGCGGGGCCGAGCTGCGGCAGTCATAACCTTAGAGCGTCGGCCGTGAACAATGAGAGGGATCAGGCTTCGAGTTCCTTCGGCTGACTTTGAGGGGCGGTGAGGAGAAGCCAC
>NZ_JBVVQO010000059.1:0-27344 GCF_055811215.1 Mesorhizobium sp. WSM4819
AAGATCACCACCGTTCTCGGCGCAGTTTTGATCTGCGGAGCGGGGCTGTTCGCCCTAAGATCTGCGAGGTGAAGCGCTGTGCCCTACAGGAGCCTCATATCTTCGTAGGTGGTCACGAAGGTCACTGATGTGTCCAGTTTTCCCTCCAGCTCATGGATGGAGGTCTCCTTCCAGCGCGCCCGGGTCTTCAGCCAGAAGATCGCTGCAGTGACGGCCTCCCGACCTTCACCGGTCGCTTTGCGGTAAAGGCTTTCGGCGACCCGTGCGTTGGCCTTGATGGCGCCGCTCTCGGGCTCATGGGCGTAGGTCGCCTTGAGGTCCTGCTCGTCTATGGCGAGCACGCAGGCGATGTCGGCCGTGCTAAGCCCGAAGCCGGCCAGTGCCTCCACCCTGGAGCTCAGTGGCCGGTTTTCCAGAGGAGCTTCGATATCGGCGCTCATTTGGCCGGTCCGCGTCCCAGAGCGTGACGGGATTGTTCGCTGGCGGCGTGCCGGCAGGAGTCTTGCCCAAGCTTGCAGGATCCGGAGCGCGCAGGATGATGCGGCGGATCTCATGCACCTGCTCGATCGGCTTGCCGTCCAGACCTGAGTGCTCGTTGACCGAGGTCTCCTTCCAGCGGCCGCGTGCCTTGAGCCAGAAGATGGCGGCGATGACCGCTTCACGACCTTCGCCCGTTGCCTTGCGGAAGAGGTTCTCCGTCACCTTGGCATTGGCCTTGGTGTGGCCAAAGGCAAGTTCGTGTTTATAGTGTTTGCGCAGCGTCTTGGCATCAATGCCGACCATGCCGGCAATGTCCGCCTCCGGAACGCCATAGCCTGCCAGCGCCTCTACCTGACGGCGATGAAAACCATCGGGCTGATGGCTGGGGCGGGCCATCTTAGCTCTCTCCGTTTCCGATGTGCTGCCTCGCCTTTGAGTTAGGCATGTCTTGCCCCGAAGGGTCCGTGTACACGGGGGATTTGGCGAAGCCGCGGGTCCGGGATAGCGAGCGCCACCTCCAGGACCTGCTCGCCGCCATTCCTGCCGCGATCTACACGACCGATCAGGCGGGCAAGATCACATATTTCAACGAAGCGGCGGTGCAGCTCGCCGGCCGAACGCCCGTTATCGGCAGTGACGAATGGTGCGTCACCTGGAAGCTCTACTGGCCGGATGGAACTCCGCTTCCCCACGACCAATGTCCGATGGCTATCTCACTTCGCGAAGGGCGACCCGTCCGAGGATATGAAGCAGTGGCCGAGCGACCAGACGGCACCCGGATTCCATTCATCCCTTATCCGACACCGATGCGAAATGCCGCCGGAAAGGTCATCGGCGGCATAAACATGCTAGTCGATGTGAGCGAGCGTAAGCAGGCGGAAACCCAGCAACGGATTCTGCTGGATGAGCTCAATCATCGTGTGAAGAACAACATGATGATGCTGAAGTCACTGCTATCGATGTCGGCAAGGAACAGTCACAGCTCAGAGGCTCGAGTTGTTCTGGACGAGGCCAGCAAACGGGTGGCGACCATGGCTGCCGCCCAGCGCGTTCTCTACGACACGCCCGACGCCCGCAACTTCGGTGCCCAGCCCTTCCTGAGTGCTGTTTGCGAGACTGCAAAACAGATGTTCCCCGCCGGGGTACATCTGATCTGCGAGGCAGATCCAATCCAACTGCCGAACGACATCGCTATGCCGTTAGCTCTCATTGTCAACGAGCTTTTGATCAACGCCGTAAAATACGGCTCGCAGGGTAAGGCACACGCAACGATCCGCGTCTCCCTGCGACAAGACGGTCAATGCAATAGACTGAAGGTCGAGGATGAAGGCCCAGGGTTCGACCTGAGTTCCGTCCGTCCGTCGTCCTCGGGCCTGCGGCTCGTCGAAGGCTTGGTGCGACAAATTGGTGGGGTATTCGACGTTCGCCGAGATCCGTGTCGGGGCACCGTGAGTTTTTCTCAGTCGCCCAAGGAGGTTGCCTTTGCGACCAAAGCATCGATGCCTGAATCGGGCCTGGCGGGCGACATCAAGCCATCATTCAAGCCGCAACTGGCTTTCTCCCGTGAAGGCACAAGCGGAGGACAGTCCGCATTAGCGGGTGATCATCCGATCTTGATTGTAGAGGACGATTTCCTGATCGCACTCGACATAGAAGCTGGCCTGAGCGCTGCGGGCTTTTCGGCGGCGGGGCCTGCCACCAGCGCCGATAAGGCTATAAGCAATGCGCTGGCGACCAAGCCGGCGCTTGTCCTCATGGATATCCGCTTGCTTGGAAAACGGGACGGGATCGATGCCGCCCTGGAGTTGTACCGCAACCTCGGCATACGATGCATCTTTACGACGGCGCACGGTGATCGGGACGTGAAGCTTAGAGCTGGACCGGCCAGGCCCCTTGGTTGGCTACAGAAGCCATATTCAATTCCCACGCTCATAGAAGCCATTCGAAATGCCTTCCAAGAATTGGAAAAGCAGGGCTGAACAACGCGGGTCCCACCTTCATGGGTGGCCCGGGCCCGCCGCCCCAAAGGTGCCAGTCAGCAGCACTCGTCATGTCGGCAATGGCCGGGGCTGCCGGCCAGATGTGAGCCGAAGAAATTAGCTTTGCCGTTGCCCGGAAGCAGATATTTCAGGCGACCATGCTGGGGCGAGCTGTTGATGATCCGGCTGGCTGGTTTCTGACGAGCGCCGAAAGCAGTTTGATCGCAAGTGCGTAGTAGGCAATAATGCGCTTCGACCATGCCGCGTCGGGCCGCCCGACGCGGCGCATCCGGTGTCCCAAAGGGGTGCCCCATGACGACGGCGACGGCTGATCAGGTCTTCCGGTTTGGTGGGTTTACGCTCGACCTGGCCATGGGAACGCTGCGCGGCGTTAAGGAGCCGCTGTTCCTGCGTCCGAAAGCTTACGCAGTGCTTTCGCATCTCGCCCGCAATATGGGGCGCGTCGTGCCGAAATCGGAATTGATGGATGTGGTGTGGCCCGGCGTTTACGTCACCGAGGATTCGCTTACCCAGTCGATCCGCGAAATCCGCAAGGTGCTGGGCGACGACATGGTGCGCACAGTCTCGAAACGCGGCTATATGCTTGCCGCGGAGGCGGAAGCCGCGCCCGAAATCAGCAGCCAGCCGATTATGGCCGTCGTGCGCTTCCGCAACGAGAGCGGCGATCCCGCCGACGAGGCGATGGTCGACGGTTTTGCCGAGGACCTCATCAATGGCGTGGCGCGCTTCGGCACCGTCACGGTTCTGGCGCGCAATTCGAGCTTCTCCTTCGCTTCCTTCGGCCGCACCGAGTGGCCCCAGATCCGCGCCCGCATCGGCGCCGACTACTTGGTCGAGGGATCGCTTCGCCGCCAGGGCGAACAGGTCTTGGTGGCCGTCAGTCTCGTCGATATCGCCACCGCGAGCCAGCTCTGGGGTGAACGCTACCAGTCGCAGGGCGCTGGCCTGTTCGCGATCGAGCGCGAGATCGTCGAGCAGATCGTCAGCCGCCTTGTCACGCGGGTCACCAACGCCGGCCTGGAGCAGGCTTCACGCAAGCCGGTGACCAGCCTCGCCGCCTATGAACTTCTGCTGCGCGGCTTCGCGCTGCTGCGCGATCCGGCCCAGACCGACCAGCGCGGCGCCGAGGCATTGTTCGAGGCAGCGATCGCCAAGGACCCGAATTACGGGCTGGCCTACTCCTATCTCGGCCTGGCGCGCTCGCTGGATGGGGAATTCGGACGCGCCAGCGACGCCGTTCTGGAAAAAGCGCGCGACCTTGCCGACAAGGGCCTGGCTCTGTCGCCCGACCAGCCGACCGGGCACCGCGTGCAGTCGTTGATCCGCCTTTATATGCGCGACCACGTGGCGGCCGAGCATCACATGCGCATCGCGCTGCAGCTCAACCCTTATGATGCCGACAGCATTGAGCAGATGGGCATGCTGCTCACCATGCGCGGCCGGCCGCTCGAAGCTCTGACGTGGCTGGCGCGCGGCATCCGGATCGATCCGCTGCATCCGCACTGGTACCAGTTCGACCGCGCGCTCGCGCTCTACATGATGGGGGAGTACCGCCAGGCGGCGGAAGCGTTGGAACTGGCAACGCGCCCGGCGCCATGGATCCGCACGAGGCTGGCGGCCTGCTATGCGCAGATGGGCGAAATGGAGAAGGCGCGGCGGCAGATCGCCCTCATCAAGGAGGGCGATCCTTTCTCACCGCTCGACTATGCGCTGCGCGGCGTGCCGTTCGAAAGCCGGGCCGACGCCGAGCATCTCGCCGAGGGCGTCAGCCTTGCCCTCGGCGAGGCTGCCCCCGAGGCGCCTCAATCGACAACGACCACGATGTAGCGGCCCTGATAGGCCCGGTAATAGGTGCCGCCGCAGCGCCAAACGTCGAAGCCGTTGACCTTGGTGCGGACGCAGCCAGCCGGCAGCATGGCAACCCAGGAGGTGGTGTGTCTCAGCACTCGCCGAGTGGTGGTGCGGCGCGCAACGCCCGCGGCGCTGCGTGGCGTCCAGGGCGCGCCGATGCGAGCTTCGGCCTGGCTGACCAGCGACAGCGCCGGCACGGCGCTCCCGATGATTTCGATAGCGGCAAGCGCGATTGCGAGCAACGCAGCCGCGAAGTGGAATTTCTTCACGGATTTCATGGGCATTGTCGTTTCTCCTGATTTTTGATCGAAGGTCAGTGGGAAGGAGGAAGCGGCAAGCCGGGTCGAATCCGTCATCGCCGCCAGGTGAGCAACCACGAACAGCCAGTGCGCCGCGGTTGTGACGTCGCCGACGACGAGCACGTCGGCGGCGACGAAGAACTGCCAGAACAGAAGATTTGCCGTTCCGAGCAGCATGTGAACGGCAGCCTGAACGGCGTGCCAGTTGCGGGAGTAAGCGATGCGCCAGAGCGTCACGCCGATGGATCAGGGCGAGTCCGTGCGCCTCGATGAAGCCGATGCCGGTCCCGGGCGCGTTGTTGATCAGCACAGCTTCAGCCCCGCGCCCAAAGAACGAGCAGGCAATGTCGTGGCCAGCCCGCCGGCCGAGGCAAGGATCAGGAAGCCAGCGTTGACGCGAACGAGAAGATTTCCAAAGAAGGGTTTCATGATCGTTCCTTTCCGCTTGGATGGTTAGGCGGCTTCCGCCGTGTCTGTTGGAGGATGCGCCGCTCAGGCTGCCAGCAGCTTGGACTTGGCGGCGGCCGCGATCGGCTCGGACACTGGAGTGGTCTCGGCCGGCGCCTTGATACCGAACCACGTGACGTAGAGCGTCGGCAGGAAGACCAGCGTCAGCACGGTCGCCACCGTCAGGCCGCCCATCACGGCATAGGCCATCGGTCCCCAGAACACGGTCGGCGCGATCGGGATCATGCCGAGGATGGCGGCCGCCGCCGTGAGCAGGATAGGCCTTAAGCGGTGTGTGGTGGCGCTGATCACCGCGGCCCATGGCTCCTCGCCGGCGGCGATGTGCTGGTCGATCTGCGCGATGAGGATCACCGAGTTGCGGATCACCATGCCGATCAGCGACATTACGCCGAGGATCGCGACGAAGCCCATCGGTGCCCCGGAGAGCAATAGCGCGCCGGCAACGCCGATGATCGCAAGCGGAGCGGTGAGCAGCACCAGCACTAGGCGCTGGAAGCTCATCAACTGCACCATCAGCACGGTCGCCATGATGAACAGCATCAGCGGGAAGACCACCAAGATGCTGGCCTGCGCCTTGGCGCTGTCCTCGATCACGCCGCCCTGCTCGACGCTGTAGCGCGCCGGCAGTTCCGCCTTGAAGGCGGCGATGGCGCTCTCCAGCCGCCACGACACGGAAGTCGCATTTTCGCCCGGCGCGACGTCGGCCTGCACCGTTACGGTCGGCAGGCGGCCTCGGCGCCAGATCAGCGGCGGCTCGGTCTGGTAGGTGAGCTTTGCCACCTGCTCGAGCGGCACCCGGCGTCCGCCCGAAGCGCTGATCGTCAGGCCGCGCAGCGTGTCGATGCTGGCGCGTTCGGAGTCCACCGCGCGGGCCACGATGTCGACGAGGTAGGTATTGTCGCGCATCTGCGTGATCTTCGAGCCGGACAGCACCGCGTTGATCGTCTCGGAGAGCTGCTGCGAGGAGATGCCCAGCGCGCGCGCCCGGTCCTGGTCGACATCGACCTTGATGACCTTGGCCGGCTCGTTCCAGTCGTAGTTGATGTTGCGCACGGAAGCGTCGCTGCCCAACACCTGCGCGAATCGCTGCGCCAGGCTGCGCGTCTTGTGCGGGTCCGGACCGCTGACGCGGAACTTCAGCGGCCAGCCGACCGGCGGGCCGAGCTCCAGCGGCGTGACGCGGGCCATGACGTCATCGAAGCCGGTCGACAGCTGCTTCTCCAGCCGGTCGATGACTGCCTGGCGCACGGCGTGGCCCTTGGTGACTACCACGGCTTGGGCGAAGAAGTCGTTGGCGAGTTGCGCGTCGAGCGGCAGGTAGAACCGCACCGCGCCCTGGCCCACATAGAAGCTCCAGTGGTCGATGTCCGGATCGGCGGCAAGCAGCTTCTCGACGCGCTCCACGACCGCGTCCGTCGCCTTGATCGAAGCAGCGCGCGGCAGGGTGAGATCGACCATGACCTCGGGCCGATCGGACTTCGGGAAGAACTCCTGGCCGACGAAGCCCATGGCTACGACCGAAAGCGCAAACAGCCCCGCGGTCACCGACAGCACCAGCCACTTCGCCCGCATCGCCATTTCGAGCAATGCCTGGAAGCCGCGAGCAATGCGCGACGGCCGATGGCTGCCATGGCCCTTGATTCGATCGGGCAAGAGCGCCACGCCGGTGAGCGGCGTGAACAGCACCGCCACCACCCAGGAGACGACCAGCGCGATGGCCACGACCGCAAACAGCGAGAAGCAGTATTCGCCGGCGCCGCTCTTGGCAAAGCCGACCGGCACGAAGCCGGCGATCGTCACCAGGGTGCCGGTGAGCATCGGGAAGGCGGTCGAAGTGTAGGCATAGGTGGCGGCCGAGATCTTGTCGTAGCCTTCCTCCATGCGCGAGATCATCATTTCGACCGCAATCATCGCATCATCGACCAGGAGGCCGAGCGCGATGATCAGCGCGCCGAGCGAGATGCGCTGCAGCGAGATGCCGAAATACTCCATGGTGACGAAGGTGATCGCCAGCACCAGCGGGATGGCGATAGCCACCACGACGCCGGGACGCCAGCCGAGCGCCAGCAGCGAGACGGCAAGCACGATGGCGATCGCCTCGCCAAGGCTCTTGGTGAACTCGCCGACGGATTCTTCCACCACATGCGACTGGTCCGCGACCAGGCCGAGGTCGGCGCCGAGCGGCAGTTCGGCTTCCATCTCATGCATCTTCTCCTTGACGTTCTCGCCCAGCGCCAGCGCGTCGCCGCCCGCGGTCATCGAGACGGCAATGCCGACCGACGGCTTGCCGTTGAAGCGGAACATCGGCTGCGGCGGGTCGGAATAGGCGCGCTTGACCTCGGCGACGTCGCCCAGCCGGAAATAATGGCCGTTGGCGTAGAAGTTGATCGCCTTCAGGCTTTCCTCGGAG
Organism: Mesorhizobium sp. WSM4819; assembly: GCF_055811215.1. Lineage (NCBI taxonomy): Bacteria > Pseudomonadati > Pseudomonadota > Alphaproteobacteria > Hyphomicrobiales > Phyllobacteriaceae > Mesorhizobium > Mesorhizobium sp. WSM4819. Next base: position 7,509 of record NZ_JBVVQO010000059.1, read on the forward strand.
GTGAAGCTGCCGGAGACGCGGATGGCGATCCGCTCCGGGCCGGCGTCGACCGTGCCGCTCGGCGTCAGAGCATTCTGCGCCTGCAGCGCCTGCGACAGCGTGCCGACATCGAGGCCGAGTGCTGCCACCTTCTGAGTCAAGAATTCGAGATAGATCTTCTCGTCCTGCTGGCCGATCAGGTCGACCTTGGCGACATCCTTCACCGTCAGCAATCCGGCGCGCAGGCTGGTTGCGAGATCCTTCAGCTCGCGATGGCTGAGGCTGTCGGAGGTGAGCGCGTAGATCAGCGAATAGGTGTCGCCGAACTCGTCATTGTAGAACGGCCCCTGCACGCCTGACGGCAGGGTCGGCTTGACGTCGTCGAGCTTCTTGCGCACCTGGTACCAGAGCGGCTGCACCTGGTCGGCGGCGACCGTGTCCTTGAGGTTGACGAAGACCACGGATTCGCCGGGCTTGGTGTAGCTCTTGACGTAGTCGAGATCGGGCAGCTCCTCGAGCTTCTTCTCGACGCGGTCGGTGATCTGCTCGACCGTGTCGCTGGTCGTGGCGCCCGGCCACATCGTCTTCACCACCATGGTCTTGATTGTGAAAGGCGGGTCCTCCTCGCGGCCGAGGCCGGTATAGGCGAACAAGCCGGCGAGCGCGGCCGCGATCATCAGATAGAAGACGAGGCTCTTGTGGCGCAGCGCCCATTCGGAAAGGTTGAAACTGGTCATGGTGCAAGTCCCTCTCAGTACGCGCAAGGGCGCGTTCCGCCGGCGGCTTGCCGGCAGGCGAAACAAGTGACGGTTGGGGTTCGGTCAGCGCCCACTGTGTGGCGGGCGCTGTGGCAATTCAGGCCAGGCTGTGCATGGTGCCCGGCACACGGTAGGGCGCGCGATCGGCCGTCCTCGGCCTTATTGCGAGGCCGGCGAGATAGCGCTGGAAGCTGGCTGCCTCCTGTACCGGCGAGGCGAGGGCGACATGGCCGTCCGGCCTCACCAGGTAGGCTGCGTCGCGCTGCAGGCCGGCTTTCGCGGCTGCGTCCGACCAGGCGAAGGCGTGGATCGGGATGCCGCTCGGCGCGAGCATCGCCCGGAAATCGCAGCTGAGCTCGCCATAGACATGGACCTGCCAGTCGAGTGTCCGCAGCGGCTCGAAATTGTCCCCGTCGGCACGGACGACGTAGGGCAGGCGGTCGCCGCCGCTGACCTTGCCCGCTATGCCCGCGCTGATCGGCCCGGCGCGATACTGGATCGCTGCCTGCGAGATCACGCCGAAGAAGGCGCGCGAGCCGAACGAGGTGTGCAGCGCGATGTTCAGGATCTTCGGCATCAGGTAGCGCCGGAACACACCCATGAGCCGAGAGCGGCTGGTGGCGATGCGGAATGCCTGGTCGGTGCTTTCGATCAGCTTGCGAGCAAAGGCGATACGTTCCGGCTCGTAGCTGTCGAGCAGGCGCGGATCGGCCCGGCGCTGTACTACCGCCGCGAGCTTCCAGGCGAGGTTCACCGCATCGCCCATCCCGGTGTTCATACCCTGGCCGCCGGCCGGGCTGTGGATGTGGCCGGCATCGCCTGCGAGGAACACGCGGCCGGCACGGAAACGTTCGGCGACGCGATGATGGACGCGGTAGGTCGAGAACCAGTTGACCTCGTGGACCTTGACGCCGGTGTCGCGTTCGATATCGGCGCGGATCCCCTCGAAGGTAATCGTCTCGTCGGCCTCATGCGCCTTCGGCACGATGCCGATCAGCCTGACAGAACCGGACTGCCGGACAGGCATGACGATCGCGAAGCCATAGGTGCTGATTGTCGTGTCCATGCCGTTGCGGGTGATGTCGCCGCTGCCCTTCACGTCGGCAACATAGAAAGACTGTTCGTAGGTGCCTCCGGGGAAGCCGATGTTCAGCCCGTGGCGCACGGCGCTGCGGGCGCCGTCGCAACCCGCGAGAAAGGCCGCGCTGACGGTTTCGGTCCGGCCATTCTTGCTCAGCGTGGCGATGACCGCTTCGCCCTTGTCCTGGAAAGCCACGAGCTCCGTGCCGCGCTCGACCTCCACGCCGGCGCGCTCCAGATGCGTGATCAGCAGGCGCTCATGGATGTCCTGCGGCAGCGCGAAGGCGAAGGAATAGGGGCTGATGCCGCGGCCGAAGTCGGACAGCGGCAGCTGAGCTGCGACGCCCGCCGGCGTATGCACGGTGAGCCGCTCGAGCCGGATGCCTTCGGCAAGGACATCCTCAACGATGCCGATCTGGCGGTGGAATTCCAGCGTGCGCGCCTGCACGGCAAGCGCCCGCGAGGTTTCACCGGGAGCTGCGGCCTTGTCGAAGATGCGCACCGGCACGCCCAGCCTGGTCAGCCAGAGCGCAAGCGTCAGGCCGGTCGGGCCGGCGCCGGCAATCAGGACCTTTGTCTTAGACATGGTCATTTTCCTTCTCCCTCAATGGTACGAACTTTCTCGTGTTCCCGCAGCCGGTTTACGCCGGCGGTGACGACGAGGTCGCCCTGGACAAGTCCCTCGCTGATCACTATGCGGTCGATCTCATAGCGAGCAACCGAGACCGGCTTGAGCTCCACCGCCGACGAGGCGGACACGACCCAAACGGCCGGCTTGCCGTCCTTGTCGAACAGCGCGCTGCCCGGCAGCACCATGACCGATGTGCCACCAATGTCAGCGCGGCCGGCGACGCTTGCGCCGAAGCGCATTTCGTCGGGCGCATTCTCGATAGCGACCTTCACCTGGAAAGTGCGGGTCGCTGCGTCCGCCATTGGCGCAATTTCACGGATGCTGCCGACAGCCGTGATCGCCGGATTGCTGAGCAGCGAGACGGTGACCTGCGGCAGCCGCTTGCCGTGGGGTGTGTTGGCGAAGGCAGCTTCCGCGATCGAGAACACCGCGTCGCGGCTCTGCGGATCGGCAACGCGCACCACCATTTGCCCGACATTGACGGACTGGCCGGCTTCGGCGCCGGTGGCAGTGACGATGCCGTCGAACTCCGCATGCAGTTCAGTGTAGCCGAGCTGGTCCCTGGCCATCTCGAAGGCGATGTTCGACGATTTCAGCTTGGCCTGTGCCGAGCGCAGATTCTTCAGCGTCGCGTCATAATTGGCGCGTGTCGTGAAACCCTTGACGAGCAGCGCGCCGATGCGGGCCTCGGCAGCGCTTGCCTCGACAATCACGGCCTGCGCCGCCGCGACATCGGCTTCGGCGCTGGCGAGCCGATTGCGATAATCCTGGTCTTCGATGCGGGCGAGCACCTCGCCCTTCTTCACCGTCGCGCCGATCTCGGCGACGCGTTCGACGAGCTTACCCGAGACGCGAAAACCGAGATCGCTTTCGAGCCGCGGGCGTATCTCGCCGATGGCGATGCGAGTATCGGCGTTGCGTGTCGGCGCGACCGCTACCGTCTTGACGAGCTTTGTCTCGGGGGCGGCGGTTTTCACGTTCGAGGCCTCGCTTCTGGCTCCATGCCAGACCATCGCGGCGCCACAGGCAAGGACGGCGATCGAGCCGGCGACAAGGCGGCGCCTCAGCAGGCGGTTGAGAAAAACTGTGGCAATCATTTTGTCTCCATGACCAAGGTTGCGGTCGCGCGGGGAGGATGCGGCAACCGGAAAAGCGTTGGCTGGCTGAGAGAATTTCGGGCGTTGCGGCCGGTCTTTCGCCAGCCCGATGTTCTTGCCGCTTTGGACCCAAAAAATCCCGATCGGTTTTTGAAAATTTTCTGATGTTTGCCTGAGAAGCGGTTCGCTTCACTAGCGACAGGTCGATGCCGCAGCCAAAGCTTTCGCGAGGAGATGTAATTAACCAAGCGACGGAGGTGTCGCCAGTTATTGACGCACGCAGAATTGTTTGCGGCGTTTTTTTAGATCCGGTTCGGTGCAAAGCGGTCGGCACTACGCTGTGTGAAAGGGTCGGCTTTCTAGCCCAATCATCTAGAAAGCGGGCACTCCGCTTGCGGTCCAAAATGCGACGTCTTTTCGGCTGAAAGTTTTTTAGATGCATTCGCCTAGTGAGAGTTCACGCAACCTGCTGGGGTTTGACACACTGCAAGTATCTGAAATTGTTCAGTAGATAGCTGAGAACCAAAACTGCGAGGTTGACAGCTTTGGAGAATATCCGCCGAGAGAACGAGTGCTCAGCGGAAATATGCGGGGATGTGGTTGTTAGCTTTTCTTCGCGAAGCCGCAGTTCTGCAGGATTGCTGCGCTCTCCTACGACCCAGAGAATGTTGGGGCAGGGTGGATTGGCGGAGGGAGTGGGATTCGAACCCACGGTGGGCTTGCACCCACGCCGGTTTTCAAGACCGGTGCCTTAAACCGCTCGGCCATCCCTCCAAGTAGTTGACTTTAAAGTGCTTTCTGCCTCGTTGCGGTTTGCTCAAAAGGCGGTTTGCTACGCACTTTGCAACTATATGGTCTTTCGACTTGCGCTTATAGCTACCTGCAACGCCGCGTCAACTTGCTCTGCCGCGTCAGCCTGCATGCCGGGCATGACATGGGAATACAGATCCAAGGTAATCCCGATGGTCGAGTGCCCAACCCGCAGATCCGCAAGGCTCAGGAAGCCGCTGCAGAGCGCCGTACGGCCATTGCCGACGGCTTCGCATCCAATGTCCTGCCCATTATCAGAGAAATTCAGGCAACGGGCGCATCCATGCGGAAAACGGCCGCCGCCCTCAATGCGCGGGGTATCCCGACGGCTCGCGGTGGCACATGGGCGGCAACGCAGATCAGCGATATTTTAAAGCGTGGCGTGGTCTGAAGTCGCAAGCCGGGTTCATGCGGAGAACATAGGGGAGGGCTTGCCGCGCGTGATCGGCACAGGACCAGTTGACTCTCGCAATACCTGGGCGCGCTAATATGCCGAACCAACAGTGTGGAGGATGCTATGCCTAGATGTTCGCTTGAAAAGAGCCTGCTGACAGGAATCGCATTGGCGGCAGTGCTTAGCGTTCCGTGGAGTGCGACAGCCTCGGCTGAGGAGAGCGGCCACTGGAAAGGCAAAGCGGTGCTGGTCATTACGAGCGCTCCAACCGTCAAGGTGGCCGACACCGCGGATCACACGGTCTCGCTCACGCAGTTCGACGGCGTCGTCTTCAGCGAGGGCGAGAAGCCATTTCTCGACAACGCCCGCTATCAGGCCGTGGACCTCTTCGACTCTGGCGGCATGGTCAGTGGCGGTTATAAGACGTTCACCGACGGAAACGGCGCGAAGGTTATCGGCAAATATACGGTGACCGGTGGCGCGCAACCGACCTTCAACGGCGAGTGGACATTCATCGGAGGGACGGACAGGTACAAAGGAATAACCGGCAACGGCACGTTCGTGATAACCTTTACGTCCGATACGACCGCCTGGGACATGCTCGAGGGAGAATACATGATTCCGTAAGGTTTCGAGTGCGTCTTCCAGCGGCAGATTGTACTGGTCGGGGCTCACTTCTCGGATTTCGCGCCGAACTACTCGCGCCGCAGATCGCCGACGATGCTCTCCAGCCGGCGCCGCGCTTCCTCCGACTGCGCCGGCGCCGCCTGGTGCTCGGCCAAGGCGGCCTGCGTCTGCGCCAGAAGCGACTTCAGACGCGCGTTCGTGAAAACCTGACGCTCGGTACCCGCAGGGTATGGCAGGACTCGGCCCGGAGACCTTCAAACATGTAGCGAAATAGAAGGAAGGGCGGTATTTTGAGCGATTGAAGTCACCTTGGAGGATGCTGATGTCTCTAGGTGTCATTGGCGCGGGCATGGGTCGCACCGGCACGTATTCGCTGAAACTGGCATTGGAGCATCTTGGGTTCGGGCCTTGCCACCATATGGCAGACGTGAATGCCAACTTCGAACAGAAAGAGCTGTGGCGTGCCGCTGGCCAGGGACAACTCCCGAACTGGGATCTGGCATATGCCGGCTATCGTTCCGCTGTCGATTGGCCAACGGCGCATTTCTGGCGCGAAGTGAGCGATCACTACCCTGATGCAAAAGTTGTTCTCACAGTTCGTGATCCCGAAGCCTGGTATGACAGCGTAGCGCAAACAATAGGACTGATGATGGACCCTGCCAGCAATGACCCACAGTCCTTTGGTGCGGCGGTGGTTGGCAATGGTGTCTTTGGAGGTCGCTTTAATGACCGTCATCATGCAATCGCCGTCTATGAAGAACATAACGCTACGGTAAGAGCAACGCTGCCGCCCGAGCGCCTTCTTACTTATCAGGTCTCCGAAGGGTGGGGGCCGCTTTGTGCCCTTCTCGGTGTACAATTGCCTTCGGAACCGTTTCCCCGCACCAATTCGACTGCCGAATTTCGTGCTCGCATGGGGCGCTGAACGACCGGTTGCCACCCGGAGCAGCCCTCTGCGCCGGGTACCACGCGTCAGGTTTTCACCACTAGCTTCATTGCTTGAGGCGATCGGCAAGCCAGTCGTGACGAAACCCCATAGCTGCCTAAATTCGCCCCATGGACTGCCGACCTTCTAAAGCGCGCTTTGAGTTTCCGTTGCGCCAGCCTCTGGCAATATAAGCCGAGCGATTCCTAATAGAGGCGCGGACTTTCCAGTTGAGAGCCGTAAGGTGCTCTTTTAGTCACGCGATTGGGAACAAGTGCGAGATAGTTCGCTTGGCGGGCATTGTTCAAATGCATCGGTCATGTTGAGGGTGTCGGCTCCTGTCCGTTCATCGAACACGACCGTACAGCCCATGGCGACGGCGGTCTGTCATAATAAATTCGCCAGCTCGTCGTCACCGGTCACAAAGTCTCCCGACAGCATCCGGAACTCCCCAATAGCCTTGGAGGTAGACAGCAGCGATCCTGCGTGGGAAGTGGCACAGGCCTTTACGACCGAAAGCAGATTGGCTCTATCGAATTCTCTATTGTCCATGACGGCTCTCCCTAGTCGAGCCGCTTCGCTGAACGCCCAACCCACACCTGCGGAAAAGTGTTCCGTGCGCCGGGTAGTCGGCTGTTTGCGCGATTGCGCTCGTGAGCAACGCGACGATGACATCGGCCGCATAGAGATTGACGGTGCGGGCCGATACATCCAGCCAGTATATTCGGCGTAATCGTTGGGTGACCCTCATTCTTCTGTCCGTTACCGCTTCTTATCCCCAAGACCGGGATACACTACGGCTATTTCGGTTCTGAGCCCGCAAGGGGCGTCCGGAAAGTAAACCGTGTCTCTATCTCGGAAGAGTCTACCGTCAGAGTTCCTCCATGCGCTTTCGCAATTTCCGAGGCGATGTGAAGACCCAGCCCAAGCCCCTGTTGGCTGCGTGCTTCGCCACGAAAGAAGGGCTGAAAGAGACGCTGCATGGCAGCTTGGGAAATGGGTTTGCCGGCGTTCGCCACCGAGAGGACTAATTCGCCCCGCTCAGCGACGGCTCGAATCTTTATCACGTGATTTCGGTCGCCGTGGGTCAGTGCATTGCCGAGGAGATTGGACGCCAGTTGGCCGATCCTCACGCGGTCACAAGGGACCGGTGCCAGAATCGAAAAGTCCGCCTCGATGTTCGCGTCTGGCGAGGCTGCGCGGAGTTCTCCGACAACCTGCTCTAAGACCGGCTGCAAGGGTTCGTCCTGGATATTTAGGCCGATGCCGCCGCCAAGGCGCCCCCGCGCGAAGTCAAGAACGTTGTCGATAAGGCCCGACATTCGCAGAATGCTGCCTTGAAGAAGGTCCAACAACCGTTCTCCCTGCGGGCTCAGACTCTCCCCCCGCAACATCCGGATCCCGCCACCGAACGAAGAAAGTGGATTACGGAGATCGTGCCCGAGTATCGCGATGAACTGCTCCCTCAGTTCCGACATCTCACGCTCGCGCATGAGGTTTTCCTCCATCCGAAAGCGTTCCTCGACTGCGTTCCGGATCCGTGTCTCGAGGGTGGCGTTCAAGGCTTGAAGTTCGCGCTTCGCCGCCTCCGCCGCCGCCCTTGCCTCGACCAGTTCACGTTCATATCGCCGGCGGTCAGCCGCTTTGAATATCGTGATGCGGGTAAACAGCAGCTCTCCTTCATCGTTGCGACGCTCCTTGGCGTTCGCCAAAACAGGAATTCTCGCGCCGTCCTTTGCGATGAAATCGAGCGCCACCTCATTGAAGAAACCCTGTATGCGCAGCAGGGGAGCGAAATGTGTTTCAAAGAAAATGCGGCCTGAGATGTTCAGCAGATCGTGGAACCTTTTTCCGCAAAGCTCCTCCCGCGAAAATCCAACCCAGGCAGAGAGCGTCACATTTGCCCTGATAATGCGACCGTCGGGCTGCAATGACATGTAGCCGCAGGGCGCATTCTCATAAAGATCTTCGAGATCATCCTCTGCGGGTGTTGCGGCCATATCGTCGGATCAGATGAAAGCTTGAATGGACGAAATTACTTCCTTCGGCGCGCTCAGGTTTGGACAGTGGCCGGTCGCATTCAGGATGACCAGTTGGCTGTGCGGCAGATGGCGGTGCACATAACGCCCAACGTCTTCCGACGCGATGATGTCCTCACGACACTGGAGAACAAGAGATCGAACCTGGACTCTCGGTAGGTCAGCGCGATTGTCCGACATGAAGGTCACGCGCGCGAATTCCTTTACGATGTCAGGATCCGTCCGGCAGAAACTGTTCGTCAATTCCTGCGCTAGCTCAGGGCGATCAGGATTTCCCATTATGGCGGGCGCCATCGTTGCCGACCAGCCCATATAGTTGTCGGCCAGCGAATCCAGCAGTTCTTCAATCTGAATTTGAGTGAAGCCGCCGACATAATCCCCATCATCGATATAGCGAGGCGAAGGGCCAACGAGGACCAGGCTTTCGAACATCTTCGGCGCTTGGAGTGACGCCAGGACGCCGATCATCGCACTCACTGAATGCCCGACGAAAATTGCATCATGCAATTCCAGCTCTCGGCCGATCTCGACGAGGTCATCTGCATAGCCCGAAAGGGAAGCGTACTTTTCGGAATTGTAAGCCGCCAGATCGGAACGGCCGGAACCAACGTGGTCGAAAAGCACAACCTTAAAGCCTTCTTCGAAGGCCGGGTACACCAAGCGCCACATGTTCTGATCGCAGCCAAAGCCGTGAGCAAAGATTATTGGACGATTGCCCGAGCCGGATACGCGAACGTTGTTTCGGCGAACAGTGGACAAACTAGCTCCTAAGGTTTCCTATACGACGTTCCGCGAAGGTGCACGACCCCGGATCATGCGCCAGGTTGTTGTGACGCTTTTCATATGGTCGCCTTGGCGGCCCAGACAATAGCTGACGGGAAACCACTGCGCGGCAAGGAGTTTAGTCGCCTTCCTCGGATACGGAGCTTGGCCGCCGCTCTCATCTGGGACGACCTCGGCGACTTCCGAGAGGGTCTCTACACCGGTCCAGGCTTGCTTGAGCTCAGAAGCCGCAAGCACCATCAGTGTATGCCGTCTCGGGCCTTTCCCAACCGGCCGCTTGGGCCTGCTCGCATAGGTTTTGGAATAAGGACACGCGATCGCGAAATTGACCGCGACAGGTGTGCGATTGGTTGCGACTTGCAGGGCGACCTGTGCGAGGCCACTTGGCGGACGGCGACCGACCGTCTGTTCTTGGGCGATGCAGTCGCCACGGGCTGAAATCGAGCGTAAGCTTTCGGGGAACCGCAGAAAGGGATTACGTCCGAGATGAAGTCGGGAGCGGAACGACCGCTTCAGCCAAATGCCCCCGAACGCGGACTGACTGCCTTCGGCCCTGAATGCGACACCTTTGATTCGGCTCGGAAAGGCTGCTCGGGGCGCAACTGATCACGTGAACGAAGCCGATGTTTGTTCGCTCATGTTGCAACCAAGTTCGAATGTCGCGGCGCCAGCAAAGTAGAAATGTCGCATGGCGGTGGGGGCGGCCACAACGAGAGCGCCCGATCGGGCGTCAGCTGGTCGGGATTGCGCAGCCCAATCGGGTGCGGTTCAGTCAGGCACCCCTCGGCTAGATTAGAGAGCCGCTGCTACGGACTAGCTTCGTTGGCTGGCGTCGACCGCAGCGGGATCCGATAATCGCTCAGCATCGTGACGACATCGGCGATCCGATTCTTGTCACTCTCCGTCAGCCGCAGATCGACCTCAACGGATGCGCGCCCGACTTCCGGTACGGGCGCCTCAGTGGGCGCTTGCTCACGCCGGTAACCAGGCGGCCTGCCGGGCTTGCGACCGCGTTTCACATAACCGTTGCTCTCAGCGCCATCAGGGGTTCCGAACATGTGGTCGGTCTGGCCGGTGCGGCGCGGCCCGCGTTGGCTGCGCTGCAGATCGCGGCCGACCTGCATCTCGGCAACCATCTCGAGGGCGGCGTCCAGCCACTTGTTCTCGACGATCGCCGAACGGTGAACCGAGCGCAGTTTATCGAAGGCTCTGTAGGGCAGGGCGACACCCTCATGCATGATCTCGAGACGGCCATCAGGATAGTCGCAGACGACCACCTTCTTGCAGGCCGGCGCGGGCGATACTTGATAAATATGGGGTGGTGTTGGATGGGTGCGACGGAGTGTTGCCCTCATGGAACGACGCCTGGCTACTATCGTCGAATTTCCGAGGCCGCCGCTCATGCTGCCGGAAGCGTTTCTCTTGTCCTTCGTCGACCTGTTTGGGAACAGCAGCTTTGCACGGAGAGCGCGCCGTCACCTGCCGTTGCCCAGATTTGACCCACTTAGAACGCCATCCAGGAGGCTCGTTGCTTACAAGGGTTGTGAGGGATCATTTAGCCTTTGGCTGTCGCCAGATTGGTGCTGAGCTCGAAAGAGGTTCCCGATCTATAGGTGTACTGCTGCAGCACGGACTCACTTTCGCTCACGATCTCGTCCACGACGCGCTTGCGTTCCTGATCGCCCATTTCCTTGCCTGCGGAACTCATCCCGACCAGCGCCATCGCATTCAACCGCGGCAAGGGTACGCTTTCCACGAAATGGATGGTGCGCGATATCGTCCTTGAACGGACGTCGTGGAAGCCGGCATCTCGTAGCAGCGCCTCAAGCGGGGCAGCGTCCCCTAAGCTGTACCGCTGATCGGCGATGGCGCCCAGATGGCGCTCCGCGACGCGGCGCAGCTCCCGAAAGAACGGTATTTCATCGTCGGAACGCCACGTGGCCACTGCCAGCCTTCCATCCTTCGCCAGCGCGCGACGCATCTGCGCTGCCGCCGCGGGTTTGTCAGGAAAGAACTGTATTCCTTGCTGGCAGACGACCACGTCGAACTGCTCTCCGACGCGAAGAGGCAGTGCGCTGGCATTGCCTTCGCGCCAGTCGATGGCTGGTTCCACAGACCGCGCCACGACAAGCATGTCCGGGCTGATATCGACGCCGACGACATATCCGGCCTCACCGAGCCGCTCTCTTGCAACGCGCGCCACTATTCCTGTTCCGCAAGCGATATCGAGGACGCGATCGCCTGAAGACAATGCCAGCTCGTCAAGAGTCATTTCGGCCCATGGCCGGAAGAGAGGACCGACGAGCCACCGCTCGTACATCTCCGGGAAGCTTGCCTGGTTCATTGCATAGCTGGGCAAGGTCGCCGTTGCTTCCATTGCAATCCTCCAATCTCAAATCGTCCCACGCGGCGGCTTGCAGGCTGTGAGGCTTGCGTAGGCGATGTGGCCAAAGAAGGTTCCCGTTTCCACGCGGCGGCGTGCTTCCGACTTTAAGGCGGCCGCCGTTGCTTCACCAATCACGCTCGACGCATGCAGAATGTCGGCACCTCGGTCGATAACGGACAGCATATAGGCGCCGCCGCCGGTTTCCGCGTAGCCGTGGCTTTGGAAGTCCGCCTCTTCGAATCCGCCGGCACGCACGAGCGATGGAAGTCGGCGCATCAGCCAGCGGTCGTTCACTGAGTTGGCCATCATGGCAGCGACGCAGGCCTGCAGCGCATCGTGATCGCCAAGCGCGACAGTCGTGGTCGCATAGTCGCCGTCAAACACCGCGAGCGAGCCGCCCGGCCGCAGCACGCGGTGGGCCTCCGCGAGCGCTCGCTCTGGCCCGGGGACGTGTGAGAGAGTGGAGTCGAAGATGACGACGTCGAACACGTCGTCGCCGAATGGGAGAGATCGCCCATCGGCTTCCTGGAAGGTCACGTTGGCAAGATTGCAAGCCAATCTCTGCGCCTCACGGATCAGCGATGCCGCCGGGTCGATGCCCACTACCGCTTTGACGTTGGGCCAGCCTGCAAGTACCCGTGTCAGCACGCCCGTTCCGCAGCCCACCTCCAGGACATGCGCACTTGTGGGAAACTTGATGCCGGAAAGAAACACGCGCCGCATCGCCTGTTGTTGCGGGTCCGCGCCTCGCGTCTCAAGGACGCCGGCAAGGCGCTCCTGCACGGAAGACTCAAGCTCGGCGACAGTGGCCCAGACGTCAGGCATCAGATCACCTCCACCAATGGAAACCCTGGGCGCGAGGGACCGCTCGCCTCCGGGCTTCCCAGCCGAGCATACCGACATCGCGAGCTCGAAAGAAATGCTATTGTCTCATCGGCTTGATGCCTGATGCGCATCAGCGGAAATGCACCATGGAGATGCATGAGGTCCGATACTTTCTTGCCGCTTGCGAGACCTTGAACTTCCACAAGGCCGCGGCGCGGTGCCATGTCACACAGTCGGCGCTCACGCGGGCCATTCAGAAGCTGGAGGCGGAGCTTGGGTCGCATCTGCTCCGCCGCGAGCGCAACGGCGTCCAGCTCTCCGACTTCGGGCGGCTGATGCGACCGCATCTTGAAGAGATCCTAGGGCGCACCAAGAACGCACAGGAGGTGGCACGAAGCTTCCTCAGACTCGAAGCCGCATCTCTGACGCTAGGTGTAATGTGCACGATCGGCCCGTTACGCTTCGTGGGGTTCCTGAACGCGTTCCGCGCCTCTCACCCAAGCATCGAGATAAGCGTCGTCGAGAGTGTTCCTTCCCGGCTCGGCGAACTCCTCCTCGACGGTTCGCTCGACATTGGCCTCATGGCGCAACCAGGTCCCTTTGATCCACGGCTGAGCGTGGAGCCGATATATCAGGAGCGGTTTGGGCTGGCCTTTCCAACCGGCCACCGGTTCGAGCAGCGGAACATACTCCATGTTACCGACGTTGCCGGCGAGCCCTATCTCGATCGCATCAACTGCGAATACGCCAACCATATCGACGAACTTTGCGTCGAGCGCGGCATCAAGTTTCAGGTCGCCTACCGGAGCGAGCGGGAGGACTGGATCATGGCCATGATCGCAGCCGGCATGGGCGTCTGTTTCGCGCCCGAATTCTCGGCCATGCTGCCTGGTGTCTGCCACCGCCCGGTCGCAGATCCCGATGTTGTACGCGAGGTCTCGCTTGTCTCGGTCGAGGGCCGGCCGCTTTCGCCCGCGGCCTCGGCCTTCGCCAAAGCAGTGCGCGATTACAACTGGAGCACTGGAGGCAATCCAGCGGCGGCGTAACGAGTATAAACGCGAGGCTGTGCCGACGCTGGTGATCAGCCTGCTCGTCAGCGCGGCCAAAGTGTGGCAGCGTCGCTGAACGGGTGGCGTTCAACTGATCGCGCACCGTGAGGTGCGAGCTTGATCGGTGGGAGCACAAATCAAACTCCGATGCCTTGGGGACCGCCTTTACGCCGCTCTCCGCGCTATTTGGGCTACCGTTACGAACGCGTGATGCCGCCCTTGGTCAGCCGCCTTCGGCTCATCGATGCCGGTGAACCTGAGCCGGAAATTCCGGTGTGGATGCTGCCGGACGTCGCACAAATGGGGAGCAGCCAATCCCGCGAGCTCAAACCGCGCCTGTGCGGCCCGACGTGCCCCGCAGTACCTGTCAGCCGCCCGGCATGACCCGCACGGCTTCATCGGCAGAGGGAAATTCCCCGACCCCAGCCAAGCCCTCGGTAGCGCACTCGATGTTTGGCCCAGCGGATGATCCCGTCACGGTCGATCAAGAACTGGCCCTTGAGTGAGCTCGGGCAATTTGGAGCGCCTTCATGAACTCGGGGTCGCAGTCGGCTTTGGAACGCCATGGTGAATTCGGGATCAGCCGTCAGGCATATCCCTCAGATGTGTGAAAGCTCTAAGTGCTGATTTGAGTGCGCCAGGGGCTTACTCACAGCCGCTGGCCGCCGCCGCACCATCTGACCAACCGCGGCCCCCGGAGTTCATTCAGTCTGAATTTCAACTTAGAGACTGCCCGGTCAGCCGAGCCGATCGGGCACCTGCAGCCCCATCAGTTGTGTCGCGTCCGCGGCCCATTTCAGCGTCAGTTCTCTCGCCGGCAACGGTTTGCCGAGCGCGGCTGACTGTCCGGCCCACAGCGGCGAGAAATCGCCTGAGCCTGTTCCCTCGGCCTTGGCCCTGAGGGGCATGATGGCGGGGGTGGCGAGCGGGAAGTCCGGGATGCTGACGCCGAGCGGCCCCATTTCGCGCATGAAGCGATTGACGATAGCCCGTGCCGGACGCCCGGTGAACACGTTGGTAAGTGCCGTCCCGTCATCACGTGCATTTGCCAGCGCGCTTTTATGGACGGCGCTGGCCAGAGACTCCGGACAGCGCAGATAGGCGGTGCCGATCTGCACGGCCGAGGCGCCGAGCATGAAGGCAGCGGCGATGCCGCGCCCGTCAGCAATGCCGCCTGCCGCAATCACCGGCGCCGAGACTGCATCCGTCACCTGCGGCACCAGCGCGAATGTGCCGGGCTGGCTCGAACTGTCCGAGCCTAGAAAAACTCCGCGATGGCCGCCTGCCTCCGCGCCTTGCGCGATGATTGCGTCGCAGCCACGCGCCTCGAGCCAGCGCGCTTCTTCGACCGTCGTCGCCGAGGCGATCACTTTCGCGCCGGTGGCTTTCACCCGCTCCAATAGGTCTGGCTCCGGCAGGCCGAAGTGGAAGCTGACCACTTCCGGTGAAAGCTCCTCGACGATGGCGCATCCCGACTCCCTGAAGGTAATCGGCGCTGGACCGGAGGGAATCGCATCGGCATCGATGCCGAACTCGCTGTAATAGGGCGCGAGGCGCTTGCGCCAGGCCGCTTCGCGATCCGCATCGGCAACGGGCGGCACATGGCACATGAAATTGAGGTTGATCGGCCGGCTGGTGCGTTGCCGGACGATACCGAAGTCAGCGCGTATCTTGTCGTCGGCCAGCATGGCACATGGCAGCGAGCCGAGCCCGCCCGCTTCGCAGACCGCGACCGCCAGTTCAGGCCCGGACGAAGCCGCCATCGGCGCCTGCAGGATCGGCAGCTCGATGCCGAAAAGATCAAGGATGCGTCGGTCCGGCCACATGGTGCTTTCCCCCGTCCACTAGCATGACGGTTTCGGACTCGAGATCAGGCTACCATACCGTTTGCCCAAATTCCATAATTTGAGTAGCCAAGTACCAACTGCAAGGATTGTAGACGACGGCCTTCAGGCGCCAGATCGTGCCGACCGATCGATGGCGCGACAGTTATGTCCCCCTCTTCGACAACCACGTCGTCGGCACCGTATCCTGACAGGATATCTGGCGCGACCGCTGCGATCGTTGGGAGTTCCATCAGCGTCGCCGCAATCTGCGGCCGCCCCTCGCGAAGTCCGACGAGAATGGTCCCGGGGCCCCCGCCGATGTCGATCACCTAACCGATCGCCGAAAGGTCCATCTCCCAGGCCAGATCTCGGCCGAAAATCTGTCCAGCTGCTCGAACTGCTCGGGCATCCCACCCTCCATCCCGGCGATGGCGTTGTCGAGAGATTCCTTCGAGGGATAGAGTTCGTGCAGGACCAGCAGCGTCTTGCCGCCTTTTTCCTCGAAGGTCACTGTGGTCACGGCAGCGTGTATCGAAGCGACGAAGATTTCCCAAAGAGGGGCGGGAGCAGCGACGAACTGTTGCCGCAGGCCGCAGAAGGCAATCAGAAATACCGCTCCGATTATGTTGCTCGAAAGCAGCACGGAAATTGGGCCAACCTGGCGCGACGCGATCTTGGCAGCGAGGTCCGTCAGATCCCATGGTGAGGCCGGAAAAGCCTCCGAGCAGGAGCCACATACCTGCCGCTTCGATTGAGGTCAGGAACTGCCTTCCAGTCCTGAAGCTCCACGTCAATGGAGCGTCCGCGGGTCCGAGCGAGAGGAATTCGAAGTAAGACACAACGCTGAACCTAGCCACCTCTTCATGCTGGAACGAGCGCAGATGCGCCAGCGTCGCCTGCACGCTCAACGTCAGCCTTATCTGCGGCTCACGGGAAATCGAAATGCTGCCATTCCACGCATCGATGGACCCGACATTGACCCTCAAGCGTCTGGACATAGGAGGCGACGGGCACGGCGGGCCGGTCGCACTCATTGCCAAATTGGCGGACATATCGATCATAGGTGTTGCGGCCGGTGGTCAGGACGACCGCGCGCCGGCTCTGGATCAGCTGCTGCGTCTGTTCGCAAGTCATGGTGCGCGCATCCGGCCGGGCGTAAGCCATGCTTGTGGCGGCGAACAGGATCGCCGCGGCTGTCGATACGATTGGGCGAGCTGGCATGGCACATCCTCACAAGGGTCGTACTAACGCGCACCGTCGCCCGTGGTTCCGCACCTTCACCCGAAGCCGCATCTCAAGCAAGGGGCTGTTACTGCGGCGGCAAAGTGGTTGAAGCGTTCCAGAGGAGCGGCGTGTGCTTTTGGAAGTCTATGCAGCCCGCCTTACCGATGTACGGCGGGCTTTTTTGTTGTCTGGGGGGAACACGATCTGGCGACAATGGTTCGGTGCGGCAACAAAGCGCCGTACCGTCAGATCGAGGACAGGGGATGCGGGAAAGGCAAGGCTTAACCGTAAAGAAAGACACGACCGACAGGAGCGCACGTCGGATGCTGCGCGGGCATTAATAGACATTGATCGCGTCGCACGAGATGCAAAGACGGCTCGGCTGCGGGAGCAACGACTTAAAGCCGAGACTGCTCTCCCTGCTGCATCGGCACCGAAACCGAAGCGGAATTCGAAGACCAAGAAGTCGTAGTAGGCGCGCTGCACCTGGCGCCCATATGCACCGATCGGCCCATGGGGCGCGGGCTCTGCTCACACACGGAACACCAGGCGCGGGTGCGCGTTTCGCCGGCATGAGGCAACTTCTCAGTGAGTTGGCCGCTTTGGCAGATCCAGGTTTTTGGGTCGCGCTAGCGGTTGTTCTGGTCCCCTACGCCATCGGCGTCGCACTGCTGGTCTGGGTGGCTGGTTGACGGTTGGTTGTGTCGTTCCCCGGCCGCCGCCCCTTGCCCTTCTTCGACCGGTAAGCTTGGAACATAAGTGAGGCAGAGAACATTGTTGGCGCCATGGACAAGAACGATGGCGACAATCCTCCTGAGTGGTTTCCGGGCAACCTGCCCGATGATCCAGTAATCCTAGCCGATATCACGAAAAGAATTTCGAGAGAGATCGACGGTAAAATTGGGCCGGACGGTTTGGCGGTCACGGAGGCCAGGCGGGGTCGCAATCTGGTTGAGGAATGGGAAGAAGCTGACCCCGCCCTCGACAGCCAGCCGCCCGTGGTTCCGTTGTTTCTGGTTCTGTATGCGCTCTCGATGTTGGGCTTGGCAGCGTACGCCCTCGCTAGTTGGTATCTTCCATAGCGCGCTTTGAGTTTCCGTTGCGCCAGCCTCTGGCAATATAAGCCGAGCGATTCCTAATAGAGGCGCGGACTTTCCAGTTCAGAGCCGTAAGGTGCTCATTTAGTCACGCGCTTGGGAACAAGCGCGAGATAAGGAAGTTTGGCGTAAGGAGCTTTCCTATGGCTGACGAACAGGATAGGGCGCCGAACAACATTGATATCGTCGTTCGACGCTTGGTCAAAGAACCGGCATTACCGAAGAACAGGCCCGAGAGCTTATCTTGTTCCTCGGGCTCCATTGGGCATCGCTGCTCCGGGAAGCAAAGGCCCTAGCTGCCAAGCGGTAGGCGGGTTCGTCAGTTATAATCGCGGCCCTAGTGAACGACTAAGCGTCTCGCCCGCCGAAAGGCGCGGCGGTTTTTTTGGTTGTCCGAGATGTCCTGAAGCGTATTATGTTTTAGCCGGAGGGGGTGGTATGCCGATTTATCGAAAGGCTAAAGAATTTGACGTGTTCAGTGCATCCGAAGTAGCTACGCTGGGCCGTGTGTTCGACCGGCTCAAGAGAGAGGGCGACTCCGAACATCTACGTGAGGCTCTCGCATCCCGAATTCTCGCAAACTACTCGGCTGGTATTACGGACGAGGAAGAACTCGTCTCCGCCTCCAAACTACCTCTGGGGCGCTAGCTGTCCGGCTACCGGCTCAGCCTTTCAACCGTCTCAATTATGGCCTTCGCAAGCGCTTCGCCCTCGTGGACCGGCTCGGGACCATAGAGCAGCAAGACAGCTTCTTCGCTCGGCAGCACGCCGGCAGGTCGGGACTCAAACCCGATCGGGGGGTCCGCGCTCTCCGGCAGAGGCGCGGGCTTTTCGGTTGACAGCCCGAAGCTCGTGGCGCCGTGCCGGGTCTTGGTCAAAATTTTACATTACCAACTTGGAACATAAGCGAGGCAGAGAGCATTGTTGGCGCCATGGACAAGAACGATGGCGACAATATTCCTGAGGGGTTTCCGGGCAACCTGCCCGAGGATCCAGTTATCCTAGCCGATATCACGCAAAGAATTTCGATAGAGATCGACGGTAAAATTGGGCCGGACGGTTTGGCGGTCACGGAGGCCAGGCGTGAACGCAATCTGGTTGGGGAATGGGAAGAAGCTGACGCCGCCCTCGACAGCCAATCGTCCGTAGTTCCGTTTTTCCTGGTTCTGTATGCGCTCTCAATGTTGGGCTTGGTAGGGTACGCCATCGCTTACTTTTTATGGCGTGCGTGAGTTTCCTTCTCTCATTTAACTCACAGGCGGCAGCGCCCCGAGGGAGTTGATTTCCTTCATGGTCAACCTCGACATGGAACAAGCCACGCTGCCTCACGGTGGCGGGCTACCTACCTTGCAGGTCGCTAGTCAAAACTCTAACGCGGCCCATCTCGTCCAACTGCCCTGCATCGTACTTTTTAGATGCCATTTCACGGACGGCATCAAACCCGAAGTCTGCGATCGCTTCGGTCGATGTCACGACGAGGACACGCTCTGTTCCATCAAAGGCTTCAAGCCACAACTCGAACCGCTCAGTGGTTCCGTCTTCGCCAGTAAAAACCAGACCCATATGCCCTCTCCCAGACCAAATAGGAGGGTCTACTGTTCTACCGGAAGCGGTTGGTGCTCCGGCCCGGCATGGTGAAGCACCTGGCCAAGATCGCGCTTGTCGAAGTCCTGTCCACAAACGGGGCAATGCTCGAAATGCTCCGCCTCGGGCTTGATTGGCTGGTCGTGGTCCTTGCCTCGATATCCCGTGCCTTCGTTGTTGGTCCGGTATCTCACTTTCGCTCCCGCAGTACCCTCGCGGCTGATATCAGGGCTTCACGATCGTTGCCGTTGGCCTCGATGAGCTTCGGATCGGTGGCAACACCGGAGACGGAATTTTGTTGCTGCAGCCCTGCGGAATCACGTTCTATTCGCTCTGGCTATTGTAAGCCAGCAACCTAGAATCGAATCGGTGCGTAAAATTGTAAGTACCGGCGTCGGTCGGCTTGAGTTCATTCCGCCGATGATGCCTACCCTGGTCGCCAAGCCGCCCCAAGGTGACGACTGGATGCATGAAGCCAAATTCGACGGCTACCGCTCCCAGATCATCATCGACGCCGGCGGTGCGCGGATCTTCACCCGCCGCGGCCTAGACTGGACCTCCAAATACCGCGATCTGGTCGAGGCAGCCAAAGGTCTCAACGTACAGAACGCCATAATCGACGGCGAAGTCGTCGTCTTAAATGACGCTGGCCTTTCGGATTTTGCCGCGCTGCGCAAGGCAATCACCAGACGCCAGCACGACCTCTATTTCGTCGCGTTCGA
>NZ_JBVVQO010000060.1:0-27221 GCF_055811215.1 Mesorhizobium sp. WSM4819
CAACCAGCCCCCGCCCAGCCGGGCGCCCCCGCCCAGCCGGCCGCGCCGGTCGATCCGAACGCCGTGGTCGCCACGATCAACGGCCAGTCGCTGACCGAGGCCGACCTTGCGCTTGCCGAAGGCGAGCTGTCGCAGCAGTTCGCGCAGATGCCGCCCGAACAGCGCCGCGCCGCAGCCCTTTCGGCAGCGATCGAAATCAAGGTCATGGCCGCCCAGGCAGTCACCACCGGCCTCGACAAGGATCCCGACTTCCAGCGCCGCATGGCGTTCCTGCAGCAGCGCGCCCTGCATGGCGAAATGGTCGAGAAGGATGTCGTCGGCAAGATCACCGATGCCGAGGTTCGCGCCCGCTACGACCAGGAAATCGCCAACACGCCGCCGGCCAACGAGGTCCATGCCCGTCACATCCTCGTGAAGACGAAGGAAGAGGCCGATGCGATCATCAAGCAGCTCGACGGCGGCGCCGATTTCCAGAAACTTGCCAACGAGCACACCAGCGATCCGAGCGGCAAGACCAGCGGCGGCGATCTCGGCTGGTTCGGACCCGGCCAGATGGTGCCGGAATTCGACAAGGCGGTCTTCGCGCTGGCGGTCGGCAAGTACACCGAGCAGCCGGTGCAGTCGCAGTTCGGCTGGCACGTCATCCAGGTCGAGGACAAGCGGGCCAAGCAGCCGCCGGCCTTCGACCAGGTCAAGGATCAGGCCCGTCAGGCTGTCATCCGCGACAAATACATCGCGCTGGTCAAGTCGCTGCGCGCCCAGGCCAAGGTCGAGATTCCGGACGAGAAGCTGAAGAAGACGGTCGACGCGCTGGAAAACACCAAGTAGGCGAGGGCAATCGCCTCTGCAAAATTGTTGGCGTCGCAGCCTCCGACAATTGTTCCTCTGGTGGTCTGCACCCACGCCAGGGTGTTGCCCCGCCACCCTGCAGCTCTACCGGGCGGTGCGACCGATGACACGTCGACGCCTCCGCCGGACAGCCGCGGCGTCGACCGAGCCGGCATCGCCAGCTTCTATGCCCTTCAACAGATAGCCAACCGCCTTGCGCAGCGTCGTTTCGTCTTGGTCGAGGCGATTGGTCAAGAGATGCGTCCAGGCAAACGAGGCGACCAGGTCGGCGACGAGCGTGGAATCGACGTCGGCCGCGACTTCGCCTCTTGCCTTGGCGCGTTCGATCATCTGGCCGGTATGGGCATGGCGTCCTTTGGTGTATTCGGCAAGCACGGCGGCCACCATTGCGTCCGACTGCGCCTCGGCGATCAGCGATCTGAAGATGCTGCCTGACGATGTTTCGCGCCAGTGCGAGAACAGGCTTTTGAGGAAGCCGACGAGATCGTCCTCGAGGTTGCCGGTATCGGGATAATCGACGCGCTTTAGCCGCTGATAGACGTCGAACAGCAAGGCGGCCTTGCTCGGCCACCAGCGATAGATTGTCGGCTTTCCCGCACGCGCCCGCCGCGCCACCGCTTCGATCGAGAAGCCGGAATAACCGGCCTCGACCAGAACTGCCTCGGCGGCGTCGAGAATGGCGTCGGCGCTGTCGGGGTTGCGCCGCGCGCCGATCGACCTGCGCCCCCGATCCAGCCCCATCCTGTTTTCCTTGCCCATGATTTTCGTCGGCACATCGTACACACTTTTTAGTCGAAACGAAACGGTCCGTTTCGTGCAACTGAGCGTTTCGTTTCGATGAGAAAGGGGGACGTGCTCAACCACCAAACGCCCTTGCGCCGGCGCCCGCTATCGGGCAAACCGGCGCTCTCTTGCGTTTCTCCCGCCCGAGGTCCTCATGTCAGCCACGATTTCGCCGCTTGCGCCGAAGAAATATCCCAAAATGCCTGACATCGAGGGCGTCCGCATCGCCACAGCCGAGGCCGGGATAAAGTACAAGAACCGCACCGACCTGCTGACCATGGTCTTCGATGCCGGCACCACGGTCGCCGGCGTGTTCACCAAGTCGAAATGCCCGTCGGCGCCGGTCGATTTCTGCCGGCAGAATCTAAGCGCCGGCAAGGCGCGCGTCCTGGTCGTCAATTCCGGCAATGCCAATGCCTTCACCGGCAGCAAGGGCCGAGCCTCCACGGCAACGACCGGCGAAGCTGCGGCCAAGGCTGCGGGCTGCACGCCGAACGAGGTGTTTCTGGCCTCGACCGGCGTCATCGGCGAGCCGCTCGATGCCGGCAAGTTCGGCCATTTGCTCGCCGGACTGGTCAGGGACGGCAGGCCGGACCTGTGGACCGAAGCCGCCAAGGCGATCATGACCACCGACACCTATCCGAAACTGGCGACCGCGACGGTAAAACTCGGCGACGCCGACGTCACCATCAACGGCATTGCCAAGGGCGCCGGCATGATCTCGCCCGACATGGCAACAATGCTCTCCTTCATCGCCACCGACGCGCCGATCGCAGCCCCCGTGCTGCAGGATCTTTTGTCGCGCGGCACCGCCAAGACGTTCAATGCGGTCACCGTCGACAGCGACACCTCGACCAGCGACACGCTGCTGATGTTCGCCACCGGCACGGCCGCCCGGCGCGGCGCGCCTGATATCACGAATGCCGGCGATGCGCGCCTCGGCGCCTTCCGCCGCGCGCTCGGCAAGGTGCTGAAAGCGCTGGCACTGCAAGTGGTGCGCGACGGCGAGGGCGCGCGAAAACAGGTCGAGGTCACCGTGACCGGCGCGAAATCGGCCCGCTCGGCCAAGCGCATCGCGCTGTCGATCGCCAATTCGCCGCTGGTCAAGACGGCGGTCGCCGGCGAAGACGCCAATTGGGGCCGCGTCGTCATGGCCGTCGGCAAGGCCGGTGAACCGGCCGACCGCGACCTGCTGTCGATCTGGTTCGGCGACACCAGGCTGGCGCATCAGGGCGAGCGCGACGCCGCCTACTCCGAGGAGGCGACGTCGGCCTACATGAAGCGCGACGAGATCCGCATCCGTGCCGATATCGGCATCGGCCGCGGCAAGGCGACGGTGTGGACTTGCGACCTCACCAAGGAGTATGTCGCCATCAACGGCGATTATCGGAGTTGATGGCATTGGTTTCCAGACATCCGGCAAGCGTGCTTGCCATCGTGCGCCGCTACGAGGCGGCCGGCTTTCGCGCCTGGCCGGCGGCGGCCGTGCATTATGACGGCACCTGGGTGGTGCGGCTGACGGCGGGCCATCCGGCCAAGCGGCTGAATTCCGTCAACCCGCTCGATCCGGGCGACATCCAGCACATTGCCGATCGCATCGGCCGCGCCAGCCGCCGTTTCGACGCCTATGGCCGGCCGCTGACCTTCCGCATATCGCCGCTGTCGGGGCCGATCCTTGCCAAACATCTCGACAGCGAGGGCTGGAGCACATTCGACGAATCGCTGGTGATGCGGCTGCCGCTGGCGGACGCCCAGCTCGATGCCGCCATGGACCAGATCCCGCTGAAGGACATCAGCCGCTTCATCGGCGCGGCGCTAAAAGTAAGCGGCTCGGATGTGTCGTTGCGGCCGGGCCTGTCGGAGATCATCGGCGCCATCCAGCCGGAAGCCGGGCTGTTCGCGCTCGAAGACGGCACCGAACCGCTGGCGACGCTGATCTGCGTCCATGACGGCGATCTTGCCGGGCTGTTCGAGATCGCCACCGACAGATCGGTGCGCAACCAGGGCCATGGCCGCCACCTCATCCTGTCGGCGCTGAAATGGGCACGGCTGCGCGGCGCCCGGGAAGCCTGGCTGCAGGTCGAGGCCGACAACGCGCCGGCGCTGGCGCTCTATCGTTCGCTCGGGTTCGACGAAGTCTATCGTTACCATTATCGCCGGCCGCCCGGCGCATGACCGGCCCGCACCCTGTCGGCAAGCGCCTGCTCCTGGTCGCAGCCTGCGCGCTGGTCGATACCGACGGCCGCGTGCTTCTGGCGCAGCGCCCCGAAGGCAAGCAACTGGCCGGCCTGTGGGAGTTTCCGGGCGGCAAGGTCGAGCCCGGCGAGACGCCGGAAGAATGCCTCATCCGCGAATTATACGAGGAGATCGGCATCGAAACCGATATTCCCTGCCTGGCGCCGTTCACCTTCGCCAGCCATTCCTACGATGATTTTCACCTGCTGATGCCGCTGTTCGTCTGCCGTCGCTTCCGCGGCATCGCGCAGCCGAAGGAGGGGCAGGCGCTGAAATGGGTGCGGCCGCGCCAGATGCGCGATTTTCCGATGCCGCCGGCCGACGCGCCGCTGATCCAGTTCCTCATCGATCTTCTGTGATTTTGCCCTCCGAGACCTAGACAACGTTAATGGAAGATTTATCTGGCCGTGAAAAAATGACGCCAGAAATCGAAGGAAGGTCATGTCCAGGCCTTCGCCGGAGGGCGGCTGCATGAGCCTCGACAGGGACTGGGATTCGATCCGACCCGACCGCAGCTTTAGGGCTGCCGGCATGGGAATATTGCGGATCACGCTTTTGTTCGGCTCGGCCGCGGTGGCGCTGGCCCTGATCGCCACGCCCTTGCTCGACAACCGAACGCGATCAGCCCGCGACGATTTTGCCGGCGGCCTCGACAGGATGAGCACAGGGTCGGTTGAAAGCACGGGTTCGATTGGAAGCACGGGCTCGACCGGCCGTCGTGATACCTACACGCTGCGCAGGAGCGTGCTGCAGCCGCTGCCCACTTCGATCTGCGTGATACGCGACAATGGCCAGCGCAGCGGCGACTGCTGACACCGGCCAAAGCGGTGCTTTCAGCGCCTGTTAAGCCTGTGTCATTAACCTTTGTTAACAGGTCCGCGCTAGGGTTCCGGCAAGCGGGATCGCCGGCCATGAAAACATTGCTGCAACGATTTTGGGAAGACAAGACCGGCGCGACGGCTGTCGAGTATGGGCTGATCGTGGCCGTGCTGTCGCTTACCATCGTAGGCGGCGTCGGCAAGGTCGCCGACGCAATCACGTGGCTGTTCAGCGACAATGCCAGCAAGCTTGTGAAGGCTTTTGCGCAGTAACCGACCAGCCGCGTCCATAATAAACCGGTCAGCGCCGGCCGGGATTTTCCAGGATTGTCTTCAGCGACAGTTTTGCCGAGCCCGGTTTCAGCGGTTTTTGCTGCGAGGCGTCGGGCGCCCAGCCTGACATCCAGACGATCGGAAAACTCGCCCTGACGCGGCCATCGGCATCCGAAAATCGTTCGGCATAGATTTCGGCGGCGCGGGCAAACAGCTTTCGTGTGGCCGGTCGCCTGCTGCGGTCGATGAGCGCGCTGGTCTCGCCCATCGCCCGCAGGTCCGCCATCAGGCCGAACAGGGAATCGTAGCGCACCGTCACCGTCTCGACATCGGCGACGGGCAAGGCCAGACCGGCGCGTTGCAAAAGCGCGCCGGCGTCGCGCACATCGGTGAACGGGATGACGCGCGGGCTGGCGCCGCCATAAAGCTCGGTCTCGGCGGCGAGCAGGCATTCGCGCAGCTCGAAAAGCGTGCCGGCGCCGGCAAAAGCGCCTAGGAAAAGACCGTCCGGCTTCAGTGCGCGGCGGATCTGCACCAGCATGCCGGGAATGTCGTTCATTGCCTGAAGCGACAAAAGCGATACCGCGAGGTCGAGGCTTTCCGGCTCGAACGGCACGGTCTCCAACGGCGCCACCAGTCCCGCGGCATCGCCCCCCGCCCCGTCGCCCAGGAAAGCCGCATCCGCCTCGACGCGCACGATGTCCGCCACCTTGCCGCTTGTCGCAAGCACGTCGACTGCCGCCGGCGTCTGGCAAAACAGGACGGCCGCCCTGTTGAATTTGCGTTCGACTGCGCCCAGCCGCTCGGCAAGCTCCTCGGCCGCCCGCCGCATCAGGAAATCCGCGCCGGCAGCCGGGCTGGCGAGCGCCCGGCGCTTGTGCGCCAGCCAGAGAGAGGTATCGACTATAGGTTGCAACTGATAGTTCCTGGTTTCCGCACTCTGATATAGGGTGGCGGAGAAAGAACCACGTGGCCGATCCAATGCCGGATATCAAGAGTATCGCTCGAAAGGCGTTGGACTGGCCGGCGCGCATCCTGTTTCCGCCGGTTTGCGCCGGTTGCCGACGGCACGTCTCGCAGCCCGGCGTGCTGTGCGGCGCCTGCTGGCCGAAACTCAGGCTTCTGGAGCGGCCATGGTGCCCTGTGATGGGCACGCCGTTCACCCATCACATGGGCGAGGGGTTCCTGTCGGCCGAGGCGATCGCCGACCCGCCGCCCTTCGAGCGGGCACGGGCCGCGGTCGCTTACTCAGGTGTCGCCCGCCAGATGGTGCAAGGGCTGAAATACCAGGATCGCACCGATCTGGCGCCGTGGATGGCGCGCTGGATGCTGCGCGCCGGTGCCGAACTGATCGCGGAAGCCGATGTGGTCGTGCCGGTGCCGCTGCACTGGCGGCGCTTTTTCAGGCGTCAGTTCAACCAGTCGGCGGAACTGGCAAGGGCGGTATCGCAGCTTGGCGGGCTGCCTTTTGCGCCCTCCGCGGTCAGGCGCGTCAAACTCACCCGCCAGCAGGTCGGGCTGGAGCGGCGGGAACGCGAGGAGAATGTGCGTGCCGCCTTCAGAGTGCCGGAGGAGGCCGAGATCGAGATCGCCGGCCGCCGGGTGCTCCTGATCGACGATGTCTATACCACCGGCGCCACTGTCCGCGCCGTCGCCAAGGCGCTGAAGAAGGGCGGTGCCGGGACGGTCGACGTGCTGACCTTTGCGCGCGTGCTGCCGGGGGACTTTCGGGCCGACGAGTCCGCGACTATATAGATTGGGAAAAGGCAGGATTGCTGACCGATGGTCGACGTAACGATCTATACACGGATGATGTGCGGCTATTGCGTGGCGGCCAAGCGGCTGCTCGAGCGCAAGGGTGTCGCCTACACCGAGCATGACGCCTCCTTCTCGCCGGAACTGCGCCGGGAAATGATTTCCCGCGCGAATGGCCGCTCGACCTTTCCGCAGATATTCATCGGCGACACGCATGTCGGCGGCTGTGACGATCTCCATGAACTGGAGGCAGAGGGCCGGCTGGACCGTCTGCTCGCCAATGGCTCGACGAATTGAGGACAAGACGATGGGTGCTTTCAAGGCGGCGGCGATCCAGATGCGTTCGGGCACCAGCCCCGAGCGCAACGCGGTCGATCTGGAGCGGCTGGTGCGCGAGGCCGCGGGCCAGGGTGCGACCTATATCCAGTCGCCGGAAATGACTGGTGCGCTGGTCCGCGACAGCCAGGCGCGGGCCGCCGCCTTCACGTCCGAGGACAAGGACATCATCGTTTCGACCGCGCGAAAGCTGGCGAAAGACCTTGGCGTCTTCCTGCATATCGGCTCGACCGCCATCCTGCGCGCCGACGGCAAGCTCGCCAACCGCGCGCTTCTGTTCGGGCCGGATGGCGCCACCATTGCCACCTACGACAAGATCCACATGTTCGACGTCGACCTCGACAATGGCGAGAGCTGGCGCGAATCCGCCGCCTACGAGCCCGGCACCGAGGCCGTCGTCACCGAGATCAGCGGCGCCGGGATCGATTGTGCGAGACTGGGTTTCGCCGTCTGCTACGATTTGCGCTTTCCGCAGCTGTTCCGCGCCGAGGCGCTGGCCGGCGCCGACCTGCTTTCGGTGCCCGCCGCCTTCACCCGCCAGACCGGCGAGGCGCACTGGCATGTGCTGCTGCGGGCGCGCGCCATCGAGAACGGCGCCTATGTCGTTGCCGCGGCGCAAGGCGGGCTGCACGAGGACGGCCGAGAGACTTTTGGCCATTCGCTGATCATCGATCCTTGGGGCCGCATCGTCGCCGAGGCGGCGCATGACGAACCCGCGGTGATCGTCGCCGAGATCGACCCGGCGCAGTCGGTCGCTGCCCGCAAGAAAATCCCAAATCTGATAAATTCACGCGACTTCGCCTTGAACGCCACTCCGGTCGAGGCGCAAAGTCTCAGGGGTGCGGCGTCTTGATTCGCTTTTCATTGATCTGTGACCACGAGCATGAATTCGAAGGCTGGTTTCGCAGCAACGACGATTTCGACACCCAGAAGAAGCGTGGCTTCGTCGATTGCCCGACCTGCGGCTCGCACAGGGTCGAGAAGGCGTTGATGGCGCCGGCCGTCTCCACCGGGCGCAGCCGAGAAAAGATCGCGCTCGCCATGGGCGAGGCCCAGAAGCAGGCGTTGGCGCAATTGAAGGCGATGGCCGAGAAGGTGCGCGAGAACGCCGACTATGTCGGCGACAAGTTTGCCGAGGAAGCGCGCAAGATCCATTTCGGCGAGAGCGATCCGCGCGGCATCTATGGCGAGGCGACGCTGGAGGAGGCCAAGAGCCTGGCCGAGGACGGCGTCGAATTCATGCCGATCCCAAGTTTCCCCGACGACCGCAACTGACTGACTAGGTTACGCTGCCGATCAATTTCTCAAGCAGGCGAGCAAGTGTGTCCTGTTCGGCGCGCGTCAGGCCGGAAAGTATCTCGTGTTCGTTGGCGACGTGAGCGGCGACCGCCTCATCGACCAATGCGAGACCTTTCTCGGTCAGTTGCACGACAACCCCGCGCCGGTCGTTGGGATGCGGTCCACGCATGATCAATCCGGATTTCTCAAGCCGGTCGAGCCGGTTGGTCATGGCGCCCGACGTCACCATCGTCGCCTCATAGAGGGCGGTTGGCGTCAGCGCGTAAGGTGATCCGGAACGGCGCAGCGTCGCCAACACGTCGAATTCCCCGGATTGCAGTCCGAAACGGGCAAACAGCGGAGCGAGGCGTTCTCGCGCTATCAGCGACGAGGCTTCGTTCAACCGTCCGAGCACGGCCATCGGCGAGACATCCAGGTCCGGCCGTTCCCGTTTCCATTGCTCGATCGCTTTCGCGGCGCGATCCATCTAACTCACCGTTAAATATCTTGACGTTAAGAATCTTTGTATTATCTTAGCTTGAGTCACAGTGCTGGCCAAGGGCCCGCAAAAGACGAGAGGCGCAAGGACAATAAGGTTGGTTATGAAATTTCTCTGGGATTCAGCGCTCGGTCTTTTGCTCGTCACCGGCGGCTTGCTCGGCCTGACGCTGCCGTTCGGCAAGATCGCTACGGCGGCCGGTGTTTCGGCCATGGTCTGGGCCCTCGTCATCTCGCTCGGCGCCGGCGGCGTGCTTTTGTGCGCCTTGCTGCTGCGCGGACAACGCATCCGGCTCACCCCGCACAGACTGCGTTATTTCTTCGTCACTGCGGCGGTGTCCTATGCCCTCCCCAATCTCTTGATGTTCTCGACCATTCCGCATCTCGGCGCCGGCTACACCGGTATCATGTTCACGCTGTCGCCGGTGGTTACACTGGTGTTTTCGATCCTGCTCGGCGTCCGGCGTCCCAATCTGCTTGGTATCGTCGGCATTGCCGTCGGCTTCGTTGGTGCTGTCATGGTGGCGGTGACGCGCGGCGAGGCCGGCCAGCCGGCCGAATTTTTCTGGGTGGCGGCGGGGCTGCTCATTCCGGTCAGCCTTGCCGCCGGCAATATCTACCGCACGGTCGACTGGCCGCTAGGGACCGGACCGATCGAGCTTGCCGTCGGCAGCCATCTGGCATCGGCCGCGCTGCTTCTTTGCGGCATCTTCACGCTGCAGGGCGGCGGTTCGCTCGCCCTGCTCGCCGGCGTGCCGCTGGTCGTCGTCGGGCAGGTCGCATCAGCCGCGGCGATGTTCGCTTTCTTCTTCCGGCTGCAGGCGGTCGGCGGACCGGTCTATCTCAGCCAGATCGGCTATGTCGCGGCGGCGGTTGGATTGCTTGCCGGGACGATGTTTCTCGGCGAGCACTATCAATTGCTGACCTGGGCCGGCGCTGCCATCATTGTCGCCGGCGTGTTCATCACCACCAAGGCGCAAAGCCAGATCGCCCCGAAGACGCAAAGTCAGATGGGTGAGAAGGTGGCGGCGTGAGAAGGCGTCGTGAGAAAGTTCAGGCGGGTGCCTTCTCTGCCAAAACCATGTAGTTGACGTCCATGTCCTTCGAACGCTGCCAGCGGTCGGCGAGCGGATTGTAGGTGACGCCGGTGCGGTCGATGATGGTCAGGCCAGCGCCGGCAAGCGCCTTTTCCAACTCGTCTGGCCGCACCAGCTTGCCAAACTGGTGGGTGCCGCGCGGCAACCAGCGCAGCACATATTCGGCGCCGATAATGGCCAGACCGAGCGCCTTCAGCGTGCGGTTGATGGTGGCGACGACCATGATGCCGCCGGGCTTGAGCATCTCGCCGCATTTGGCCACGAACAGGTCGATGTCGGCAACATGCTCGACCACTTCCATGTTGAGGATAACGTCGAATTTCTCACCTGCGTCAGCCAGGTCCTCTGCTGTCGTGGCACGGTAATCCACCGTCACGCCGACCTCCGCCGCATGCAGCCTGGCCACTTCGATGTTGGTGGCCGAGGCGTCGGCGCCGACCACTTCGGCGCCAAGCCGCGCCATCGGCTCGCACAACAGCCCGCCGCCGCAGCCGATGTCGAGGATGCGCAGGCCCTCGAACGGCCGCGCCGCGCGCGGGTCGCGGCCGAAGCGCGCCGCCACCTGGTCGCGTATATAGGCAAGCCGGATCGGATTGAACTTGTGCAGCGGGCGGAATTTGCCGTTCGGATTCCACCATTCGGCGGCAAGAGCGGAAAAACGCTCCACTTCTCCGGCATCGATCGTCGATCGTCGGGGTTCTGGCATCGTGTGGTCTCCCGCAGACTCAAAAATTCAGAGCGCGATCGGGCGCAAAACCGGATACCACTTTTGCTGATCGCGCTCTGGTGCGCTAGGAAGTCGGTCGAGAGCCGGCGAATGTCAAGGCAGCAAATTTCGGCTGTTGCCGGCTGCGCCTCTGCGACAGGCGTTCGGGTAGGCGCGTTGCGCTCGTAAGTCGCCTTCGTCGCCTAAGGGGGCAAGCAGGGGGGCAAGCGGTGGCACGCCTTGCGAAACCCAAAGCATTTGGCTAAGGAGGCCGCGAATTCAGCGGCTGGCCCAGCCCGACGCTCCGTTTCATTTTTCGGCCGCCGTTCCGGCACTCAGTCAAAGGCATTTCGCTTCCATGGCGCGCATCGTGATGAAATTCGGCGGGACCTCCGTCGCCGACATCGTCCGCATCCGCAATGTGGCGCGCCATGTCAAACGCGAGGTCGATGCCGGCCATGAGGTTGCGGTGGTCGTCTCGGCGATGGCCGGCAAGACCAACGAGCTCGTGCAGTGGACGCGCGAAGCCTCGCCGATGCACGATGCGCGTGAATATGACGCCGTCGTAGCCTCCGGCGAGCAGGTGACTGCCGGCCTGCTGGCGATCGCGCTGCAGAACATGGGCGTCCATGCCCGTTCCTGGCAAGGCTGGCAGATACCGATCAAGACCGACAATGCGCATGGCGCGGCGCGCATTCTCGACATCGACGGCGCATTCCTGATCAAGCGCTTCGGCGAGGGCCAGGTGGCGGTGGTCGCCGGCTTCCAGGGCATCGGGCCGGACAACCGCATCGCGACGCTCGGCCGCGGCGGCTCCGACACCAGTGCTGTCGCCATCGCGGCGGCGGTCAAGGCAGACCGCTGCGACATCTACACCGACGTCGACGGGGTCTACACCACCGACCCGCGCATCGAGCCGAAGGCGCGGCGGCTGGCCAAGATTTCCTTCGAGGAAATGCTTGAAATGGCCTCGCTCGGCGCCAAGGTCCTGCAGGTACGCTCGGTCGAGCTTGCCATGGTGCACAGGGTGCGTACTTTCGTGCGGTCGTCCTTCGACGATCCCGACGCGCCCGGAATGGGGGATTTGCTCAATCCGCCCGGAACGCTTATTTGCGACGAGGAAGAGATCGTGGAACAGCAGGTCGTCACCGGAATTGCCTACGCCAAGGACGAAGCGCAGATTTCGTTGCGCCGTGTCGGTGACCGGCCCGGCGTCGCCGCCGGCATTTTCGGGCCGCTGGCCGAAGCCAACATCAATGTCGACATGATCGTCCAGAACATTTCCGAGGACGGCAAGTTCACCGACATGACCTTCACCGTGCCGTCCGGCGATGTCGACAAGGCGCTTGCCGTGCTCGAGCGGCTGAAGACCACGATCGGCTACGACGTCGTGCAGTCGGAAGCCGGCATGTCGAAAGTCTCGGTCATCGGCATCGGCATGAGGAGCCATGCCGGCGTCGCCGCCACCGCCTTCAAGGCGCTGGCCGACAAATCGATCAACATCCGTGCGATCACCACATCCGAGATCAAGATTTCGATCCTGATCGACGGTCCCTACACAGAACTTGCTGTTCGCACTTTGCATTCCATCTACGGTCTGGATAAGCAGTAGCAGACTGCTCGGTCCGGAAATCGGAGGTCGATCTTCGGAAAGCACGATGCAGCAGTTCGAAGTCTTGGAGCGTCCTTTGTGGGTCCAATTGGACCGACGCCGCTCTATTTGAGTTGTTGCGTGAGCGCCGGCCGCGGGAGAAACTGCGGCGGGCATAATGTCCATTGGAGAACAAGCCGCGATGCGTGATACGGCCAGTGGCCCGCGCGTTTTGCTGAAACGGCTCCGCGAGCTCATGCAGGAGCCGCTGGAGCCGCAGGAGCGGCTCGACCGCATCGTGCGCGACATCGCCGCCAATATGGTCGCTGAAGTGTGCTCGCTCTACGTGCTGCGCGCCGATTCGGTGCTCGAACTCTATGCCACCGAGGGCCTGAATCCGAAGGCCGTCCATTTGGCGCAGCTCAGGCTGGGGGAAGGCCTCGTCGGCACGATCGCGGCCTCGGCACGGCCGCTCAACCTCTCCAACGCGCAGGAACATCCAGCCTTCGCCTATCTGCCGGAGACCGGGGAG
This sequence comes from Mesorhizobium sp. WSM4819, assembly GCF_055811215.1. Lineage (NCBI taxonomy): Bacteria > Pseudomonadati > Pseudomonadota > Alphaproteobacteria > Hyphomicrobiales > Phyllobacteriaceae > Mesorhizobium > Mesorhizobium sp. WSM4819. The sequence continues at coordinate 12,752 of NZ_JBVVQO010000060.1, forward strand.
GAGATCTACAATTCCTTCCTCGGCGTGCCGGTGCTCAGGGCGGGGCGCACGCTCGGTGTGCTGGTCGTCCAGAACAAGACCATGCGCCACTATCGCGACGACGAAGTCGAGGCGCTGGAAACGACGGCGATGGTGATCGCCGAGATGATCGCCACCGGCGACCTTGCCCGGCTGACCCGGCCCGGCCTCGAACTCGATCTGCGCCGCCCGGTGAGCTTTACCGGCCTGTCCTTCAACGAGGGCGTCGGACTTGGCCATGTCGTGCTGCATGAGCCGCGCATCGTCGTCACCAATCTGTTCAACGAGGACAGCGATGAGGAGATCAAGCGGCTCGATGCGTCGCTCGGTTCGCTCCGGCTCTCCATCGACGACATGCTGGAACGCCGCGAAGTCGCCTTCGAGGGCGAGCACCGCCAGGTGCTCGAAGCCTATCGCATGTTCGCCAACGACAGCGGCTGGGTGCGCCGGTTGGAAGAGGCGGTACGCAACGGCCTGACGGCGGAAGCGGCGGTGGAAAAAGTGCAGAGCGACATGCGTGCCCGCATGCTGCACATGACCGATCCTTATCTGCGCGAGCGGATGAGCGATTTCGACGATCTCGCCAACCGGCTGCTGCGGCAGCTGATGGGGCGCGGGCCGGACGATGTCGCGGTCTCGCTGCCGAAGGACGCCATCATCGTCGCCCGCTCGATGGGGGCCGCCGAACTGCTCGATTATCCCAGAGACAAGCTGCGCGGGCTGGTGCTGGAGGACGGCGCAGCGACCAGCCACGTCGTTATCGTGGCGCGGGCCATGGGCATACCGGTTGCGGGCCAGATGAAGGGCGCCGTTTCCATGGCGGAAAACGGCGACGCCATCATTGTCGACGGCGAAGAAGGCGCCATCCACCTGCGCCCCCAGCCGGACCTCGAAGCCGCCTATGCCGAAAAGGTCCGCTTCCGGGCGCGGCGGCAGGAGGTCTATCGCGAGCTGCGCAAGAAGCCGTCGATGACCAAGGACGGCGTCCAGGTCGACCTTTTGATGAATGCGGGCCTGGCCGTCGATCTGCCGCAGCTTGCCGAGGCCGGCGCCGCCGGTATCGGCCTGTTCCGCACCGAGCTGCAGTTCATGGTCGCCTCGACCTTTCCGCGGGCGGAAGCCCAGGAACGGCTCTACCGTGACGTGCTCGACGCGGCGCGCGGCAAGCCGGTGACATTCCGCACCATCGATATCGGCGGCGACAAGGTGCTGCCCTACTTCAAGGACACGATCCAGGAAGAGAACCCGGCGCTCGGCTGGCGCGCCATCCGCCTGACGCTCGACCGGCCGGGCCTGTTGCGTACCCAGATCCGAGCGCTTTTGAAGGCATGCGGCGGGCGTGAACTGAAGCTGATGCTGCCGATGGTGACGGAGCTCGGCGAGATCGCCCAGGCGCGCGAAATCATCGATCGCGAAGTGCGGCATCTGTCGCGTTTTGCCCATCATCTGCCGACCAGCCTGAAGCTCGGGGCCATGCTGGAAGTGCCTTCGCTGCTGTTCCAGCTCGATGAGCTGATGAAGGCCGTCGATTTCGTCTCGGTCGGCTCGAACGATCTGTTCCAGTTCGTCATGGCGGTCGATCGCGGCAACACGCAGCTCGCCGACCGCTTCGATGTGCTGTCGACGCCGTTCCTGCGCGCGCTGAAGCAGATTGCCGACGCCGGGGTGCGCAATCAAACCCCGGTGACCTTGTGCGGCGAGCTGGCCGGCAAGCCGATCTCGGCGATGGCGCTGATCGGCCTTGGCTACCGATCGATCTCGATGTCACCGGCTTCGATCGGTCCGGTCAAGGCGATGCTGACGGAACTGCCGCTGGCCGAGCTGGAAGCGTTCTTCGACGACAATCTCATGGCGCCGGCCCAGGGGTTGCCGATGCGGGCGCTGCTGCAGGCCTTTGCCGACGACCGCTCCATTCCGTTGTAAATTCACGTGAGGGCGGCCTGCAAATGTCGATTTTCTGCGCTTCCGGTGCTCATGTACCTAATTGTACATTCCGCTCCGGTTCTCGAAACTCGTCATTTTCGGCTCGCCCTGACGTGAATCTTATCGAAGTTCCAGGACCATGATCAACCTGCCCCGCGACCGCATGGATCAAGTCGTTAAGCGTTTCGACATGCTCGAAGCGCAAATGTCGGCCGGGCCGGCGGCGGACGCCTATGTCAAGATGGCGTCGGAATATGCCGACATGCAGGAGATGGTGGCTAAGATCAGGGCGCTGCGCACCGCCGAGCATGAACAGGCCGACCTGCAAGCGATGCTCGCCGACAAAAGCACCGATGCCGAAATGCGGGCACTGGCCGAGGCCGATCTGCCGGAGGTCAAGGAACGCATCGAAGCGCTGCAGAAGGACATCCAGATCCTACTTCTGCCCAAGGATGCCGCCGACGACAAGAATGCCATCCTCGAAATCCGCGCCGGCACCGGCGGCGACGAGGCGGCTCTCTTTGCCGGCGACCTGTTTCGCATGTACGAACGCTATGCCGCGGCACGCGGCTGGCGTTTCGAGACGGCGTCGGCCAGCGAGGGCGAGGTCGGCGGCTACAAGGAAATCATCGCCACGATTTCGGGCAAGGGGGTCTTTGCCCATCTGAAATTCGAGTCCGGCGTGCATCGTGTGCAGCGCGTGCCGGCGACCGAGGCCGGCGGGCGCATCCACACCTCGGCGGCGACGGTTGCCGTGCTGCCCGAAGCGGAAGAGGTCGATATCGACGTCAGGGCCGAAGACATCCGCATCGACACGATGCGCGCCTCGGGTTCGGGCGGCCAGCACGTCAATACCACCGATTCGGCAGTGCGCATCACCCATCTGCCGACCGGCATCATGGTCGTGCAGGCGGAGAAGTCGCAGCACCAGAACCGGGCCAAAGCCATGCAGATCCTGCGCGCCAGGCTTTACGACCTCGAGCGCAGCAAGGCTGACGAGGAACGCTCCGAATCGCGCAAATCTCAGGTCGGTTCGGGCGATCGCTCGGAGCGCATCCGCACCTATAATTTCCCGCAGGGCCGCGTCACCGACCATCGCATCAATCTGACGCTCTATAAGCTCGACCGGGTGATGATGGGCGAACTCGACGAGATCATCGACGCGCTGATCGCCGATCACCAGTCGAAGCTGCTCGCCGATATCGGCCTCGATGGCTGACAGTCTGCCCAGTAGGCCGGTGTGGCTTTGAATTCGAAATTCGTATCACGATGGGGCAGCGCAATGACGAATTTCGGATTCAAAATCACACCGGCAGGTTGCTGGTATCCAGGTGGTGGATTTGAGGTCCCTGGACGCTGATGCCAACAAATAGCAGGAACCTCAAATCCACCACACTAGGGCTGCTGCTGAAAGCGGCGCGGGCACGCCTTGCTGCGGCCGCAGTCGCCGATCCGGCGCTGGATGCGAGGCTGATCGTCGAACATTTTTCCGGTACGACCCGCACACAAGCCATCGCCGATCCCGAATGCGGTGTCGATGCCGGCGCGATTGCCGCGATCGATGCAGCCTTGAGGCGGCGGGTCGCCGGTGAGCCGGTGCATCGCATCCTCGGCCATCGTGAGTTCTATGGCTTGCGCCTGTCGTTGTCACCGGAAACGCTGGAGCCGCGACCGGACACCGAAACGCTGGTCGAAGCGGTGCTGCCCTTCGTGAAGGCGACAGCGGAACGGCAAGGCGAGTGCCGCATCCTCGATCTCGGCACCGGCACCGGCGCCATCGCGCTGGCGCTGCTCAGCGCCGTTCCGGCGGCGGTCGCCACCGGTGTCGATATTTCGTCAGGCGCGCTGGTGACCGCCATGCGCAATGCCGGGGAATTGGGGTTGGCCGATCGGTTCCAGGTGCTCGAATCCGACTGGTTCGAAAAAGTTTTTGGCCGATACCATGTAATTGCCGCCAACCCGCCCTATATAGCGTCCATAGACATCGAAAATCTGCAGGGCGAAGTCCGCGATTTCGATCCACGCCAAGCCCTCGATGGCGGCGTGGACGGTCTGAGTCCCTACAGGATCATCGCCGCTGAGGCGGCAGGTTTTTTGGAAGCCGAGGGCAGGATTGCGGTCGAGATCGGCCACACCCAGCGCAAAGAGGTCACGGGCATTTTCTCCGCAGCCGGCTATATGCCGGCGGGGGTATTCCGCGACTTTGGCGGAAACGAGAGGGTTCTGATCTTTGAACTGACAAGGGCCGTGATGCAGTGCAAAAAAAGCGCTTGGCAATGCCGGGGAATGCGGCTAGGGTCGCCTTAACCGGATGAGACGAAGCAGGCAGTGCTCTTAGCGATTCGGTTTCCTTGGAAATAGCTGCCTTCTTGTGCAAACGACGCCCAAGCTTCGTGCGGGGATCGTCCGGCAAGTGATGTAACCGGAACAGGATGACACGTGGCGCCAACGCAATCGATGCGGGCGAACGCCGGTGAAGAGACGAAACGGCTGGCTGCATGAGCGCCTCCGTTCGTGAAAAGTTTTCGAAAAATTTCAAAATGAAGAGAGTCGAATGAGGCCACAACAGCAGAACAGGCGCATGCGCGGTCGCAACAACAATGGCGGCGGCAACAACAATAACAACAACCGCAAGGGTCCAAATCCCCTGACGCGCAATTACGAGAGCAACGGTCCGGACGTGAAGATCCGCGGATCGGCTCAGCAGATCGCCGAAAAATACGCAACCCTTGCCCGTGACGCGCAGAGCTCCGGCGACCGTGTGATGGCGGAAAACTATCTCCAGCACGCCGAGCACTACAATCGCATCATCGCTGCCGCGCAGGCGCAGCTGCCGATCCAGAGCGCTCAGCAGAACCGCGACGATTTCGACGATGACGGCGACGAAGATCGCGACGAGTTCGACAATGCCGGCAACAGTAATGTCGGCGAGACTGCAGCTCCGGTCGTTAACCACGGTGCAGGCCCGCAGCCGGTCATCGACGGCACGCCGGCCGAATTGACGTTCAACCAGGAAAACGGCCGCGACAATCGTGATGCCAGTGGGCGTGATGCCAGTGGGCGCGATGCCGGCGGGCGAGACAACCGCCATCGCGACCGTCGCCCCAATGGCGGCTACGGCCAGAACGGCCAGCGCGGCGAATTTGGTGCGCGCGGCGAGCAGGGCGGACAGCGAGGCGATCAGAACCGGCGCAACGAGAGACCGGTTCAGAACGAAACCCCCGCGCAGGCGGAAGCTGTGTCTCCGAACGAGCCTGTTTCTGTGGCCGAACCCGCGCCGCAATTCGAAAGCTTTTCGCCAGCGGCTCTGGCTGCCCAGGCCGAGATGAACGAAGCCGCCGCCGAAAGCGGCGCTGCCCGCCGCCCCAGGCGTCCGCGCCGTCCGCGCGTCAATGCTGATCAGGTGGATGGCGGTAACGACAATGCTGGCGGCGATAACGTGAATGCTGCTCCGGCGGAAGACGCCGGTGGCGAGCCCACCGTCGTCGACGTCAACAACTGATCGAGCAAGGCCCAGACATTCCTGGACGGCGGAGAGAAATCTCCGCCGTTTTTGTATGTGCGCCCCCCGGGGAATATTAAGTCCGCCGTTATCGGGACGTCTTGAGGGTCCGTGGATTGCGCCCCATATCTCGCGTGAACAGGACCCGGCTCGAACGGGCGGGTCCGTCACCGCAATCTGATCCGGTGCCGCAAAGCGGGCCGGTGACGGAAGGAGACAGATATGAACCTTGAAAAATATTCCGAGCGCGTGCGCGGCTTCATCCAGTCGGCGCAGACCTTGGCGCTCTCGCGCAACCACCAGCAATTCACCCCCGAACATATATTGAAAGTGCTCGTCGACGACGACGAGGGCCTGGCAGCGTCGTTGATCGAGCGCGCCGGCGGCAGCGTCCGCGACGTCAAGTTGGGCGTCGAGACGGCACTTGAGGCAATGCCCAAGGTGGAGGGCGGCAACGGCCAGCTCTATCTGGCGCAACCGCTGGCCAAAGTGTTCTCGACCGCCGAGGAACTGGCAAAGAAGGCCGGCGACAGCTTCGTTACGGTCGAGCGGCTGCTGACGGCGCTGGCGGTCGAGAAATCCGCCAAGACCGCCGACATCCTGACCAAGGCCGGCGTGACGCCACAGGCGCTGAACCAGGTGATCAACGACGTCCGCAAGGGTCGCACCGCCGATTCGGCGAGCGCCGAGCAGGGCTATGATGCGCTTAAGAAGTACGCGCGCGATCTCACCGCCGACGGTCGCGCCGGCAAGCTCGACCCGGTCATCGGCCGCGACGACGAAATCCGCCGCACCATCCAGGTGCTGTCGCGCCGCACCAAGAACAATCCGGTGCTGATCGGTGAACCCGGCGTCGGCAAGACGGCGATCGCCGAAGGGCTAGCGTTGCGGATCGTCAATGGCGACGTGCCGGAATCGCTCAAGGACAAGCAGTTGATGGCGCTCGATATGGGATCGCTGATCGCCGGCGCCAAATATCGCGGCGAATTCGAGGAGCGGCTGAAGGCGGTTCTTTCGGAAGTCACCGCTGCGGTCGGCGGCATCATCCTGTTCATCGATGAGATGCACACGCTGGTCGGCGCCGGCAAGGCGGATGGCGCCATGGATGCGTCGAACCTGTTGAAACCGGCGTTGGCACGCGGCGAACTCCACTGCGTCGGCGCGACGACGCTCGACGAATACCGCAAGCATGTCGAGAAGGATGCGGCCCTTGCCCGCCGCTTCCAGCCGGTCTTCGTCAATGAGCCGACGGTGGAAGACACCGTCTCCATCCTGCGCGGCCTGAAGGAGAAATACGAGCAGCACCACAAGGTGCGCATTTCGGATTCGGCGCTGGTCGCCGCAGCGTCGCTGTCCAACCGCTACATCGCCGACCGCTTCCTGCCGGACAAGGCGATTGACCTTGTCGACGAGGCCGCGTCGCGGCTGCGGATGCAGGTCGATTCGAAGCCCGAAGCGCTGGACGAGATCGACCGCCGCATCATGCAGCTCAAGATCGAGCGTGAGGCGCTGAAGGTCGAGAAGGACGACGCGTCGAAGGACCGGCTCGCCCGGCTCGAAAAGGATCTTTCCGCCCTGGAAGAGGAATCGACCGAACTGACCTCGAAGTGGCAGGCCGAGAAGCAGAAGCTCGGGCTCGCCGCCGACCTGAAGAAACAGCTCGACGAAGCGCGCAACGAGCTCGCCATCGCCCAGCGCAAAGGTGAATTCCAGCGCGCCGGCGAGCTTGCCTATGGCAAGATTCCGGAACTGGAAAAGAAGTTGAAGGCAGCCGAAGCCCAGGACGGCAAGGTCGGCATGGTCGAGGAGGTGGTCACCCCCGATCACGTCGCCCACATCGTGTCGCGCTGGACCGGCATTCCGGTCGACAAGATGCTGCAAGGCGAGCGTGACAAGCTGCTGCGCATGGAAGACGAAATCGGCAAGCGTGTCGTCGGCCAGGGCGAGGCGGTGCAGGCCGTGTCGAAAGCGGTGCGCCGCGCACGCGCCGGCCTGCAGGATCCGAACCGGCCGATCGGTTCGTTCATGTTCCTCGGACCGACGGGCGTCGGCAAGACCGAACTGACCAAGGCGCTTGCCAGCTTCCTGTTCGACGACGAGAGCGCCATGGTGCGCATCGACATGTCGGAATTCATGGAGAAGCACTCGGTCGCCCGGCTGATCGGCGCGCCTCCCGGCTATGTCGGCTATGAGGAGGGCGGCGCGCTGACTGAAGCGGTGCGACGCCGGCCCTATCAGGTCGTGCTGTTCGACGAGATCGAGAAAGCGCATCCGGACGTGTTCAACGTGCTGCTGCAGGTGCTCGATGATGGCCGCCTGACCGATGGGCAGGGCCGCACGGTCGATTTCCGCAACACGCTGATCATCATGACGTCGAACCTCGGCGCCGAATATCTGGTCAACCTCGGCGAGAACCAGGACGTCGATGTCGTGCGCGACGAGGTGATGGGAGTCGTCAGGGCGTCGTTCCGGCCGGAGTTCCTCAACCGCGTCGACGAGGTGATCCTGTTCCACCGGCTGCGCCGGCAGGATATGGGCCGCATCGTCGAGATCCAGCTCAAGCGGCTGGAAAGCCTGCTCGCAGATCGCAAGATCACGCTTTCGCTGGATCAGGAGGCGATCGACTGGCTGGCGGCCAAGGGCTACGATCCGGCCTATGGCGCGCGACCGTTGAAGCGGGTGATGCAGAAGCACCTTCAGGATCCGCTGGCGGAGAAGATCCTGCTCGGCGACATCCTCGACAGCTCGACCGTCAAGGTCACGGCTGGTTCCGACCGGTTGAACTTCCGGTCGAAGCCGACGATCGTAGCGACCGAGGCGGCGGCCTGATTTTCGAGGCCGCCGCATAATCAAAAAATTAAACGGGGGCGCAGATGACGTTGGACGACTACAACAGCTTCTGCGCCTCGCTGCCGTCGGCGACCCATGTCGTCCAGTGGGGCGGTGCTCATGTCTGGAAAGTCGGAGCCAAGGTCTTTGCGATCGGCGGTTGGAGCGATGGCAAGGAGCCGTTCGTCACCTTCAAATGCTCCGACATCGCTTATGACATCTTGAAGGAACAGCCGGGCCTTCGGCCCGCGCCCTATCTTGCCTCACGCGGCATGAAATGGATCCAGCGCCAGACAGGCCAAAGCATGGACGATGACGCGCTAAAGGACTATCTGCGCGAAAGCCACCGCCTTGTCGTGCTCAAGCTGACGAAGCAGGCGCGCAAGGAATTGGGATTCGCCGCCAGCTAGTGTTCTTGCTCCAGCCCGCCAGAAATCCGCCATCTTCATGCCCGGTTCATGTTGGAACCTTATGGTTGGCAACTGATTTGCTGGCGAAGGGGTTCGCCTGCCGCAAAGGCCCGAAAATCGAATTGGATTTTCGGAAAGCATGATGCGGAGATTTTTACGTGTTAGAGCGTCCCTGCGCGTCCGAAGGGACGCGCGGCGCTCTAAGAGACAACGCCGGGCGGCGGCAATTACGGACCGGAGAATTTGGCCAGCATGTTCCGCACGATCTTTACCCTTTCGGCGTTCGCCGCCGGGCTGCTTTCTTCGAGTGCAATGGCCGCGCCGACGGAGGACATCGCGCCGCGATCTGCCCGCGCCGCGGATAGCCATGCTGTGCTGGTCGCCCAGAACGGCGATTTCGACGTCTACTACGACGCCAGAGGAAACCGCGTCATCGTCGATACGGAAACCGGCAAGGTGCTAGCCATCCAGCCGCCGCAGACCAGGTTCGATCGCCGCGCACTCCGCCGCGAGGGCTTGCGCAATCTCGGACCGGTCGAGGACGACCGCTATTATCTCGACGATCCGGAGGACACAGCGCGCTTGCGCCGCAGGCAATTGGAAGAGGAGGGCCTGATCGTCGTACCGCCGGTCGAAGAATATGATCCCTACGGCGATCCGGTGGACGCTTTTCCCGAAGCACCGCTGGATGGCAACAATTATCCGGAAGCGCCGCAGTCGGTAAAGCCGCGCACTGTCATGCGCCAGCCGCTCAACGAGGCTGCGATCGAACCGGTCGAGCCGATGGCGCCGGGCGACCAGGCGGCACTGCCGCCAAAGATCGACGGTAAGATTGTCGTCGATCCGTCGCTTTCACTCGGTGCACGCCAGGAGGTCGCGGCGCTGCAAGTGCTGCTCGACCGCGCCGGCGCTTCGCCCGGCGTCGTCGACGGGCGCTTCGGCTCGAATGTCGACAAGGCGCTCGCCGCCTACAACGAGATCACCGGCAGCAATCTGCGGTCGACCGATGTGGTCGGCATCCAGGCGGCGCTTGAGCAATCCGGCGGCGATGCCTTCGCCTCCTACAGCATCACGCCCGAGGATGCTGCCGGCCCCTATGTCGCATCGGTGCCGGAAGACTACGGCGAGAAGGCGCAACTCGAACGGCTGAGCTACACCTCAGTCACCGAAGCGCTGGCTGAGCGGTTCCACATGGACGAGAACTATCTGAAGGCGCTCAATCCGGAAGCCAATTTCAACCGTCCCGGCACGATCATCAAGGTCGCCAATTTCGGCAGGCTGGTGGCCACGCCGGTGGCACGCATCATCGCCGACAAGGGCAAAAAGCAGGCCCGCGCCTTTGACGCGTCGGGAAAGCTGATCGCGGCCTATCCAGCCACCATCGGCTCGGCGGACACGCCTTCACCCACCGGCACGCATGCGGTCTCGCGGGTCGCTCTCGACCCGAACTACACCTACAATCCGAACATCAATTTCAAGCAGGGCGAAAACAACAAGATCCTGACCATCCCGCCGGGCCCGAACGGCCCCGTCGGCTCGGTCTGGATTGCGCTGGACAAGCCGACCTACGGCATTCACGGCACACCCGACCCCTCCAAGATCGGCAAGACCGAAAGTCATGGCTGCGTGCGGCTGACCAATTGGGACGCGCGCGAACTGGCAAAAATCGTCTCGCCGGGCGTCACGGTGGAATTCATCGACTGAGCCCAATCCCAAATCATCGCGCAGTCCTGGGTCAACCCGGGAGCAGGCTCTTTGGGCGACGTGATCCTGTTCTGGTTTCAACGACAGCAACCCTCTGGCCGGTTGTTGCCGGCGCATAGGAGGTCTAAGCAGGCTTCATGCGTTCTCCAAGCGAAGTCGGCGCCGAAGCCGTCCCCCTGGTCAGGCCGCTGCCGGCCGATACGTTCTGCCCGCAATCGCGACGCAGGTTCGTGCTGATCGCGGCGATCCTGGCTTCCGCGCTCGGCTTCATCGACGGCTCGATCCTGGCCATCGCCACGCCGGCGATCCGCGTCGATCTTGGCGCCAGTTTCGCCGAGGCGCAGTGGATTTCAAACGCCTATGCGCTGACGCTTTCGGCACTCATCCTTGTTGGCGGCGCCGCTGGCGACCGTTTTGGCCTGCGGCATGCTTTCGTGGCAGGCATCGCGCTGTTCATTGCCGCCTCGCTTGCCTGCGCGGTGGCGCCGAATCCACCAATGCTCATTGCGTTTCGCGCCATTCAGGGCATTGGTGCTGCCATCATGGTGCCAGGCAGCCTCGCCATTATCGCCAGGGCCTATCCGAAGAAGGAGCGCGGCAGGGCGATCGGCATCTGGGCGGCAGCCTCGGCGCTGACGACGGCGCTTGGCCCGGTGCTGGGCGGCGTTGTCTTGTCGGCCTTCGGCGACGGCATCTGGCGGGTGATCTTCGCGGTCAATCTGCCGCTTGGTCTTGTCTCGATCTATCTTCTGCTCGCCAAGGTCCCGGCCGACGCACCGACCGAAAGGCGCAGCCTCGATCTCGGCGGCGCTGCACTCGCCACCTTGGCGTTCGGAGCGCTTGCCTACGGCTTGACTTCGATGAGCGCAGAGGGCGAGGGGCAAATGTCCGGCCCGAGCATTGCCGCCGGCGCGGTGCTGCTCATCGTGTTCATTGTCTTCGAGCGCCGGCAGCGCGAACCGATGATCGATCTCTCGCTGTTTCGGGTCGGCGCCTTCGCCGGCGCCAATGTGGCGACCTTCTTCCTCTATTTCGCACTGTCGGCCAACCTGTTCTATCTGCCGATGCTGCTCATCGCCGGATGGGGGCTGAGCGCCGCCGAGGTCGGCTTCATCTTCCTGCCGCTGTCGGTCTTGATCGCGCTGTTGTCGGGGCCGGTCGGCCAGTGGTCCGACCGGATCGGTCCGCGTTTTCCGATCGCCAGCGGCAGTCTCGTCGTCGCTGTCGCCTTTGCCGGGCTTGCCTTGCTGGCCTATGCCGGCATCCACAGTTTCTGGTGGGGGGTGTTTCCGCTGATGGCGCTGATGGGGCTCGGCATGGCGCTGGTGGTGTCGCCGCTGTCGACGGCGGTGATGACGGCGGTCGAGGACAAGGATACCGGTGCTGCCTCGGGAATCAACAATGCCGTCTCGCGCATTGGCGGCCTGATCGCAGTGGCGGCGATGGGGTCACTGGCGGCCTGGGTCTATGCAGCAGCGCTGAACAGCGGTGCCGCATCCGGCATTCCGGGTTTCGGCGAACCGGCGCCGGATGTCGATGCAGCAAGGCTTGCCGCCAGCGACGCAGCGTTCGCAGCAGTCGCCTTGGTGACCGCGCTGCTTTGCCTGCTCTCGGCGATCGTGGCGTGGACGACTGTTTCCGGCGAGCGACTGCCATGGCCGCGTGGATCCGAGGCTCCGCAGCGCTGAGCAGCCGGCAAAGGCCCAACTCGGCTCAGCCTTCGATCTTGGCGCTCGCGACCTTCAGCGAATCATTGTCTTCCTGCTTGAGCAGATCGTCGATGCGCCCGCGCTCGCGCTTGAAGGCGACGAGGTCGTCGCCCTTCAGCACCTTGCCGACCGGCAGGCGAACGCGCATCGGGTCGACCTTGGTGCCGTTGACGATCAGCTCGTAGTGGAGGTGCGGACCGGTGGCGAGGCCGGTCTGGCCGAGAAAGCCGATGGTCTGGCCTTGGCGGACGCGCACGCCCGGCGCGATGCCTTTGGCAAAAGCGCTCTGATGATTGTAGGAGGTCTCGTAGCCATTGGCGTGACGGAGGATGATCTGTTTGCCATAGCCGCCGGCCCAGCCGGCCTTCTCGACGACACCGTTGCCGGCGGCGATGATCGGCGTGCCGATGGCGGCTGACCAATCGACGCCGGTATGCAAGCGCACATAGCCGAGGATCGGATGCCTGCGGGCACCGAAGCCGGAGCGGAATTTTCCTGCGGGCAGGGGATTGCGCAGCAGGAATTGCTGGGCGCTGCGGCCGTCCTCGTCGAAATAGTCGGTGCTGCCGTCCTGCATCTGGAATCGGTAGAAATTACGCGTCGTGCCGCCGAAGCTCGCCGAGACGTAGAGCAGCTCGGATTCGTCGGATGCCCGGTCGTCGCCATCCGGCTGCGAGAACAGCACCTCGATGCGGTCCGACGGACTGAGCCGCGACTGGAAATCGACGCCGGACGCCAGGAGCTTGATCAGCCGCTTGGTCATCGCCTTGGACATGCCGTAGGAGTAGGCGGCGCGGTAGATGCCGTCATAGACGTTCGGCAGATTGCCGCGCACCACCACCGGCGGCGAATCATCGAACGCGGTCAGCAATTCGGGATTGGGCTCCGGCTCCTGCGCCGGCACATATTGGCCGTGATCATCGAGCGCGATGGTGACGATATGCTGGGCCCTGTCGTAGATGCCGGTGCGAACGACCTTGGCGGCGTCGCCATGGATCTCGAGGCCGACGCGCAGCACGGTTCCCGCCTTGAGCGCTGTCGCATTCAGCAAGTTGGCGATCGCCTCGGCCATACCGGTGGCGTCCTCGCCGGTATAGCCCGAATCGGCGAAAGCCTCGACGATGTTGCGGTCCCTGGTGAAGGGGATGATCTCCTCGGCGAAGGCCGGCGCTTGATCGTCGGGGGCAGCACGCGGCGACACCGAGACGTTTTCCGGAACGATCCTGACGTCATAGGAGCCGGCCATGCTCTCGGCGAATGCATCGCCGAATCGCTGCGGGTCGACATAATGCAGCGACGCGACCTGCACGGCGCCGTCGCTCAGACCCGTGCCGGCCTCGCGCACCACCTTTTCCACCTCGTCGGCGGACAAGTCACTCTTTTCGTCGAACGCTGCCGTCTCGATTGGGAAATCGACCGTTTTCAGGCTCAACTCGCTTTCGACCTTGGCGCCATAGATCTGGCCTGCGGCGGCGGTCGCCGGCTGACCGGCATTGCCGTCGCGGTCGTCGCCAAACACCTGCATCGGATTGAAAGGCGGATAGGCGCGGCTGGTCGTGTGACCGGCGGCAAGCGCCATCTTGATCTGCACGAAAGGCATGGTGTGGATGACATCGCGGTCGCCGACCTTGGTCACCATCGGCACTTCCATGCGCCGGCGGTCCTTGGCCTTGGCGATCTGGCGCGGCGCCACCAGCCTGGTGGTCTTGGCGATCTCGCCGGAATCGTCGCCTCTCGCAAGGCTGATCAGTTCGGCGATTTCGGGCGGCGTCGCCAATTGCTGACGGCCGTCGAGGGCTGCGAACAGCGCCACACCCATCAGCACGCTCGACGTCACGCCAGTAAGAAAAGTGCCCGACAGCCAGCGCGCCGAAACCTCGCGCCGGTCGGGCGGGCCACTGCGACCGTCCGCAATCAGCGGCGGCTCGTTGCCGAGTTCGGCTATGACATTTTCCGTATCTGGCATCCAGAAAGGCTGCTTCTTCCCCGGGCGGGACGGCTTGTCGCTTTTGTTGTGGCCATGACATTTGCCTGTCACGGCGGGCGAAGTCAACGAAGCGGCTGGCTTCGGCCGAGATCCCCAGTCATACTTCTCTCTTAGTGGCTCTCTTACAGTCTCTTATAAGGCGCCGCGCCAGTGGTGCTGCGCCAGCTTCGTTGGCGTTGGTGTCAAACCGCAATGCGGCGGCAATAGGGCTCCGTGGCGGTGTTCGGCTTTGTTATCCCCATGCCGCCGCGGAAGTCGGCTACCGAAAATCGGCGCCGCAATCTTTCGTCGCAAAAAATTCAAAAAAGACCGAAATCGTTGTTGACACTTTGGATGGGCGCCGACTATATACGCCTCACCAACGAGGGCGGCGCGCCGCTGGCGACGA
>NZ_JBVVQO010000061.1:0-25855 GCF_055811215.1 Mesorhizobium sp. WSM4819
GTCTTGCCATGATCGACATGGCCAATCGTGCCGATGTTCACATGAGGCTTTGTACGCTCGAATTTACCTTTTGCCATAGTCTCTTTCCTTGGACGGCCGGGACCTTCAGTTCAGTCGAATGCGGGGCGATTAGCGACTGCGGCCGAAAAACACAAGTGTCTTGTGGCCGGGGCTTTCTCACCCGGTCTGAACCCATGATCCGGTTTTCGGGGATGTGGCGCGGATATAGGAACGAACAAGATGAAATGGAATGGCCTGACATAGGTTCCGCGGCTACCAGCATTCAGCGGATGGACATCGCTGCTTCCGCCTGTCCGCCTTGCCGGATTTACAGCCGGATCTGGCCCATTGCCGGTGTGACGCCGGTCTGATTTCCTGATCCGATGCATTTCATTCCGATCGCCATCCGCGGCCCGCTGTTCATGATCCTGTCGACCGGGTCCTATGTCGCCAACGACACCATGTTGAAGCTCGCGACGGTCGGGCTGCCGCCCTATGAAGTGCTGTTTTTGCGCGGGACGGCGGCAACGCTGTGGGGCATTCCGTTGCTGTTTGCGCTGGGCTACGCCAGGCAGATCCCGCTGATCCTCGACAGGAGAGTGCTGCAAAGAAACCTGCTCGAGCTGGCGGCAATCCTTTGCTACGTGGTGGCGCTTGCTAACATGCAGATCGCCGATTCGACCGCCCTGGGACAGATCACGCCCCTGCTCATGCTGATTGGCTCCTCTGTCCTGTTCGGCGAACGGATCGGCGGCTTGCGCATGGCGCTGATCGGGCTCGGCTTCATCGGCGCGGTGATGGTGGCGCAGCCGACCATGCAGGGAATCTCGGTCTACGCCTTGCTGGCGCTCGGCAACGCGGCATTCGCCGCCGCGCGCGATCTCGCCGGGCGCCGGGTCGCCGCCGACGTGCCCGGAATGATCGTCGCAATTTCCGCGGTGGTGGTGGTGCTGGTCGGATCAGGCGTCGCGCATCTGATGTCGGAGCGTTGGGTGGCGCCCGAGACGCATCATTTACTTCTGATGGCCGGGGCCGGATTGTTCCTGATTTTTGGCCATTTCTTCATCTTCATGGCCTATCGCGCCGGGCCAACCGGCGTCGTGGCGCCGTTTTACTACTGCTTCACCGTCTGGGCGGTCATTTCCGGCCTGGTGGTGTTCCAGCAATTGCCGAACGCACTGGCGATCGGCGGTATCCTGCTGGTGGTGGCCAGCGGGCTGACCATCGTGTCGCTCGACGAGCGGCGGCGCCGACTGACCGTCGTCGCATAATTTGGGCAGTGGTGACCAAAACAACGGACCACAGATTTCAACTTGGCCGCTGCCCGCAAAAAATGGAGAAACCTGTGACAAGCCAGGAGAACGTCGGCAACCGCATGCTTGCCGGAAAATGCCTGTGCGGCGCCGTGCAATACGCGGTGGCCGACGAGTTCATCTACGCCGCCAACTGCCACTGCTCGGACTGCCGGCGCACCACCGGTTCGGCCTTCAAGCCGTTTGCCGGCATCGAGCGTGAGAGACTGAGCCTGACCAAGGGCGAGGACAACCTCCTGATCTTTGGCGAGGAGACCGGCCACAACGTGCACTGCAAGACCTGCGGCTCATTGCTCTACTCGGTCGTCCGCGACGGCGCCTTCGTCCACGTCACCATGGGAACCCTCGTCGACGAGCCGGCCATCCGTCCAACGCAGCACATCTTTGTCGGCTCCAAGGCGAAGTGGTTCACGATCGCCGACGACCTGCCTCAATATGAAGAGCATGCTGCCGGGGGCGCCGACTGAAGACCTGGCGATGCGGCTGACGGCATTGCCGTCAGCACACGCAGTGACACGGCGCATTTTCAAGGAAGTTATTTTCGATAATGACTTCAACAGCATGCTTGGAGCGGGTAGCGGGAATCGAACCCGCATATTCAGCTTGGAAGGCTGCTGCTCTACCACTGAGCTATACCCGCGCATTTCACCCGAAAACCGCTATGCACTTTTCGGTCCGAGGCTTGCGTTTCAGGGCTTCCGGGCCGGCAGTGGTGGAGAGGGTTGGATTTGAACCAACGTAGGCATAGCCAACGGATTTACAGTCCGTCCCCTTTAACCACTCGGGCACCTCTCCAGTCTGCCGCCGGAGCCATGCAACGAGGCATCGACGCGTCGCGGCCGCAGGAGCAGCCCGTCGCGAAGCGCCTTATGGCGGCAGCGCCCAAAACTGTCAACCGCAACATCCCGGCAAAACGCGCTGAATTTGTTGACGACCCGACGAGCAGGGTTTTGCGGCTGTATCCATGGGCGAACGACACGGCTATAGAACCGGCCATGAGCAACGACAACAAGCCCAAGACCCCGAAAGACACCCACTACGCCAAGCTGCGCCGCGCGCATCGCGACGAGAAGAGCGGCGGCGCGCCGGCGTTCAGGCCGCGCCAGCCGGTACCACCAGGAGAGACCGCCGCGGATGGGCTGGTGCGGCTGTACGGCCTGCATACGGTGCGAGCAGCACTCGACAATCCGCGCCGGCGGATCAAGAAGATGCTGGTGACGCGCAACGCCGCCGAGCGGCTGGCTATCGCCGACCTCACCGCCCTGCCCTTTGAGACAGAGATGGTCGAGCCGAAAGACATCGACAAGGTCACCGGCTCTGACGCCGTGCATCAGGGCGTGCTGATCGAAGCCGAGCCGCTAAAACCCAAGCGCCTCGATGCGCTCGGCGATACCACGCTGGTGCTGGTCCTCGACCAGGTCACCGATCCGCACAATGTCGGCGCGATCCTGCGCTCGGCGGTCGCCTTCGGCGCCGGCGCGCTGATCACCACGGCGCGCCACAGTCCGCATGAATCCGGCGTGCTGGCAAAGTCGGCCTCCGGCGCGCTGGAGCATATCGACCAGATCGAGGTAAAAAACCTCGCCGACGCGCTCGGCCAATTGCACGAGGTCGGGTTCCAGACCATCGGCCTCGATTCGGACGGACCGGCGGAACTCGAAAAGAGCTTTTCGGGAGAAAAGATCGCGCTGGTGCTGGGCGCCGAAGGCAAGGGCCTGCGCCAGAAGACGCGCGAAACGGTGACAACGCTGGCCAGGCTCGACATGCCCGGCGCCATCCGCTCGCTCAACGTGTCGAATGCGGCGGCGGTGAGCCTTTATGCGGCGAGGAAGTTTTTGGGTTAGGGGAGTAGGGGAGTAGGGGAGTAGGGGAGTAGGGGAATAGGGCAGTAGGGCAGTAGGGCAGTAGGGATGCACTTGCTGCGAGCCGCAACCCGCCTTGCTGCCTATCCTTACTCCCCTATTCCCCTATTCCCCTATTCCCCTAACTCATATCCCGCCATTCGCTCCAGCGCCTTGACCAGCGCCGAATGATCCTCCTTGGCGCCGCCATTGGCCGCGCAGGAGTTGAACAATTGTTGCGTCGTCGAGGTGTTGGGTAGTGCCACGCCGAGCGCTTTCGCCCCTTCCAGCGCGAGATTAAGATCCTTCTGGTGCAGTTCGATGCGAAAGCCCGGCGCGAAGCTGCGCTTGATCATGCGCTCGCCATGCACTTCGAGGATGCGCGAGGCGGCCAGCCCGCCCATCAGCGCCTGCCGCACCTTGGCCGGATCGGCGCCGGCTTTCGATGCAAAAACAAGCGCTTCGGCGACCGCTTCAATGGTCAGCGCGACGACGATCTGGTTGGCGATCTTGGTGGTCTGGCCGACGCCGTTCGGTCCGACCAGCGTGATGTTCTTGCCCATTTTCTCGAACACCGGCCTGGCGCGCTCGAAGGCCTTTTCCTCGCCGCCGACCATGATGGTCAGCGACGCGGCCTTGGCGCCGACCTCGCCGCCCGACACCGGCGCATCGAGATAGTCGCAGCCCAGCGCATTGATTTTCGTGGCGAATTCCTTGGTCTCGATCGGCGAGATCGAGCTCATGTCGATGACCAGCTTGCCCGCGGTCAAACCCGAGGCGACGCCGCTGTCGCCGAACAGCACGTCGGCCACCTCAGGCGTGTCGGGAACCATGGTGATGACGACGTCGGCGGCACGTGCCACGGCGTGATGGCCGGAGACGGTTTTTAGACCCTCGGCGACGAGATCGGCCGGCGGTTTCGAGCGATGGTCGCTGGCGACGACGGTGTAGCCGGCGTCGAGCAGATGCCCCGCCATCGGCGCGCCCATGATGCCGAGGCCGATGAAGCCGATGGTGTCCATTGATGTTCTCCGTTCTTTTTAAGGCCGCGTTCCGTCGCGCCCCCCTCTGGCCTGCCGGCCATCTCCCCCACAGGTGGGGAGATGGCAGTTCCGGCGCCGGCTATTACTTTTCCAACCTCGAAAATTGGCGAAAACGGCGGTGACGTCCAATCTCCCCACCCGTGGGGGAGATGGCCGGCAGGCCAGAGGGGGGCGCGACGGAACGCGACGTCGATTGTAAACGTCCCTAAGCCGCAGCGTTCCCCTGCCCGGCAAACTCCCGGAACCAGCCCAGCCCGGCTTCCGTCCCGCCCTTCGGCTTGTACTCCGCCCCGACCCAGCCGGAATAGCCGATGCGGTCGATGTGACTGTACAGAAAAGGAAAATTGATCTCGCCCGTCCCCGGCTCATGCCGGCCGGGATTGTCCGCCAGCTGGATATGCGCAATGCGGTCGAGGTTTGCCTCGATGGTGCGGGCGAGATCGCCCTCCATGATCTGCATGTGATAGATGTCATATTGCAGGAACAGGTTTTTTGAGCCGACGCGGTCGATGAGCGCCAGGGCCTGGTCCGAATAGTTGAGGAAGAAGCCGGGAATGTCGCGGGTGTTGATCGGCTCGATCAGCAGCCTCACGCCGGCCTGCTCCAGCTTCTCGGCCGCGAAAGCCAGGTTTTCGGCGAAGACATCTTCCAGCACCGAACGCTCGACACCTTGCGGTGCGATGCCGGCGAGGCAGTTGACCTGTTCGCAACCCAGCGCATGCGCATAGGTGATCGCCCTGGCGATGCCTTGCCGGAACTCGGGAATGCGATCCGGCAACACCGCAATGCCGCGCTCGCCCTTGCCCCAGTCGCCGGCCGGCAGGTTGAACAGCACCTGCGTCAGGCCGTTCTTCTTCAGCCTCGCCGCAACGACATCGGGCGCATGGTCATAAGGGCCGATATATTCGACACCCCCAAAACCGGCGCGGGCGGCGGCTTCGAAGCGGTCGAGGAAATCGTGCTCGCCAAAGAGCATCGAGAGGTTGGCTGAAAACCGTGGCATTCTTTTTCTCCGTTCAGTCCAGCATGACAATCGCCGTCGGCGCGTCTTCATGATGTTCGGCAAGGTCCTCGAATTCGGTGATCTTGTCGATTTCGGTGCCCATCGAAACATTGGTGACGCGCTCCAAGATGAATTCGAGCACGACCGGAACCTGGTGCTCCTTCATCAGGCGCTGCGCCTGCTTGAAGGCGCCGGCGAATTCCTCCGGCCTGCGCACCCGGACCGCCTTGCAGCCCATGGCCTCGGCGACAGCAACATGGTCGACGCCGTAGCCGGCCTCGGGATCGTCCTTCCGGTTGACGTTCTCGAAGGCGAGGCTGACCTCGAAATCCATCGAAAAGCCGCGCTGCGCCTGGCGGATGAGGCCGAGATAGGCATTGTTCACGACGACATGGATCAAGGGCAATCTGTGCTGCGCGCCGGCCGCCAGTTCCTCGATCATGAACTGGAAATCATAGTCGCCGGACAACGCCACGATGTTGCGCTGCGGATCGGCGGCGCGAACGCCAAGTGCGGCCGGCAGCGTCCAGCCGAGCGGGCCGGCCTGGCCGCAATTGATCCAGTTGCGCGGCTTGTAGACATGCAGGAACTGAGCGCCGGCGATCTGCGAAAGCCCGATCGTGGTGACATAGGTGGTGTCGCGGCCGAATGCCTTGTTCATCTCCTCGTAGACGCGCTGCGGTTTTAGCGGCACCTGGTCGAAATGCGTCTTGCGCTTCAGCGTCTTCTTGCGGCCCTGGCATTCCCTGGCCCAACCCGACCAGTCGCGCAGTTTTCCAGCCGTTTTCCACTCGGTGGCGACGTCGAGCAGCATTTTGAGCGCCGCACCGGCATCCGAAACGACGCCGAGGTCCGGCGCGAAGACACGGCCGATCTGGGTCGGCTCGATGTCGACATGGATGAATTTCTTGCCCCTCGTGTAGACGTCGACGGAGCCGGTGTGGCGGTTGGCCCAGCGATTGCCGATGCCGAAGACGAAATCGGCCTCGAGCATCGTTGCGTTGCCGTAGCGATGCGAAGTCTGCAGCCCGCACATGCCGGCCATCAGCCGGTGGTCGTCGGGGATCGCGCCCCAGCCCATCAGCGTCGGGATCACGGGCACGCCGGTGACTTCGGCGAACTCGATCAGCAGATCCGAGGCATCGGCGTTAATGATGCCGCCGCCGGCAACGATGACAGGCTTTTCGGCCGCGTTGAGCATCGCCAAGGCCTTCTCGGCCTGGCCGCGGGACATTGCCGGCTTGAACGGCACCAGCGGCTCATAGGCGTCGATGTCGAACTCGATCTCGGCCAGTTGCACATCGACCGGCAGATCGATGAGAACCGGCCCCGGCCGCGACGAGCGCATCAGGTGGAACGCCTTCTGCAGCGCCATCGGCACCAGATAGGGTTCCATGACGGTGACTGCCCATTTGGCGACGGGTGCTGCGATGGCGGCGATGTCGACGGCCTGGAAATCCTCCTTGTTGAGACGCGCCCGCGGCGCCTGGCCGGTGATGCAGAGGATCGGGATGGAATCGGCTGCGGCCGAATAGAGGCCGGTGATCATGTCGGTGCCGGCTGGACCCGAAGTGCCGATGCACAGGCCGATATTGCCTGATATGGCGCGGGTATAACCTTCGGCCATGTGCGAGGCCGCCTCGACATGGCGCGCCAGGATATGGCGGATCGTAGCCCTCGCCTTCAGCGCCGAATAGAACGGGTTGATGGCAGCGCCCGGCACGCCAAAGGCGCAGGAGATGCCTTCTTTTTCCAAAACGAGAACCGCTGCGTCGACTGCGCGCATCCTGGCCATGTCAGCCTCCACGGAATTGTTGATGGCCGAGAATGGCAGCGCGCCACTTATTTTTCAATTTTTTCAGAATATTTTTTCATTTTCAAGAAACGGCTGTTATATACTGATTTAATTGGATTTCCTGTTTTCCACGAAATTCCCTTGGCAAATAAGTGAAAAACTTTTTCATTGCGCATTGGGCGAAATCGGCAAGAATGCCACTATGGAAACCGCCGAAAAACGCCAGCGCGGACGGCCGCGCGCCTTCAACGGCCCGGCCGAGGCGGCTTCGGTGCAGTCGCTCGACCGGGCGCTGCGCATCCTGGCCATCGTCGCCGAAGGCAGCGGCCTGTCGCTGAGCGAGATCGCCGCGCAGAGCGGCCTCCCCGCCTCCACCACCTACCGCATGCTGACGACGCTGGAAAACCACGGCATGGTCGAGTTCGACAGCAGCGACCAGCTGTGGTCGATCGGCGTCGAGACCTATCGCATGGGCGCGGCGTTCCTGCGCCGCCGCAAGCTGGTCGACCGCGCCCGCATTGTCATGCAGGAATTGATGGAGAAGACCGGCGAGACCGCCAATCTCGGCGTCGCCGAGGACGATTGCGTCGTCTTCGTCAGCCAGGTCGAGACGCATCAGGCGATCCGCGCCTTCTTCCGGCCGGGCACGCGCAGTTCCTTCCATGCATCGGGCATCGGCAAGGCGGTGCTGGCGCATCTCGAGCCGCAGCGCGTCGGCGCCGTCCTGCGCCGGACCGGGCTGGAGCGCTTCACCGAAAAGACGCTTTCCGACGTCTCGGCGCTGGCCCGTGATCTGGTGACGATCAAGCTGCGCGGCTGGTCGGTCGACGACGAGGAACGGCACCCCGGCATGCACTGCGTTGCCGCGGCCATCTTCAACGAGTTCGGCGAGCCGATCGGCGGCGTGTCTGTTTCGGGACCGACGGTGCGGGTCACGCCGCAGCGGCTGGCCGAGATCGGCCCGCTGGTGCGCGATGCGGCAGCGGAAATAACCAGGATGATTGGTGGTCTGCCGCCCCCTTCTTCACCAAGCCGCGCCGCCGAACCGGGTTCACTCTTCGAGATTGGCGCTGCGCGCTCACCTTGACAGCCGCCCGGCTACGGCCAAGTTTGCGTCCACCTTCCGCCAGCCGACGCCCGAAAGACGCATGAGCCTCCAATCCGTCAAAGCCTTCTTCGCCGAGTATGCCCGCGACATCGAGGTGATCGAAACGCCGACAAGCTCGGCGACCGTCGCGCTCGCGGCCGAGGCGCACGGCGTCGAGCCGGGGCAGATCGCCAAGACCATCTGCCTGCGCGTCGGTGACCGGGCCATGCTGGTCGTCGCCCGCGGCGACGCGCGCATCGACGATCGCAAATCGCGCGATGCATTCGGCGGCAAGCCGCGCATGCTCGATGCCGAGCAGGTGGCCGAAATCACTGGCCATCCGATTGGCGGCGTCTGCCCCTTCGGCCTCGCCTCGCCGTTGCCGGTCTATTGCGACGTATCGCTGCGCGCCTACGATCAGGTCGTGCCCGCGGCCGGCGCAACCAATGCAGCGGTGAAAATAGGCGTCGAGCGCATGGCAGCGCTGACCGGCGCCGAATGGTGCGACATCTGTCAGGATGAGCTAGGCCCCGGGCACCGCGCTCTTGGTCGATAGGTCGTAGAAATCAAGCAGCATCGCCAGCCCAACTCCGCAGGCGGTGAAGATCAGGCCGGCGATGAAGATGCGGGTGGCGCGTTCATAGACGCGTCGCTGTAGAGACGTTGTGTCGAGCAGCAACCGCAGCGCTCGTATCTGCAAGGCAATGCCTATCAAAATCGGCACGACGGCTGCCAGGTGATAGATTTCCCAAGGGAGCGGGTTGGCGGCCCAATGCGTGATGAAGCCCAGCGAGAAAGCCAGTAGAATGCCGACGGTGGTGATCGTGCCGTTGCGGAAATCCGTCTCAATCTGCTCTTGCTTGGGTTCGTGCTCGTCCAAGCGTCCCTCTCCCTCTGGTGCCTTCACCGCTAGACTAAGCTGTCGAAAAATCCCTGTACATCCCTCGCTGGAACCGGTCGCGGTGCCGGGTTCAATTTTGCAACCCAGACAGCTGAAAAAGGGCAGTGGGTGGCCCTTTTTCCCTTGCCTGAAACGGTTCACCTCCCCTCAAAGCCGGCAGCGGTGACGGTAGCCGTCGTAGCCGACATAGGTGTCGGAGTACGGATCGTAACTCTGATAGCGGTTGAGGCAGCGCCGGACGTGCCATGAGCCGCCATTTTCCTCGATGTAAACGGTGCGCGGCTGGGCGAGCGCGCTGCCGAGCAGGAAGCCGCCGACGCCGGCGGCGATGCCGATGCCAAGGTGCTTGTTGTGATGGTGCTTGTGATGGGCGGCCGAAGGCTGAACGGTGCCGGCCAGCATGGCGGCGGCGACAGTGGTGGCGATGAGGCCGGAAACGATGGTGCGCTTCAACATGACGATCTCCTTGCTGCGTTGTCTGAGAGGCGATCCATCCCGCCTCTTGACCATCAGTCGTTGCAGCAAGGAAAAAGGTTCGACGGTTTTTTTGGATTTTTTCAAAAGCGCAAAAGCGGCCGAACTGAACAGGTTTGCAGGCAGGCGCGCAAATTACGACCGGCGAGAGCGCCGATCGACAGTCCGGCGGCAGGAGGCCTCAGCCCATGCCGGTGATGTGGCGCAGCCAGAAGGCAAGCGCGATGAAGCCGATGATGGTGGTGACGCCGGTCCAGTCGACATTGGCGCTCTTCAAAAGCTTGATGAGCTTCACCAGGAGAAACCAGGCCACGACGACGATCAGGGCAATGACGACAAGTCTGATCATGCGACACCCTCGCCTATGCGATTGCACCTTCGAACGATATAGGAAGCCAATTGGCCGTTTTCAGGATGCCTGCGCCGGCGGCTCCAGCGCGCTCAAAACCGAGTTTTGTCTTTACTGGCGCACCAAATATGCTAACCGGAGCGCCGTGCCCTTGTAGCTCAGCTGGTAGAGCAGCGGTTTTGTAAACCGAAGGTCGGCGGTTCGATTCCGTCCGGGGGCACCAAAAGCTCAATAAAATCAATTGCCTTTCCCTCAAATCATCCAGTGACATTTGTTCGGGGGAACGCTCCGGGAACGATCGCTTCGAAATCGGCTGCTCTGTAACACGCCTCAAAACCAGCTATGATGGCGTTCAAAGCGGGCATCTTGCCTTGTGCGCAGGGGGCGCAGCGCAGCCGGCGGCCAAACATCAGCAGGAGTCGTTGAATGGAGCGGTTATTCAAAAATCTGTGGGTAACGATACCGCTAATAGTGTGCGCCATTAGTTTTTTTGCGACCATAACTCTGATCATTTCTTATAAATTATACGATTTAAACGGATATATATATGCGTATATAACTAACTATGGAAGTGGGCGCGATTCCGTAATTGCCTTCTTGTTTCTTGTCGCCTTTTTGACCATGGCCAACCGTAACGCACTTTCCAAACTTGTGGCCGAGGGCGGTACAGGGACACAGGAGACCCTACCTACCAGCTTGGTGAGGGATGAGCTTCTTGGCCTCCTTAGCGGCATCCTCGAATGCCTGCCGTGTATCTCCTTGGGGTCAACCTCCTCGCGACCTAAGGCTGCAAGGCAGAGGGCCGACGCACGTTGCCACTTGGGTCCCCTTCCTGGGCCACTTAAGGAGCTGCTCGGCGGCACCTCGGACATTGTTGCAGGCATAGCTGACACCGACCAGTTCGGTCTTCACGAACACCGGAGGGGAGAACCAGATGGTTGCCATGAAGGGACTCCACCGGCAGTCACTCGTTTACGCACAGGTTCGAGTCTAGGCTCATCCAATTTGATGACTAGGGGAATGGACCATGACCATTTTACTAAATTAGAAATGATGCATGAAGGGGCATACAATTCGCCCCAGCCGGCGACCCCACGCCCCCCGCGCTGGCTAGGCCCGGCGGCCCGACAGTCACTCGATAGGCTGTCGGGCCGTCCCTAGCAAAATTTGCACGGCAGCGACGACCGACTTGAGCCGAGGTAGAACCAATACGCAATTAAGACCCAATCAGAGGAGCGTAGCAGCCCCTCCTCCTCGGCGGCAGCCTCGAATGCCTTCCTTACGTCGTCGGGCGTGCGCTCGCCTTCAATTAGACCCATGCAGACCTCGACCGCCTCCTTCCACTTTGGTCCCCCCTTTGGTCCACTTCATGAGTTCCGCGGCGGCACCTTCGACATTGGTGCAGACGTAGGTGAGCCCAGGTTTGTCGGTTTCAATATAGACCGGAGGGTGAAACCAATGGATTGCCATAAGGGGTATCTAGGGCAGCTAGGGGATTTCGTCCCGACTGGCCTTACCGATCGCCTCAAGCAATGAAGCGAGGGTTGGCGTCAGTTCTGGTTCGACCTCCAGTCCCAACAGCCTGTGTACGTGACGACGATTGTTCGGTGCCGATCAATTCGCGAACGGCGTCGGCAAGGGTCCTGTGGCCCGCTGTGTCACGCTTCGCCATGTCTGCATGTCCCAACCCCGCCCGAGCCGCAACTCGCGGGTCACGGAATGGTTCCGTTAGGGGTCAGGAATGTTTTGGATAGGGCTGCCCGGGTTCCCGTCGGACAATTCTTGCTCTCGCCGCTCAAGGGCCTCCCGAAGCTTCACCGCTAAGGCGGCGAGCCTCGGTGGCAAGGTTCGATCGTTCTCCAGACTAAGTCGCTTGCGTAGCTTCCGACGATTATCTTCCGAACTGATCAACTCGCGAAAGCCACGGTCCCTATCTCGGGTTACCATAACGGTCCACCTAGTTTCAGACGCAACTCTTCGACTGAAAAAGGGTTCCGTAAGCGGGGCCGCATGTTTGGTAGAAATTTCTGAGCGCGAAGGCCTGGCCCGGGAGCCATTAGAGGATCATTCGCGTTGGTCGAAGGCTACCGCGCGCCCAAATGCCGGAGCCGCTTCCACGATAAACTCGATCAGATCACAGTCGGTCACTTCCCAATGGGGGCCATCTTCGCGCACCGCTGCTATGGTGGCCTTAACGGAGACGATTCCGCCGTATGGGGCTGCCTCGATGACCTCCATAACAAGGTCCTCGACTGTGCGCCCGTTCGTCGTCTTAACGTTCACCCGACGGTTCCCCGGTCACTACCCCAAATTACCTATGTGTTGCACCTTGCGGGACAAAATCAATGTACGAAATCGTACCAAGAAACGGGTCGGAATGTTTGGTAGAAATTTCCGAGCGGGGGATCGGATTACCAGCTCGCGCGAAGACCCCCCGGTGCCCCCTCGGGTTCCACCACACGCCACCCTCAGGAAAGCTTAGGCAGCCTCGCTTCACCCCACGATTGACGCGCCAGAGCTCGTCTCGCGGTAGCGCCAATGCTGTTTCGTGGGTCGTCGAGCAATGGGATGACTGCGAGCTTCAGGTAACGGCGGTGGTTGCCGTTGCGGTCAACATCGGATGGCCCAGGCAGGTAATGCGGTCGCCTTGACGGAGCGGCCGAAGGGATCGTCAGGCTCGGGCGGAGGGCGTTTGTGGTCGACGAGCGGGTTCCTGAGGGGTTGCCTTTGCGTCGGTGATCTCCTCAGGCAGCGTCGGGGAGGACTAGGAGGAGCCACGGCCGAGGGTCGCTGAACGGGCGCTGAAGATGGCGCTCTGGGTCGGCTAGACCTTCGGCGTTCCGGTAAATGAGCAGCGGGGACCGGGTGGGGGGCTTGGGGTTAGTCCCCGCTGCTTTGAGCTGCCTTCGCGGGGTGCAGTGGCAGCACAACTAAATAGTGACTGAGCGATGACAGGACCCAGACAGCGGAGCCTTGGGCACCCTGTCAGTCTTACGCCGGCTAGTGCCGCCCCCCAAGGCCACCCGGGCGGGTGTCTCAAGAGTGCGGCCGGGGACGGACCTTCAAAGATTGCGACTTCCGTACCCCAGCCTACACTCCGGCCTGACGCGCGTGCCCACCCAATCTACCCCAGCGTCAAGCGACAGGTCATTAGTAGCCGATATACATCGCCCCCAAATCGGCCGCTTGAGCTAGCTCGGATAGACAATTCGGGTGAGCGGGTTCAACGGGTCAAGAGGAGGGTCGGAATATCCGGGCCAAATTTTCTTACGACCCATCGGATAACAGGCTCATGCGTGGCACCCCCCGTGCCCCTTCATTTCCTCCACAGGCGGACCCGAGCACGCGGGGGGTCTTTACCGCTAGCCAGACTAGGGGGAACGGCTCGATGCTCATGCGAGGGGTCGGTGCAAGCGAGCCTGTCAGGGTCACCATCGGCGCCGTGCCAATGTGGAAGGCAGACCGGACCATTGGCGCTTGGGCGGGGATCGATGTCACAGAATACGACCGGGATGGACTTCGGACTGAGAAGCACCGCCCATTCCCAGCAGCTCAAATGAAAGCGCAATGCCGCTGAAACTCGAACTGGCGATCATTCATAGTTCCGCCGCTTTGAATTGAAACCTTTCAAGTCCTTCTGGTATCTGAACTGCCAATATTTCTTCAATTTCTTCAAAAATCGCGCGGTATTCCTCGCCCGCTTGGGGAACACTATCTTCCCTAACTTAATGTCCCGAAGGTGGCTGATTGCTCTATGATAGCGAATGGGCGCATGATCATCAAAAGTGACGAAAATCGTACCGCGTATCTTTTCCCATACTACGGCAATGCTCTTTGAGGGCGCATATTTCGCATGACGGATGCCATTGCCGTTGTGCCTAAGCATTTGCCCTCTGCTGGGCACAATTTCGAAGCGAAGTTCCTCGATTTGCTTCTCTCAGGACTACGCTGGCAAATATCGGCCTTGCTAATATCTCCACCGTCCTTAGCCTCAATTTCAGCGATGATCGCTTGAAGGATGGCAAAATGGGGGGCGCTTTGTCGCTCTTGGTTCTTGAACCACTTATCTGCATACGCCCGATTGCAGAAAGTAATCTTCACCTCGGTCATGGTGGCCTCGTCCAAGAGCAATGCGTCGGACCACATAGCTACGGTGCGCCTGCGACTGACACAAGCACATCCGGGCCGCTCAGGCTTGCAAGCCAAATCTGGACGAGGCGAACAGGGTGATAACTCCCTCTCGTTGAGCCAACGAGGTTGACAGAAGGTACACCGCTCGGGCACAAAGAGGTACACCGAGCTTAACCGCTTCGGGGGAAGAGCCCCTTCTATCCCCTTGATTTACACGGTAAGTTCGGGTGGAACGCCCCGGTTGGATTTGGCCCTTAGCGCCGTCCGGGGGCACCAAAGCCAGTCGTCTTGAATGAGGCTGGCCTTTCGGATTTTGCCGCGCTGCGCGAGGGGGGCAAGGCTAATCGTGACCTCTAGATCCCATACATCATGGCAATGAAGAATACCGGTGCAAAGATCAGGAAGATCGCCATTACTATAATCACGGCGAGGGCCAGGCGCTCTGTTCGCCTGACGATTGCAACGATGTCGTCGTTGCTCGATGAAACAAGATCAACCGCCGAGAAATCTGTTGGGTCAGGAGTTTGATTGTCATTGGCGGGTCGGCTTGCGACCGCATCGGCATTCTGTTGGCTCTGGATAAGGGTCACAGTTCATTCCCCGTTAGGGTGCCACATCGGGTGCCCGCCGATGAGTATACAGCGGGGCCACCCGGAACCACCGATGAAGGGACTTTGCTCGGCGGCCAAATACCAATCCCTTGCCAAGATCTTGGTTGCCAGCCTCAGCCCTCTGTCTTTAACGCACAGACTTCAGTCTTACTGCGTCATGGACCATAGCCCGGCGCCGGAACTAAGTGCCCGCCGGTCCCGTTGCCGACCAGTGATAATTGAGAATAGGAGATAGTCATGGCTGACGGTCCCACCGTTGTTAACTCAGGCGGAAATGGCGCCGGCACCGCTGTCGCCGTCGTTCTCGCAATTATCGCAATCGTGGTCCTGCTGTTGTTCACCGGCGTTATCAACATCAACGGCAGGGGCACCGGAAAGGACGTCGACGTAAAGGTTGAAGCGCCTAGGGTTGAAGCGCCCAATGTCGAAGCGCCAGCCGCGTCCGCTCCGGCAGAGCCGAGCGCACCTGCCCCAGCCGCGCCCGCTCCGGCAGAGCCGACCGCACCTGCTCCGGCAGCACCCGCTCCGGTAGCACCTGCTCCGGCAGCACCTGCTAACGGCGGCTGATTGTGACATCGGATATTAGGCCCGGCGGGATGAGCTTCCGGGCTTGATGAAAACGTTGACGGCCGTCCACACTCTGCAAAGCGGCCCACGCAAGATCGCGCCCTATATTGGCGGCATGTATGGTGGTCTCGCTGCGCTCGATCTGTTTCAGCCTGGCCTTCCTTCGCGAGCATCGACGCCAGATGCGGCGGCAGTCGGCGGTCGAGCCCGTCATCGGCCACATCAAGAGCGAACAAAGTATGGGCCGCAACTATCTCGCCGGCCAGCAGGGCGACGCCCTCAACGCCATCCCGGCCGCCGCCGGCTACAACTTCTCCCTCCTGCTCAGGTGGCTGAAGGTTTTTTTGTCGCTATTGATCGCCCTGCTTCAACTTCGACCGAAGTCGGTCGCCGCTTAGGGCCCGGATTGTTCACGGTCGACAAATCCGACTTCGGCCATTCGCTGTGCATCTCGGG
This sequence comes from Mesorhizobium sp. WSM4819, assembly GCF_055811215.1. Lineage (NCBI taxonomy): Bacteria > Pseudomonadati > Pseudomonadota > Alphaproteobacteria > Hyphomicrobiales > Phyllobacteriaceae > Mesorhizobium > Mesorhizobium sp. WSM4819. The sequence goes on from NZ_JBVVQO010000061.1 coordinate 15,572, forward strand.
AAAGCCGAAATGCAGGGTGAAGGGCCAATTCCTATTCTTAGAACGGGTACAGCACTGGCGTCAGCCCAGCCGAATGACCGTCATAAGGGTGGATGTACGATTCCGGGATCTTCCAGTTCGGCTTAGATGCCACTTGAAAGAAGTAGCCAAACTCTGAACGCCAACGAAATGCTTCCATCTGTCCAAATTGGGCGATCAGCATGACGGCGCAGGCAACGACAGCATCGATAGCGTGAGACAGGGTCCCTTCTTCAAAACTTCCTTCGCGATCATGTTTAACAGCGTTGTATGCCCGATACCAAGGTAGTGACTCCGTTGGGCGCGCGCTGTCCCAACCCTCAAAAGGTCTCACCTCCTTCATCCATGGGTAGTATGGGAGCAAAATTCCAAACTCACCCAGCCGCATTGCACTTTGAAGGGCGACGTAATCTAGCGTGGTGAATCTACCCGACACTCCATTTGCCTCAAGCACACCGCGCCAGTGCATCTCCACCTCTGTGCAGGCAAGAATGAGAAGGTTTCTTACTTCGTGCCCGTACACTTTGAAGTTCGAGGGCGAGGGGTGAACCGTTTGGCATCTCAGTTAGTTTGTGCGTGAGCGAAACTAGCTGCCCGCGCATGATCGCAAGCTGGGACTCTACCGTGTTCGACCCCGGACAATGATAAACCGGATTTGGGACCCCAACGTGCTGGTCAATCACTCTGGCCATGCGGGGATAGTACTCACCCGGTTTGAGGTGCGTACGTTCAAAGGAGAATGGCGCCGACTGTGGAATAAGTCGCGCCAATTTTGCTCCGACAGCGTCGAAGATGTCTTCCCCAGAAGGAAGCACGACGTGCGAGGACTCGTTGTTGAGCGGTTTTGAGACGCCGACTAGTGTCGCGACCGTCCCATCGAAATACCAAATCCCCTGGGCAGATCCATTTTTGTCGGTGCATCCAAAGTATCCGCTTGACTGCGCCATTGGGCCCTCCCGATCAGTTTAAGCCCAATCTACACCACAGTCCCGATTCTGGAACCATGTCGGATCCTACGGGGCAACCAGGGCCCTCCAGGGGGATAACAACACCCCCTCCTCCCCGGCGAAGGGGTTGAACCACTTGCCTTTAAGGCGAGATTAATGCCGACCATCCCGGTACGGCGGGGCGAGACTTAAAAAGTGGGACAGCGCGCCAAAAGATCATAGTGGAACTTCACAAAGCTGCTCTGCCCACTTTTTGGTAGCGTATTGACATTCCACATTCAGGAATTTCGCCCAGGGGAACCAGCAAGGGAAAAAAACGGCTTCTTGTTAGAACTTCTCCACGGGCGGGCGAAATCTGCTCATCCCCGATTTCCACAGGCCGCGGCCGTAGCCCGTCAGCTTCAACGCATATATTCGCTAGCAGACCACAGGTATTCCCCTTGTGGAAACCATAGGAGTCGCCGTTGGAGCAGAAACGCACGATCGCACCGTTTATCGGCGGCATGTATGGTGGTCTTGCTGCCCTGGCGTTGGCGTTCGGTTTCCGCTTCCTGATGACCGCCGATCCCGATCCGACCTCGCAGGCAACGATAGCCATTTCGGGGCTGGCCTTCTCGATCTGTTTCAGCCTGACCTTCCTTCGCGAGCATCGACGCCAGATCGCTGCCGCCAGAGAATTTCTAAGCCGCCCAAGATCGTATCAGGACTAATCCCCGCGTTTCGCAAAGCAAAGCGCCCATGCCTCCGGTCCGGGGCATCAGAACCAACGGGATGCAGCAGGGCGATGCGGACCGGCCGGCATCTCCTGCTCCCGGCCATTTAATGCCATTCGATTAAAATGCCCCTCTGTATATTAGCAATCGCTCAATTTAGCGCGCCGACAATGTCCGGGCGGTGGGCTAAACAACGGGTAGTGTCATGCGAAGCGACTTCGCTGCAGCGCGCGAGCTCTTGGAGTGTGCCCAAAACCGGCTCTGCGGCATGGACGAAACCAGCCAGCGCGTCAGCGAGGCACTCGACTTGCTGATTGAAGAAATGGCCATCGCGGAATTCCGTAAGGCGCCACTGACCGTCGTGCCGTTTCCACGTGCGCGGCCACCCAGGCATGCTCGGTAGAACACCGCCGATGTAGTCAACAGCGGAAGTGCTCCCACCAGCGAAATTGAACCGGCGCGATTGCGGCTTAGCGGCGTCCGGGCCACCAGAAATCCCATCGGGAGCCCCTCACACCGCGATCGCCGCCACCAGAATCCGGTTCTGCCTTCGTATCGCGGCGCGCAGTTCGGCAATCCTGGCCCCATCGCGCTTCACGAACTCGATGAACATCATGTTCATGTTGTTGAACACCAGTTCGCCCAAGGCGTGTCCATCGATATCCCGGCGCACCAGGCCGAGCCCCTGCAGCCGGGCGATCAGCGCGCGGATCTGCTCGGTCAGCGCCCGGTCGAGCGCGGTATAGGCCTGGCCGAACGGGCTGTCGGGCAGTTGTGTCGAGATTGCCATCGCCTGCCGCCACATCTCCGTGCTGAGATAATGCAGCGAATGCTCGATATAGATGCCGAGCAGCGTGTCGAGCGCATCGCCGACATTGGCCGGCGGATTGGCGACGACGCCCTGCCCGGCATTGAGCACCTCGTTGACCTCCATCGAGACGATGGCGCCGAGGATGTCGCCCTTGTTCTGGTAATAGTTATAAATCGTGCCGACCGAGACTTCCGCCTGCGCCGCGATCGTCTCGATCTTGGCGGCTTCATAGCCGGTGTCGCGAAAAAGCGCCGCCGCCGCCTCGATGATCCGGCGATGCCGATCCGCCTTTTGCCTTGCCCGCAATCCGCTCATATCGGCTATCTGCCATAAAAACAGAATTGACTCAATTTTAGAATTGGTTCAATTTTTTGCCAGAAGCCAGAAAGGCAAGGGAAAACACTCGATGACCATCAATCCAAACACCCCGAATCCAACGAGCAGGAAGCCGCTTTCCGATCTGAAGAGCCATCTCTACGCCGCGTGTGCAGCGACAGCATTGTTGCTGGCGACGGGCAGCCTCGCTCAGGCCGCTGATCTCAACGCTCTGATCTGGTGCGATCACGCCGACCCGGCGCTGCTGCAGCCCTTCGAGGAGGCCAATGGCGTCAAGGTCAATGTCAAGGAATTCGAAGGCACCGGCGCCGGCATGGCGATTGTCGAGCAGTCGCAGCCCGGCGACTGGGACGTGATGGTGATCGACAGCATCGACATACCGCGCGGCGTCGAAAAGGGCCTGTTCGAACCGCTGCCGGAAGACAAGCTGCCGCTGGCCGACCTCTTTCCCCAGGTGAAGATGGACAGCTCCACCGTGGTCGACGGCAAGCGCTACGGCATCACCGAAAAGTTCGGCTACAACACCATCGGCTACAACAAGACCAAGGTCGATCCGGCCGACATGCAGTCGCTGGCCGCGCTGACCGGCGACAAATACAAGGGCAAGGTCGCCATCTACGACTATTACCTGCCGGTCATCGGCATGGCGGCGCTGGCGATCGGCAAGAAGACCGCCGAGCTCACTGAAGCCGACCTTCCGGCCATCAAGGAAGAGCTGCTCAAGATGAAGGCCAATGCCAAGCTGGTCGGCGATGTGACCGCCAGCCAGACCGCGCTGGCGACGGGCGAGGTCGACATTCTCGTCGGCGGCGGCGAATGGGTGACGGCCGGGCTGGCCAAGGAGAACCCTGCCCTCGACTTCTCGATTCCCAGAGAAGGTGCTGTGCTGTGGTCGCAGTCGCTGGCCATGTTCAAGGATTCCAAAAACAAGGACACGGCGCTAAAATTCATCCAGTACATCATGAGCCCTGAAGGCCAGGCGCGGCTTGCCACCTCGGCCTGCTATTGGGGCATGCCGGCGAATACCAAGGCGGCTCTGAGCGATGAGCAGAAGAAGATCCTGCGCTTCGACGAGCAGCCGGATTTCCTCGCCCGCGCCCAGCCCTACCCGGCGCCGGATGCCGATCTCGACAAGAAGATGCAGGACGTCTGGACCGAAATGCTGCAGGCGCAGTGACCGGTCGCCGGTCGTGAACTCTGCCACCAACAGCGGGCGTGCCCTGCCCCGGGCGGGCCGCGCACTGCCTCGGACGGGCCGTGCCGTGCCCTGGGCGCTGGTCACGCCGGCGCTCGGCTGGACGCTGCTGTTCTTCGTGCTGCCGTTCGTCGCCATGGGGTTTTCCAGCCTGACGGCGCATGACGGCGGCGGTCTTACGCTTGCCAACTACAGCCAGTTCTTCACCAATCCGGCCTATTGGCAGGCGATGGTGAACTCGCTGCAGGTCACCGTAATCGTCACCGTGATTTCGGTGCTGCTCGCCTACCCCTTCGCCTGGATCCTCGCCGAACAGGTGCCGGAACGCTGGCAGCGGCTGGCGCTGATGCTGGCGGTGCTGCCGTTCTGGACCTCCTATGTCGTGCGCTCCTATTCCTGGCTGCTGGTGCTGGCGCAGAACGGCGTGATCAACCGCGCGCTGACCGGCTCCGGCCTGTTCAGCGAGCCGCTGCAGCTCGCCAACACGCGGCTGGCCACGGTCACCGGCTTCGTGCACTTCTTCGTCATGCTTTTGACGCTGACGATCTTCGCCAATCTGAAGCAGCTCAGCCCGAGCTACCGCAAGGCAGCCGCCGATCTCGGCGCCGGGCCGGTGCGCACGTTCCTGCATGTCGTCCTGCCGCTGACCTTGCCCGGCATCATGGTCGGCGCCTTCCTCACCTTCGTGCTGTGCATCGGCGACTACATCACGCCGCAGATCCTCGGCGGCAACAACGAGCTTTTGATGCCGCAGCTGGTGATGATGCAGATCGGCCGGCGCGGCGATTTTCCGCTCGCCTCGGCGCTGTCGATCATCCTGATGGCTGTCGTCACCATTGCCTATCTCGCCTGCGCCCGCTGGCTCAAGATCGAGCGGGCCTGACCATGCGCGCCGTTGTCCGCATCGTCTCGTTGCTCTACGCCATCGCCATCTATGGCTTCATCTTCCTGCCGGTGGTCGTGCTGGTGCTGTTTTCGCTGCAGGCGACGTCGTTTCCGATCCCGCCCTTCACCGGGCCGTCGCTGCGCTGGTACGACGCCGTGCTCGCCGACACGCGGCTGACCTCGGCGCTGGTCAATTCGCTTCTAGTCGCGGCCCTCTCCTCGGCTGCCGCTGTCACGCTCGGTTTCCTCTCTGCCTGGAGTTTTGCGCGTTTCGCGCTGCCGGGCTCGGCCCTGCTGCGCGGGCTGATCACGCTGCCGCTGACCGTGAGCTATCTCATCATCGGCATGGGGCTGCTGGTGCTGTTCAACTGGGCCGGCATACCGAAATCGCTGCTTGCTGCCGGCATCGGCCATGTCGTGATCAACCTGCCGCTGTGCTTTGCCATCATCTACAGCCAGATGGGCGACCACCAGATCAACATCGAGCGTGCCGCGCGCGACCTCGGCGCGCCCGAATGGAAGGTGCTGCTGCTGATCACGGTGCCTGTCATGGCGCCGGCGATCTTCGCCGGTTTCTTCCTGTCGATGACCTTCTCCTGGGACGAATTCGTGATCTCGTTCCTGCTGACGCGCTTCGACACGACGCTGCCGGTCGAGATCTGGAACCTGCTGCGCTCAGGCCTCAATCCCAAGACCAACGCCGTCGGCTCACTGGTCTTCGCCGTCTCCATCGTGCTGGTGGTGTTTTTTGAACTGATGCTGTTGCGGAGGAAGCCGGCATGACCGCGCCACTGGTCGATGTCCGCGCGGTTTCGCATCGCTTCGGCCAGCACACCGTGCTGAGGAACGTGTCGCTGCAAATCGAGCCGGGCAGCTACACCATCCTGCTCGGCCCGTCGGGCTCCGGCAAGACGACGCTTTTGTCCATTCTCGGCGGCTTCGTCACGCCGAGCCAAGGCAAGGTGCTGATCCGCGGCGAGGACTGCACCGCGGTGCCGCCGGCGAAGCGCCCGACGACGACGGTGTTCCAGGACTATGCGCTGTTTCCGCACATGAGCGTCGGTAGCAATGTCGGCTTCGGCCTGCGCATGCAAGGCGTCGATGCCGCGACACGGACCACGCGGGCGCGCGAGGCGCTGGCGCTGGTCGGGCTGGCCACCGCCTTCGACAAGAAGCCGCACCAGCTTTCCGGCGGCCAGCGGCAGCGCGTCGCGCTGGCCCGCGCCCTTGTCGTCGAGCCTGCGGTGCTGCTGCTCGACGAACCGCTCGGCGCGCTCGACCTACAATTGCGCCGGCAGATGCAGGACGAGTTGAAAGCGATCCAGAAACGCGTCGGCACCGCCTTCATCCACGTCACCCACGACCAGGAAGAGGCGATGGCGCTGGCCGACCATTGCGTGGTGATGAATGACGGGCGCATCGAGGACGAAGGTCCGCCGGAGCGCGTCTATGCGCGGCCGGCGACGCGCTTTTCCGCAACCTTCATGGGTGAGAGCACGCTGATATCGGGAATGGTGACGGCGGCGGAGCACGGAACAATCACTGTCGCGACCCAAATCGGAGCGCTTTCGCTGCCCGGCACACTGCCGGCCGGAACGACTGTCGCCCTCGCCGTTCGTCCGGAGCACCTTGTCCTCGGCGCAACCGCCGGCGCGGTAAGGCTCGGCACGGCCAAGGTGAGCGACGTGGTGTTTCAGGGCAGCTTCAAGCGCGTGCTTGCTGTCTCCGAGAAAGACCCGGCGCTGCACTTCATCGCCAGGGTTCCCGCTGCTGCGGTCGTCCAGCCGGGCGACATCTCTGCGGTTTCGTGCGACGCTGGCGATGTCATTCTTCTGGCGGGCTGAGCCATGGGCACGCTTCCGATCATCGACGCACCGAATTGGTATGAAGCCATCCGTATGGGCGATGGCGTAACGCTGATCCACGAGCCGTGGATCAAGCCGTTCTTCCGCTGCAACATCTGGCATGTGCGCGGCCGCGATCGCGATCTTCTGTTCGACACCGGCCTCGGCCATTTCAGCCTGCGGCGCCACGTCCCGCTGGTGACGGAGCGAAAGCTCGTTTGCGTGGCCAGCCACACGCATTTCGACCATATTGGCTGCCATCACGAATTTCCGGACCGTTGCGTGCATGCGGCCGAAGCAGAAATCCTCGCCGACCCGCGCAATGAATGGACGGTCGCCGACCGCTACGCGACCGACGCCATGTTCGACGCAATGCCGCAGGGCTGGGATGCCACGCGCTACCGGATCCGGCCGGCGCCGGCCGATCGTCTGCTTGGAGAAGGCGATTTCGTCGATCTCGGCAACCGTGCCTTCGAGGTGATCCACACGCCGGGCCATTCACCCGGCGGCATCGCGCTCTACGAGAGGAAGACCGGCATCCTGCTTTCCGGCGACATCGTCTATGACGGCCCGCTGATCGACGATGTCTATCATTCCGCTGTCGACGACTATGTCGAGACGCTGCTGCGGATGCGCGGGCTCGATGTTGCGGTCGTGCATGGCGGCCACTTCCCGAGCTTCGGCAAGGTGCGCTACCGCCAGCTTATCGACGAGTATCTCGCACAGAAGCGGCAGGCCGGCTGCCATCTGCTGCAGGCGCGATAAGCACCGGCCTCCTATCGCGAGAAGTGCCTGGCGAAGTCACAACGCCCGTTGCGGGCACGGCGTGCCGGCGGCATCGCCGCAGCGTGAGGCCGTTGGTTGGGGTCGCAAACTCGTCTGTTCCGACTGGCGCACCAGTTGGGCAAAGGCAAGCGCAAAACTTCCCAGCATCAAGACGATGACAATCAGGCGTGTTACCGGCAATAAATCGGTCCGACTAGCTGGCCCCACGCCGCCCATCCACTGCCGGCTAACATGGTCGATCCGGCTTTACGAGAGTTTAATTCCCGTCTTAACCATCACATTCGCTTGTCACTCGACACGATGCGCGAGCAGCAGGCCGGCGGCTCCTCCCGGCGCTGTATCAAGCGGCGCCAGATGTCTTGCTTTGCAGATTTGCCAGCCCATGCTAACCCGGCGCTGGCGCGGCCCAAGCAACCGGTCGCCACCGACCGGTCGCCATCAACACTCGCCATTGGGGAGCCATGAACAAAGCCGCCAGCCGCTTCGCCTTCGTCTCGTCCGACACCGCCGACGCCAAGGCGGCGCTGGAGAGCCTTTCGGCGCGCTATGGCCAAGCGTCCATCGAGGATGCGGAGATCGTCGTGGCGCTGGGCGGCGACGGCTTCCTGTTGCAGACCTTGCGCGACACGATGAGCACGGGAAAAAAGGTCTACGGCATGAACCGTGGCACCATCGGCTTCCTGATGAACGAATATCGCGCCAGCGGTTTGACCGGGCGCATCGCCGCGGCCGTTGCCGAAACGATCCGTCCGCTGGAGATGCAGGCGGTCACCGCTGAGGGCGAAACGATCTCGGCGTTGGCGATCAACGAGGTTGCGCTATGGCGCCAGTCCTACCAGACGGCCAAGATCCGTATCACCGTGGACGGGCAAGTGCGGCTGGAGGAATTGAACTGCGACGGTGTGATGGTCGCGACGCCGGCCGGCTCGACCGCCTACAACCTTTCCGCGCACGGACCGATCCTGCCGCTCGACGCGCCGCTGCTGGCGCTGACCCCGGTCAGTCCGTTCCGCCCGCGCCGCTGGCGCGGCGCGCTGCTCTCCAACAAGTCGACCGTTCGCTTCGATATCCTGGAGGCGGAAAAGCGGCCGGTGAACGCCGCCGCCGACCACACCGAGGTGAAGGCCGTAACCTCGGTTACGGTGCAGGAATCGCCAACGGTAACGGCGACGCTGCTGTTCGATCCGAGCCACTCGTGGAACGAGCGCATTCTCGCCGAACAGTTCCGCTATTGAGCCGGCGCAGCGACAGCAATTCGATTAAGCATCGCGATTAAGGTTACGACTTCACAATCGTGCCGTCCCCCGCCTGTTTGTGTTGACAAATCGTAGGCTTGCGCCTACCTGCAATACCAATCTTGCAGGCGCGCGGCGCTTGCCGCGACCGTTTGCGTTGCGCCCCCGAACCAGCCAAAGACAGCCAAACTTGTCCTCAGACACCCAGATCGCTCAAGACGTGTTGACCTTCGCAGACCTCGGCCTGTCGCCGAAGGTCCTTTCCGCAGTTACCGACGCCGGTTACACCGAACCGACTCCGATCCAGGCCGGCGCCATTCCGCACGCCTTGCTCGGCAAGGATATTTTGGGCATCGCCCAGACCGGCACCGGCAAGACGGCCTCGTTCGTGCTGCCGATGCTGACCCGCCTCGAAAAAGGCCGGGCGCGCGCCCGCATGCCACGCACACTGATCCTCGAGCCAACGCGCGAGCTTGCCGCGCAGGTTGAAGAGAACTTCATCAGATACGGCAAGAACCACAAGCTCAACATCGCGCTGCTGATCGGCGGCGTGTCCTTCGACGAGCAGGACAAGAAGCTGGAGCGCGGCGCCGACGTGCTGATCGCGACGCCGGGCCGCCTGCTCGATCATCGCGAGCGCGGAAAGCTTCTGCTCAACGGCGTCGAGATCCTGGTCATCGATGAGGCCGACCGCATGCTCGACATGGGCTTCATTCCCGACATCGAACGCATCTGCGAGATGATCCCGTTCACCAGGCAGACGCTGTTCTTCTCGGCGACGATGCCGCCTGAGATCACCAAGCTCACCGAGAAATTCCTGCACGCGCCGGTGCGCGTCGAGGTTTCGAAGGCCGCGTCCGCCGCGACCAACATCATCCAGCGTCTGGTGAAATCCGGCTCGAAACCCTGGGACAAGCGCGAGACGCTGCGCAATCTGATAAAGGCCGAGGATGCGGAGCTGAAGAACGCCATCATCTTCTGCAACCGCAAGATCGAGGTCTCGGAGCTTTTCCGCTCGCTGCTGAAACATGATTTCGACGCCGGCGCGCTGCATGGCGACATGGACCAGCGCGCGCGCATGCAGATGCTGGCCAATTTCCGTGACGGCAAACTGCGCTATCTCGTTGCGTCGGACGTCGCGGCGCGCGGCCTCGACATCCCCGACGTCAGCCACGTCTTCAATTACGACGTGCCGATCCATGCCGAGGACTATGTCCACCGCATCGGCCGCACCGGCCGCGCCGGCCGCTCGGGCAAATCCTTCACCATCGCCACCAAGTCCGACACCAAATACATCGACGCGATCGAACGGCTGATCGGCAACAAGATCGAGTGGCATGACGGCGATCTGTCGACGGTCGTCGCCAGCGAGGGCGGAGAGGACGATGCTCCCCGCCGTGGCGGGGGGGGGGGGGGGCCCCCCCCCCCCCCCCCCCCGCGCGGGGGGGGGGGGGGGGGGGGGGGGGGGGGGGGGGGGGGGGGGGGGGGGGGGGGGGGGGGGGGGGGGGGGGGGG
>NZ_JBVVQO010000062.1:0-24481 GCF_055811215.1 Mesorhizobium sp. WSM4819
CGGGGGCTGCGCGGCGGACACGCCAACGTCACCGCTGAATGCCACGCCATTTTTGCAGAACTTGACGCACACAACTCGACGCTCGGTGCCACTTAGGGCCACGCTTGTTCCACTTCAGAAGCTGCTCGGATGCACCTCGGACATTGTTGCAGGCATAGCTGACACCGACCAGCTCGGTCTTCACGAACACCGGAGGGGAGAACCAGAGGGTTGCCATGGTGGGTAATTTAGAGCGGGAAGAGGAACGATGTAGGGCCGCCCGGGTTTAGAATTGCGGCGGTCAGTTCTCCGTGGAAGCACAGCCGCTGTAGGCCCGTCGCTAGTCCCTCAACGGCGGCGGGCTTTCCCTTAGCAGGACCCGTAAGGGCAGCTATGGAGTTTCGTCCCGACCGGCCTTTCCGATCGCCCCAAGCAATGATGCCAGAGTTGGCGTCAGTTCCTGTTCGACCTCCAGCCCAAGCAGCTTGTGTACGTGATGACGATTGTCCTCAACGCTGATGAACTGCCGAATGGCCTCGGCAAGTGGGGGGGGGGGGTAGCCCAGCCTTTTCACGCTTTGCCATGTCTGCATGTCCCTACCCCGCCCTGCCGCAACTTGCAGGTCACGGAATGGTTGCATTAGGGGTCAGGAATGTTTTCGGAGAAATTTCTGAGCGCGAAACGAGCGCAGTGGTCAAAGAAAGGTCGCCTGCGGCGGGCCAAGCTCATCTGCTGGCGCGATCTTCCAGTTGATCCAGACCCTCTGTGACCTCCGGGAACCGGCAAGATCGCCCCTTGCGGACGGTTCAAGCCCCGTTAGTCTGTTTCTATGAAGGCGCGGATCACAAAAGACGATCTCGAAAAGGCGAGAAACGACCTTCTTGCCACCGCGCTTGGTTGCTTCAAGGCAGACCGTGATGTTCTAGGTATTTTCCTGGGCGGGTCGATGGCAGCCGGGAGTACCGATGCCTACTCCGATATCGACCTGCGCATCGTCGTAAAGTCTGAAAGGCACGCGCACTTTGTGGAGCAGCGCCGGCAAATTCCAAAGCAATGGCCGGGCTTCCTCTTCAACGAATGGCTTCCGAACGCGCAGCACTGCGTGTCGCATTTTCAGCCGTTCGGGAAGATTGACATATTCTACTACGATGCGGCCGTGCTGACGCCCTCGCCGTGGTATCGCCTGCCGATCAAGATTTTGCACGATCCTCAGGGCATCGTTGCTGACCTTGTGAAGCAATCGCAAGGATTGCCGTTCACGGTTGAAGAGGACGACGTAGACTTTTCAATCAGCAAAGGGCTGGCGGCAGCACATGAAACGTATCGGCGGGCAATGCGCGGTGAGCTATTCTACGCGCAGACGCTCCTTGACGAGATGCGCCACCACATGATGCAGGCCGACGACTGGCTGCATGATCGAACCCCTGAAACGGCTGTCATCGCAAAGTTCGACAGGCGGGCGAGTGGCGATGTTCTCAATGCCCTCAGTTCTTCTTATTGTCCATGCGAAGGCGATGCCATATTGGCGGCCCTGCGCTCGCTCGTGCAGATGTATCGGAACCAGGTGCTGGCATTGCATGAGAAGTTCCAGCTTTCCCGGCCTGTCGAAAACGACATCACGGCCTTGGAGGCAATCGAGTAGAGGATCATTCGCGAACGTCGAAGGCTACCGCGCGCCCATATGCCGGAGCCGCTTGCACGATAAACTCGATCAGATCACAGTCGGTCACTTCCCAATGGGGACCGTCTTCGCGCACCGCTGCTATCGTGGACTTAACGGAGACGATTCCGCCGTATGGGGCTGCCTCGATGATGACCTCCCGAACAAGGTCCTCGACTGTGCGCCCGCCGTTCGTCTTAACGTCCACCCGAGGGTCTCCCCGGTCACTGACCCAAGTTACTATGTGGTGCACTTTGCGGGAAGAAATCAATGTACGGAATCGTACGAAGAAACGGGTCGGAATGTTTGGTAGAAATTTCTGAGCGACCAATCAGATATACGGCAGCGCGCAGATCCCCCCATGCCCCCTCGGTTCTCGTCACAGCCACCTCAGGCAATCCTAGACAGCCTCGCCTTGCCGTGCGGTTGACGCGCCAGAGCCGTTCGTTGGTGTGGCTGGGCAAATGGCTACTCGACGGTAGGAACAGGGCGCTGCTGAACTTTTCCGGGACTCCCGGAAATCTTAGCGGGGGATACCCTGCCTACTAGCCTACGAAACCGAATGCGACGGTTGACGAGAGCGGCCGATGCGCCGGGGACCGGGGCTGGGGCGGCAATGATCGGACCTTGACTTTGTACCTAATTCTCAAGTACAAGGTACAGATAACGAGCCCAATGGCTTGTACAACAAGGGATAGGACCCCAGAGAATGCTCACGGCAGTTAGCTACCTAAGGACCTCTTCAAAGTCGAATGTCGACGGCGACAGCGCACCGAGACAGCGGCAGGCGATTGAGGAGTACGCCAATCGGCACGGCATCACGGTGGTCCGGGAGTTTCATGATGCGGCAGTGAGCGGGGCTGACCCGATCGACACGCGCCCAGGCTTCCAAGACCTCCTTGAGTACATGGCCGGCAATGGCGCGAGGGTGATCCTGATCGAGAACGCCAGCCGGTTCGCGCGTGACCTCGCGGTGCAGATAGCCGGGCACGAGCTGCTAAAGGGGCTTGGCTATGAGTTGGTACCTGTCGACGCGCCCGACAGCTTCACAAACGACACACCCACGGCAGCCATGGTGCGGCAGATACTCGGGGCGGTGGCTGAGTTTGAGAAGGCGCAGCTTGTGGCGAAGCTCAGGGGCGCTCGTGACCGGGCTTCTAAGGAAGCTGGAAGGCGCGTGGAAGGCAACCACGGCTATCGCGTGTCTAGCCCTGAGTTGATCAAGGAAGCGAAGCGGTTGCGCCGCAAGAGCCCCAAGACGGGCAAGCCAAGGAGCCTGCGGGAAATCGCTGCGGAGCTTGCGCAGATGGGCCACACGACCGCGAACGGGCAGCCGTTCTCAGCGTCTCAGGTGCAGCGGCTGATAGATGCCCCAACCGAAATGGCCGCCAAATCCCATAGGGACTAGACTAGCACTATGAAACGAAATGGCCGCCAAATCCAATAGGGACACCACTAGCACCTATGAAACCAAATTGGCCTAAATCCCTAGGGTGACCACTAGCGCTACGAAGCCGAAATCGGCCTAAATCCCATAGGGACCACACTAGCGTTATCCAACCGCATTTCTCCCAAGCCGCGCCGCAGAGTTCACCCCTGTTGCGACTATCCGTTGCCCTGTTTTGCCTCCTTTCCGGGGCGTGGACGTGGCGCTTGACGGCGCGGCTTTGGTGAGATGCGAGCTGGAGAATGTTCGCTTGCTCGTCTGCTCGTCTGTGTATTTCGAGGCGACAGGTGAACTGCTGGCATCATCATCATCATCATCATCATCATCATCATCATCAGAAAAGGAGCTGCCTAGCATGGACTTCGCAAACGAAAGTCTCGAACAACTCGGCAAAGAAGCTCATGAGCGTATCGTTCGGGCTGACAAGTGCATGGAGAAGGCGGATAACTTGTACAGGTCTGCCGGCCTTTACCTGATCGAAGCCAAGAAGCGAGTTGATAGCAGTGCGCCCGTTGGAGGCAAGACGGCGGCTTGGTCTAAGTTCCTAGCGGATCACTGCCAGATCGGACGAACCCGCGCATGGGAGTTCATGGCAATTGCTGACGGCAAGACTACCGCGCAGGAGCTTAATGCACGGAAGAATGAGAACCGCGGCCCGGTGATCGTTTGGAACTTCGAGGTTGTCATGGACACCAGCAACGACACCGGCGAAGCCTGTTCGCGTATACGCGACAAAGTGCGACGGGAGCCAGTAGACCCGGAACGCTCCAAAGCCGAAGCCAAGGCCCGCGCCGTTATCAAGCATCTCACCACCACTCAGCTTGAAGAATGGGTCAGGCTGGCCAGCGGCCTTGCGAGCGGTGTCTCCCCCTTTTCAAAGCGACAGGACATAATGATGAATAGCGAACACGCATGCCAATAATCACCCAGGGCAACGTCCTGACGATCCCACTGGTCGACATCCAGATGGATGAAACGACCCAGATCAGGGCGAAGACCTACCCGGAGACGGTCAAGGAATACCGAGCGAACATGGTCGCCTATGATCCGACAGATGGGCCTGTCGTGCGCGGGTTCCCTCCGATCAAGGTCTATAAGCAGAAGGGATCAGCGGGGATCGCTGCGGTCTACATAGTCGTGGACGGTTGGCACCGGGTGACGGCAGCAAGGTCGCTTGGCAAGACCCTGATCGAGGCTGAACAGGTCTTCATGGAGAAGCCGGGTGATGTCGACGAGATGTGCTGGCTTGCCCTAAAGGCGAACCTGACGCCGGGCCTGAGGCTGACCAATGCGGAGAAGGCGGCATCGCTCCGATATTACGTCAAGGCCCTCCAGCATCGACACCCAGGGCCACGCGGCGGGCGGGCTAATGGCCCGTTCAAGACCCTCAGGGAAATCGGCCGTGACCTTGGCGGCATGCACCACGAGACCGTCAGCCGCCACCTTGCGAAATACGCGCCGAACACCCTGAAGGCCATCTTAAAGGCTGACCAGACGGCAGCGGAAGATGAACCCGCCGGGCCGGTCAAAGGCGAGTTCAACGTGGACACGATGAGGGGTCGGAAGGCGGCTGAGGCGGTTGCTGAGGTCAGCCGTTTGATCAGATTGATCGACCACACACGGACCCTCAAGACGCTTCGGCAGGAGGTCGACAGGTTGGCCAAGATGCTGCACCGGAAAGGAGCCTGACGGCGGTGTGTGGTCATTTCGCCAATGTGCCATATTAGAGCGACGCAAACCATATCCGGCAAGGCTTTGAGGGGTATTGTTTCGTGACATCCCCCTGATGAATTACCAGAAATGACCAGCACCCAGAGAAAGGAAACCGCATGAAATGACCGACGACCATCGACCGTTCGACAGGGCTTTGTTCCTGCACGAGCGACAGGCACCGCCTGATGACCATGACCACGACGATGTCGACAGCGCCCTTGTCATCGCCACAGCCACCGCCAAGAGGCAGAACAAGACAGCGCTGCGGGCAACTCAGGGCGACCGCGTCGACTGGAAACAGGACCTTGTCAACGCTCCCGGCTATCGCAACATCCCCAATGCCAAACTCTCCTTCCGAACCAAACAGGCCCGCACCAATTCCATCAAGGCTGCGGCAGATCGGCGCGAGAAGCGGCGTGAGCAGGGTGTTGCCATCCACTACAACCAGTTCGCGTGGAAGCGGCTCGGTCAGGCAAAACGCGACCAGTTCGGCCTAGTCCGCAAGTCGCTGGCTTGGATCGGCCCGAGGTGGGACGCTAACCGGGACTTTGGCCGGTACGATGACGGGCGTGATGGTGGCCAGCACCTCGACCACCTCTTTCGCTTCGGGACCGCCAAAGCTCACCCGAGGACCCCCTTGATGCAGCACATGCGGGAGGGAATGTGAGGCAGTTTCTCCCCACCCTCGCCGAGTGGCCGACCCGAGAACAAGCCCTCGCCATTGTCGACGCCCTAGGCAAGCTGGAAGAAGGCGAGCCGTCCGAACTGGATCGTCTTTCCGGCATCTCTGACGCCCTAATTGTCGCGGGGCGATGCTACGCCGTCTACGGCTACGCTGAGCTTGAAGCCGGCAACTTGATGAGGCGAATGGCCGAGCTGTACATGCGCCCCCGCAAGGACACCCCAGCCCCCGCCACAGCGCCCCCAGAGGCCGACCGCAGTCTGACCCCACCGGACCACAGTTACGGCCTACAGCCGCGCCGCTGAGGTTCTAAACACCCACCATCGCCAAACCTACCCGCACCTCGCCGCAATGACGCAGCGAGGGCGCTCACTACGACCATTTGAAAGGACATCACATGAACGACTACCAGGACGATCCCAGCAAATACATCCCTGATCAGACCGTACTCGGGCAAGCCATGACCCGCGCAAGGGAGGCAGAGCAGGCAGCCAACCAAGCCAAGGCAGACGCCCTCGCTGAGGCAGCCAAACAGGAAGCCATCAAGGCCGAGATCGAGCGGGCGACAGAATTGTCCGTCCAGAACAACCAGCAGCTGTGGGCTCAGAGGAACGGCTTCAGCAACAACCGCTTCGTCTCATCGCAGAGCGTTGGCATGATCGCGCCGCCCGAGGTGGCCGCCTCGACGCCGGTTCGGTTCAACGGCATTGAGATCAGCGGCCAGCAGGCTCGCGACATGGTGACATACGGCCAATGGGATGCCGCCTCATACCAGAAGGCTTTGGCCGAGGCTCTGGCGCAACATGGCTACAAGGCTCCGGGGTCTTTTCAGAAGGCTCGTTAAGCCAAGACAATCCGGCCCCTCATAACGCCGAGGGGTCGGACGCTGGCGAGCAGAACGACGAAAGCGACGAAGACCTGACCGAGGAGGAACGGAAAGAGAAGGTCGAGGCTCAGTTGATCGAGGGTGCCGACAGAGCCATTGACCGATGGAACCAGAACCAGACCCAAGAGGTTCGGGAAGCCTCGATTGCCTCATACCTCGAGACAGGTGAGATTGACCACGCAGCAGCCGGTATCGATGAGGTGGAAGCCGCGATTGTGCAGGCAGCAGCAGCGGTCCAGGTCGAGCGTCAAGTGTTGAAGCCTGTCGGATTGTCGATGGACCAATGGATGGAGCACATCGACGACGCCGAGCTGCCAGCCTTCCGCCGCGCTGTGGTCGAAGGCAACTGGCAAGCTCTTATCGACCATGCCCGGGCCGCTGCAAAGATGCGTCTCGACCTAGGCATATAACACCACCCCGCTTTCCCGGAGAGGGTCAGGTCGCCACCCAGGTGAACCCATTGCCCCAAGCTCAAAGCCCTCTCCGGGTCTTTCATCAAACACGGTCAGAACGGTGTGCGGTAGGACCGCCAGAGCGCGTTCGCAGCCTCGCCGGTACAATCTACCATCCAGAGACAAACGCCCCTCAGCGGGCAAAACTGCACATAGCAAAGGAGCAGATGCTACGTATTGAAATGACAGGATCATTCACTGCCGCCACCATCTTTCGGGGCGAGGAAATCGAGACGACCACGACGCGCAAGGACCCGGTTCCGGTCCTGTGTCGGGAACTGGTCAAGCGAGGGGTCGACCCTCACGACCACGTTCATGTGACCCGTGGGGGAATGCCGGTGTGGAAGCGAGACCGCACCATCGGTGCATGGGCAGGGATCGATGTGACGGAAAGCGACGTGACCGGGTTGCGGGTTGTGAAGTACCGAGCGTTCCCGGCCCAGCTATGAGGCATTCTACCCGCAGCCGGGATCATCCCTTTTGAAGGATGAATATTAGTCGTTTGTCATGTGACGGCAGCAACCTGTAGGCCGTCAATCGCCAATCCCGGCACGAGAGAATAAGCCCAATGCGGACGAAGATTGATTTCCCCAACCTCGAAGCTGATTTGGCGGCATGGCTCAAGCGACACCTTGATGATGTCCGCGAAACCTTCGGCGAGGGTCAGGCCTATGCGGCGGCGGTGGAACTGGAGGACGATCCATGGACGGTCCTGCAGTGGTACGTCGAGGACAGGATGGGCGCTCACACTGCTGTTACGACGCTTGACTAAGAGATACACCGCTGCTACCCCTTGAGATACACCAAGGCGGTTGACGCTTTGGGGAAGTGGTCACACCAACTACTTGGAAACAAAGGAATTTCTGGCACTTTTGCTCCCGGTACGATTTGTCGAACTTGTCCGGCCCGGGGAGCCATCGCCCTTTCTACGCTAGAATGCGGTACCGCGCGCCAGCTTGCGATTGTCCGCGAGCTGCGATGTCGGCGGACTACGTGCTGGCATGTTCAGTGCCTTCGTCGGCGACCTGCGACCGCCATTTCTTGACAAGATCCTGCCGACGGCCTGCATAGCGCTCGGGTCGGATATTGGCATGTCAATGCGATCAATACGAACGTCCGGAAATCCTGCCGCAGTTCGCACCAACCGGCGACGTAACACTGGTTCTCGACAAGCCCCAGCGAGATCGGCCAAATGATGCGTTCCGTTGCTGCACCGTTGAAGTCTCGGTCAGAGACCAGAAGCAGGAAGCCTTCAATTTTCAAGGCGAAGCCACCATTGCACGCAAGGCCGAATGGCCGGGATGGCGCCCCACCGACAACATGATCGCCCGGGAACCTGAGCGCTACGGGCCTTTGAGTGACGGGCTGCCGGGAGGTAGTGGAAACCCGCCTGGCCCTCGGGCGCTCTATCTCTACCGAGACGGCCAAGACACCTATTACCGGCTTCACGGCACGGTCGAGCCGTGGACGATCGGAACGATGGTGTCGTCCGGCTGCGTCCGCCTGCTCAATCAGGACATTATCGATCTCCATCGGCGCGTTCCGGTCGGAACGAAGGTGGTTGTGCTCCCGGCGAGTCCATCGCTGGCATAGCGGAAGCAATTGGCTCCGTAAGGGTGAACTCATCTGGCCCTCGGAGAGCGTCAAGCTGATGCGACCCGGCCTCCGAAAGTGCTCCGGGGGCGGTTTCGTCTCCTCGATATTGTTCGATGCTGGCAAGGATTGACGTCGGGCCTGTTCGATCCCAGCGTGGCCTGCTCTCCGGGCTCTGATCCAGCCGGGCTAGAAAGACCCATCTGTCGAATTGGACAAGTCCTCGAATGCTTGAATTTCCTCAAGCCTTGCCTCAAGCGCCGCCCTTGTCGCCATAACGGCGTCGCTACCGGCCAGGAACTGCTTAGGCGGATTTGCCATGCCGGCAATTTTCACAAGGGCGTCGCCAAGCTTGGCGGGGTCACCCTGCTGCTTGCCGTTGTAGCCGGACCACATGGCTTTGGCGCTGCCTTCTGCAGCATAGTCGTCGATGGTGCTGCTGCCGTACCTGGCGTTCTGATCATCGAGGAGGTCGGTGCGGAAAAAGCCCGGCGCGACGGCTGTGACCCTGATGCCGAATTGAGCGACTTCCTGAGCCACCGACTGCGAAAGGCCTTCGACGGCGAACTTGGCGGCGCTATAGGCCCCGCAATGCTTGAAGCCGATGATTCCGGCCAGCGAACTGACGTTGATTACGTGTCCTGAGCGCTGCTTGCGCATGACCGGAATGACCGCGCGCATGACGTGAACCACGCCGTGCAGATTGGTCGAAATCAGCGCATCGATTTCAGCGTTGGTCAACTCTTCGAAATTGCCGAGCAGGCTGTAACCGGCATTGTTGACCAGAACGTCGATGCGGCCAAACGCCGCCATCGCCTTGTCGACGGCCGCCTTGGCCTGGATTGCATCGACCACGTCCAACTGGACGACCGCAAGTCTGTCGCTGGCGACGCCACGCAGGGCGTTACTCATCTTGTCGAGATTGCGGCCGGTGGAGACCACCCGATCGCCTGCTCCCAGTGCCGCCCTGGCGGTTTCGGCGCCGATGCCGCTGCCAGCCCCTGTGATGAACCAGACTTTGCTCATATCCAACTCCTGTTTTCGATGATCAGGAAGTTAGGTGATGGCGCGCCGGCCGATTAGACGGCATAATCGGCATGAAGTTAGAAATCAGATTGATCAATGGTCGGCCGCCCTTAGCCCCTGTATCGGAGGGCGTCGACCAGAAGCGTGAAGGCGGCAGTATGCTGCCGCCGGCTTGGATAATAGAGGTGGTAGCCCGAATATGGCGGGCACCAGTCTTCCAGTACCCGGACCAGGCGGCCGTCCGCAACATGCTGGGATATCTGGTTTTCGAACGTGTACACTAAACACAAGCCATCGACCGCGGCATGCAAGAGCATCTCGTTGTCGTTGAAAATAACCGGTCCATCGACCCGGACCTCAAGTTCGACACCGTCCTGTTCGAACTCCCAGGCATAAAGGCCGCCCCCGGTGTTCTGGCGATAGCTTGCGCATCGGTGTTCGCTCAAGTCGCGGGGTGTCTGCGGGGCGGGACGATTGGCAAAGTAGGCCGGGGATCCCACGACTGCCATCCTGACGTCTGGGCTGATGCGGACCGCAACCATGTCCTTTTGCACCTGTTCACCCATGCGGATACCGGCGTCGAAGCGCTCTGCGACAATGTCGGTGAGACCTTCATCGACATGGACCTCAACCGTAATGTCGGGATAATTCTGCAGCAGTTTCGACAATACGGGCCACAGGACAGTTTGGGCGGCATGCCGGAACGTGGTGATGCGGATCGTGCCTGCAGGCTTGTCGCGAAGCGCGGTGAGCGCAGCAATTTCACTGTCGATATGGTCGAATGCCGGCCGCAGGCTGACAAGCAGCCTTTCGCCTGCCTCGGTCAGCGACAGGCTGCGCGTCGTTCGCGAGATCAACCGCACACTGATCCGTTGTTCGAGCATGCGCACCGCATAGCTGAGCGCGGATTGGGAGAGGCCGAGCTTCGCGGCCGCGCGTGTAAAACTCCCCTCCTCGGCAACCGCGATAAACACAGCCCATTCGCTGAAGTCGCCTTTTCTCACCTATAAACCTCATTTCTGTATCCATGAGGATCATGGCGGATAATCAGCATGCCTGTCTCGTCATATTTATGCTCCGCGCAACCCCGACGGCACGAGTCGGCATTCCGGACTGCCTGGTACTGCGCGGATTCCGAACGCCCCGATGGCAGCCGAGCGCCGACAAGGCGTTATCTGCCTTGCTCGCTGCCGGAACAACAAGCAGCGAGCAGAAGCGGTCTGGCGTAAAAACGGCTACGTCAGATTGAACGGCAATTGACGCAGCGGTTTTCCCGTGAGCCGTGCTATTGCGTTGGCAAATGCCGGCGCCAATGGCGGCAAGCCGGGCTCGCCCATGCCTGTGGGCGGTTCGGCGCTAGGCACGATGTGGATGTCGAATTCCGGCACGTCCGTGATGCGCGCCACCGTATAGTCACTGAAGTTGCTTTGCTCGACGACGCCGTCCTTGAGCGTTATTGCAGAGCCTGCCAAGCACATCGACAAGCCCATGATCGCCGCGCCCTGTACCTGCGCCTCCACGGTCAGAGGGTTGACGGCCAGATTGCAGTGAACCCCGGCCGTGACCCGATGCAGTTTAGGCTGTCCATCGGCAACAGAGGCTTCCACCACGTAAGCGACCACTGAGCTGAAGGACTCGTGCACCGCCACACCCCAGGCCCGCCCCTCGGACAATTGCATCTTGCCGTACCCGCTCTTGTCGACGGCCAGCTGCAATGCGTCACGATGGCGGATGTGCTGATCGCCGAAGAGCTGCATGCGGTAGGCTACAGGGTCTTGGTCGGTTGCACGCGCTATATCGTCGAGCAGGGTCTCCATCACATAAGCCGTATGGGTGGAGCCGACGCTGCGCCACCACAGAACCGGCACGTTGTCCTTGGGATGATGCACGGTCAGCCGCATTGGAAGCGGATAGGGAGCCCGCATGCCCTCCGTCGTGGCGGCGTCGATGCCGTTCTTCACCATGAACTGCTCGAACACGGTTCCGGTAAGTATCGACTGGCCGACGATGCTGTGATCCCAGGCCAGCACCTTGCCCTTTTTGTCAAAGCCGATGCGGGCGCGGTGCAGGTGCAATGGACGGTAGTAGCCGCCCCTCATATCGTCCTCGCGGCTCCAAAGCGTACGGATCGGTGCATTCAGCCCCGCCGACCTGGCGGCCTTGGCTATTTCGCAGGCCTCGACCACGGTGTCGCAGGTGCTGGAAAAGCGCCGACCGAAGCCGCCGCCCGACATCTGCACTTTAAGCACGACCTGTTCCGGCTTGAGGCCGAGCACGGCTGCGGCAGCGGCGGCATCGGGTCCGGCACTTTGGCTTCCCATCCAGATCTCGGCACGATCATCGGCAAGCCGTACCGTGCAGTTCAGCGGTTCCATCGCCGCGTGGGCGAGATACGGGAATACGAACTCAGCTTCGAGCTTCAGCGGCGCCGTTTCCAATGGCACCATGTCGCAATCGAACTGGCGCGGGCCAGGGCGAGTGGCCATCTCGCGATAGTGCGCGAGTTGCCGTTCGCTATCGACCTTTTCGACGGCAGATGTGTCCCACTCCACCTTGAGGGCATCGCGGCCCTGAGACGCCTGCCAATATCCGTCGGCCACGACGGCCACGCCCTCGGCACCGCGATCCAGCGGCACGCGCAGGACGCCCTTCACGCCCTTGACGGCGCGGGCTGCGCTGTCGTCCAGGGTGGCTATCTTGGCTCCGAAGACGGGAGGACGAGCCACCACGGCCGTCAACTGTCCCGGCAGCTTGAAGTCGATGCCAAAACTCTGTTGGCCGCTGCTCTTGGCTTGAGCGTCCAAACGCCGGGTGGGCTGGCCGATGATGCGGAAATACTTGGGATCCTTCAGCGCAATCTTCTGCGGCACCGGCAAGGCCATGGCCGCCTCGGCAAGCTCTCCATAACCGAGCTTGCGGCCATCGGAGGCCAGAACCGCGCCGGCCTCGGTTCGCAGAGTGGACGCCTCCACGTTCCAGCGGGTCGCAGCGGCCGCCAGCAGCATGGCGCGAACACGAGCACCCAGTTCGCGATACTGCGTAAAGCTGTTCTTGATTGTGTTCGAACCGCCGGTAAGGTGCATGCCGAAGAGCGGATCGACATAGGCGATGTCATTGGTGCCGAGTTGGCTGCGCACCAGGTTCCAGTCCGCATCGAGTTCTTCGGCAAGGATCATGGGCAATGCCGTTTGGACGCCTTGACCGAACTCCAGCCGGTTGATTGTGACCGTAACCTCTCCATTGGGCGCGATGTGGACAAATGCAGAGGGCCGCTCGGTCGGCTTCAGACTGGCTGCCGCCTCATCGGCCTCGGACGACTGCGCGACTGCCAAATCAGGGAAAATGCCGACAGCCAGGCCGAGGGTCCCCGCCAGCTTGAGAAAGCTGCGGCGTGGCATCGCCCGGACCGTCGTTGAACGGCCCCGTTCCATGATGTGTTGCAGCGCACGCGGCAGCTCTTTGTGATCCATGTTGGGGAACATATGCGTCTCCTTCAGACGAGGGTGCTGGCGGCGTCGGCTATAGCGGCGCGGATACGGGCATAGGTTCCACAGCGGCAGATGTTTCCGGCCATGGCGGAGTCGATCTCTTCGGCGGTCGGCTGCGCTCCGGGCGACAGCGACGCGAGCAAGGCCGTCGCGCTCATGATCTGGCCGCTCTGACAGTAGCCGCATTGTGCCACGTCGTGCCTGACCCATGCAGCGTGGACAGCCGCGCCGACACGGTCGGTGCCGTCGGTTGTCTTTTCAATCGTGGTGATCTTGCCGCTTTCAACGGCGGAAACCGGTGTGCTGCACGAGCGGATTGCCTCGCCATCCAGATGCACCGTACAGGCGCCACAGAGCGCTGCGCCGCAGCCGAATTTGGTGCCGCTCATTCCCAGCGTGTCACGCAGGACCCAAAGGATCGGGGTTTCGGGGTCAACGTCAATCTCGTGCTCTCGCCCGTTGATATTCAGTGAGATCATGGCCGGTAGGTTCTCCTGGGTTGCTCCACCCGAACAGGTTTCCCAAGCGGCCTGGGGCTTCCCGGCCGACTGAGACATTGGCAATCTGGTGGCTAGCGCTAAAGCTAGCTCGCCGGGCGATGCTGGATTAGACTGCGCAATTTGCATGACCTTAGAAGCGTGGTTTCTGAATGCGTCACACAGGCGAGGCACGTCCGCGTTTGCGCGGTCAGCGCCGGCGTTGCCGTTCACGGGGATCGAAAAGCAGTAGATGCGCCAGTTGCGGCGAACGGCCCTGAAAAGGACTGCTGCTTCCGCTTCGGAAGATCAACACCTAGGCCGCCAAACGTTCAGCGCTGTGCATAAACCCGGCTAGAGTGGATTGAATCGAACGCTTGGTACCCGCCCGAGACCGTCCTCACAGATCGGGGAAGAGCGGCGCGGCCCTGCTCGTTGCAGACGTTCGGAAGGTCGCCATAGGTGGGAGGCGGCCGTTGCCGCGAGGTAGTTGCTGCCTGCCCGAGCCGGGACCTGGACAGCCATCAAGGCTTCCAGATGTCATTCCACTACGCGAGCGGTTTCGACATCGATTTCGTCGTGAATTTTCTCATCATGACGGAAACTGATCCAGCTGATCGGAATGGAGGCGAGATAAAGGACAGTCAGAACAACCAGAAACTCGCTGGGGTAGAGCACGACGGCCGCAACTAGCCCTGCGACTGCTAAGAACAACGCGATCATCATCCACTTGGGGACTTGGCAAGCCCACTTCTTCCCGGAAAAAGTCGGGATCGTCGAAACCATCAAGAAAGCGATCAGAGCTGCGTGCAGCCCCGCAATCTGAACAGTTGCAGGTGTCGGCGGAGCCAGCGATATGGGCAACAAAACCGTTAGGGCAGCGGCCGGTGTCGGCATCCCAGTGAAATACGCTTTCTGCCATGCCGCTGCTGCCGAATTTGACTGCGCATTGAAGCGCGCCAGGCGCGCGGCCGAAGCAAGAGCGAATGCCATTAGGCACAGGCTGAACGGGCCGGTCATCAATGCCTCGCCCCAAAAGAAAAGCAGGACGATCGGCGCTACGCCGAAGCTAAGAAAATCCGCAAGACTGTCAAATTCGGCTCCGAACTGTGACGACGCATGCAACCGCCTCGCCAGACGGCCATCAAGACCGTCGAGCACTGCTGCCACGACGATCGCCAACAGTGCGAATTCGAACTCGTTTTCGATCGAGAAGCGAACGGAAGCCAAGCCCGAGCAAAGCGCCAGCGCTGTTATGGCATTGGGTATCTGCTGGACAAGTCGAGAATGTGTTTTGCGGCCATCCGATAGCGTGTTCTTGCTGTCGTTCAATGCCGCGTCAGCCGACTTGCGTTCTTTCGCCATTGTCGATCTTCCTTTTTCTCTGCCATCCCCTGCTATTCGCTCGAGATTGGTTCCGGACCTGCGACGCAGCCAATGCCGCCCTCGCAAATATTCGGAAGCGAGTTCGTCAGCGTAACCAGGAGGTCAAGCCGCTGGCGACCCTTTTGAATCGTTGGATCGACGGAGTGCCAAGCGGGACGATTGGAGAACAATCCGAGGATATCGTCTGTTACGAACTGAAGCTGCGATGTAAGGCCGTGAAGGAGGGAGCTTTCGTATCGAGCCGATATTTCGGATGGTCGGTACCCCATCAACTCCAACAGCGTTGGCGCTATCGCAAAATGAGTGGCCATGTTCGGATATTGCTTGGCGACTTTCTCAAAGCGGGCCCGAAGCTCCTCATCCCCGGTTGAAACCAACATTGGAACTATGGCTTCGTTCGGGTCTACATTCGTATATGAACTGCAGTGCGTGAGACGGCCGACGCTGAAATTTTGTCCATGGTCCGACGTGTAAATCATCGTTGCGTCCCTCCAGTCGGCCCCATCGATCAAACGAGACAAAGTGCGGTCTGTCGACCAGCGCACCGCGTTTGCATAGGATTGAAGCGTCCCTGAGGTGCCGGCGTCGGATGCAAACTCCGCAGGCGACCCGTCACTGTATGGAAAATGCGCGCCATTCTTGTTCGCGTATATAAAAACAGGATCGCCGACGCTCATTTCCTTGAGCACAATATTAACGAGTTCATCGTCGAGATCATGCGTTCGAATTGCATTGTCCAACTTGTAGAATCGGTCGATCGAAATCGCTTCGGCGGGCGTCATGTAGTTTTGCAGTTTGCCATAGACGGTGACGAAACCTGCCTGGGCGTCTATGAACACGGTGCGATAACCTGCCCTCTTTGCATACTGCCAAACTGTCGGGCTCGCCTTGACTGACTGGATTAGATCTCGAGGATAGGCCATGAAGCGAAGCAATGCGTTCGATTGAAGAGAGCAATTTGAGCCGGACACAGCGGGGCCAAAATCAATCAATCGGCTTCTGAGTTCGGCCAGTTGCGGAGTGACTGGGTTACGGGGCTCAAGACTTACGAAGTCGGACCGAATGCTTTCGTCGACCAGCAGCACGATAGCCCGCGCCTGTTTTCGTTCCGGTGTCATGGATACGATTTCCCGCTCCGGGAACGTTCCACTGTTCAACTTGTAAGCAGCGATCGCTGCCAGGGACAGCGGCGAGAACTGCTTCGGCAACGCTTCTGAACCTTTGCCCTCTCGATAAATAACCACGCCCGCAATGAGGACGATCGGCAACATGGGCACTAGTGGTGACCAGTATCTGGTCTTGCGTGTCGCCAGTGGCGGAAGGGAGGGGGGCATGGCCATTGCGACAACACCCAATATCGCGACAGCGACCGACCACCAAATCGCGTTGGAATAAAATTCGGACGCCCTGTGAGCCTCGTGACGGACCGTCCAGAAATTGAGAACGTCGAAGATGAAGAACTCGGACCCTTGGACAAGGTAATAGCCATAGGCTGCGGCGCTTGATATCGCGAGGGGGACGGCCCACAGGAGCCGAATGATCCAGTTGGGATGAAAGGCAGCGGCCAACACTGCCAACACAGAGATGACCCAGATGATGCTGAAGATCATCAAGGTCAGCTGGCGCTGATCGTCAATGAGCAAACGGATGCGGTCGATAAAGCCATGATTGGTGAGGAGGATCACTGCGAGCAGCAACGCGCATTTCAGGGCAAGAAGTGCCCCCCTTGTCGCATTGAGACCGCCTTGCCTCCCCATTCCCTCCCCCCTTCCCAGTCGCTCAGCATTGGCCACGCTTTGGGGTGTTCAGGCGGGGAGTCTATCGTCGGCTAAGTTTTCGGGAAGTTCACAATATGACAGATAGATGACGTTGTCGGACAGCAGAAAGGCGGTGCCTATAAGCCATGCACCAAGCAAAGGGAGTAGAAGCAGGCCTAGCATCAGCCCGATGGGGAACAGGATTCCTGCGCGACGTCCTCGGACGCCTCTCTGACGGACCACGTGCGGACGGAATCATGTAGGCGAAGACATTACGGTTCAAAGTCTGGAACGAAGCGGGCGTGCGCGGCGTCGAACACCGCTCACCTTCGAAAAGCACCTGGCCATGTTGGGGTGGACGTCAGAACA
Source organism: Mesorhizobium sp. WSM4819 (assembly GCF_055811215.1). Lineage (NCBI taxonomy): Bacteria > Pseudomonadati > Pseudomonadota > Alphaproteobacteria > Hyphomicrobiales > Phyllobacteriaceae > Mesorhizobium > Mesorhizobium sp. WSM4819. The sequence continues at coordinate 16,915 of NZ_JBVVQO010000062.1, forward strand.
AAGCGGGTCCGTTGCCGCAGGTCGCAGAGACTGCACGTGTGCTCAGGGTTGGAGGCCGGCGCATGGCGGCGGGCGGGTTCGAAAACGATGCCCGCATTCCGGGATGCAAATTCGAGTCTACTGCGACAAGGACTTCAGGTATGCGACAATATTCTGTCGGTCCTCAGGCTTGGACACGGCCATCGTCATCGTCGCTTTCGGAACAACCTCGCCGGGCGCCGCTAGAAACCGGTCCAGCGTTGCCTCGTCCCATACCAATCCGGACGACTTCAGGGCTTTCGAATAACGGTACCCCTCCATAGATCCGGCCGGCCGTCCGACAATACCGCCGAGGCCGGGGCCGGCTTTTTTCCGGTCGGCGGTTGAATGACAGCCTGAGCAGCGTTGAAACGCCCTTTGCCCCAGCGCAGCATCTCCCTCCAAGACGGCATGCATACTTTCAAAAACCCTAAGCGAGCCGCATGCGTCGCATGGGTCCATTCCAACGCGACGCGCTTTAGGCAGCTACATCGGTTACGCCGTCACGCCACCGCGACCGGTTTTCTGTGCCGTCATCCAGGGCATAGCTGCAGAGGCGTCCTCGAGGATTTTGGCCGATCTCGCGAAGCTGGCGAAAGCCTCGCGTGCAACGGAAATGGGAACCTGGCCATCATAGGCGCGCTGGCAGGCGCGGAACGCCGTGTCAAAGATTGGCCCTCGGCGATTGTTGGGCCATTCCTGCAGGAACTCGAAAGCATCGGCCAAGCATTCGATTTCCTCCACCATGAACTCCCCTTTCCTGACGAAAACAGGCCGGTCGAAAGTCCTGTCGTTCATTAGAACCTCGCAAAGGCCGTCGGCAGCATTCGTCATGCCGGAAAGCCTGGACAACAGCAGAAAGCCCGCGCCCTCGGGGAGAAGACGCGGGCTGACCGGAGCTACCGATCTCGCAGCATTATATGAGGGGACAATACTACGCTGCTGGCACTAAACTTTCGTCGCAGGACAGTGTTCCAGCCTCACAGGCTGGCGCAGGCAAAAAAGTCCGCCGTACCCGCAGGTGCGACGGGGCGATCAACCGGTCACCAAGCACGGCTTGGGGGCTGAGAATGTGCCCGGTGCGCGCGGACCGAGAAAAATCATTCGCGTGCCGGCTGCCCGGCGTCTACCAACCGCCAGTTGGAAGAGTGGGCCGAACGGAGAGCCCGCGCCTCTGCTGGAACAAGGACACTGCCTATTCGGCGCGCTTGCTGGCTCAGTCCGGCGCGCGCCTGGACGCGGCTTCCGCGCCCGGTCAATTCGCCTGGAACAAAACATTCCAGAGGTGGTTTTCCCCATGAAGGGACAGACTTTTCGAAGGAGACGTCTCGTGAAAAAAGTTCTGATCACCAGTATGCTGGCCCTAGGCGTTGGCTGTGGCGCAGCATTCGCTCAGGAACAGCAGCCGGCCCAAAGCCAGTCCGGCACCGACTGCCCGGCCGGCTCGGCCGGTTGCCCGGAAGGTGCGATGGGCGAACAGGGTAAGGCCGGCGCCACCACCGAGGAGCAGGCTCAAGGCAAGGCGAAGATGCAGACCGACGAGCAAGCCCAGGGTAAAGCCGGCGTAACCACTGAGCAGCAGACCCAGGGCGAGGCTGGCGCCACAACCGAGCAACAGGCGCAGGACAAGGCCAAGACCCAGACCGAGCAGCAGACCCAGGGCGAGGCCGGCGCCACCACCGAGCAACAGGCGCAGGACAAGGCCAAGACCCAGACCGAGCAGCAGACCCAGGGCGAGGCCGGTACTGCCACCGAGCAGCAGACTCGGGGCACTACTCAGTCACAGGATGAGACGGAGACCGGCGCGATCAGCAATGTGACTGTTGAGCAGAAAACGCAAGTCACCCAGATCCTCAAGCAGGAAAAGGTCGAACCGGTTGCCGACGTCGACTTTGACATCTCAGTCGGTGTCGAGGTTCCGCGGCAGAGGGTTGAACTGCGTCCTCTGCCACGGCGAATCATCGAGATCGTCCCGGCTTACGAAGAGTACCAGTATTTCGTGTTGGCCGATGGCCGTATCGTCATCGTCGACCCGGATACATTCAAGATCGTCCTTATTCTGACCTGACGCCCTAGTTCGGGTTAATCGAGGGGTCCGCTGCCCCCACGGCGGACCCCTCGTCTGCATCGACAAGTCTCTGCCACCGAAGGCACGGCTATTACGCCTGTTCAAACTGACAGGCTTTCTGCGAGGTTCCTTCCAGCCGCTTCCCACCTGGATTACATCTCGTCCTCCCTGCTCAAAAGGCCTGAGCTAGGACTTCGGTCTGGCCGCTTGCCGACCATGGGCTGACCCAGGCAGTGCTTTGGTCCGGGACCGCTATGGCAAAAGCCTGAAATGGGGGAGTTTGTAGGAACCGAGTTCCTGCAGGCGTCGTTGCGATGCCGACACCGTGACAGGAGGCTGCAATGGACCCCAGCATTCACCAGGCACGTTGGCTGCTTTTTCCGGTATTTGGCCTGGTGTTCGGGGTCGCCGCCGTCGGGCTTTTCATCGGCTGATGAGGTCCACCGATGAAAGCAACGCACTCGCGCAGTCATGAGTCCCTTCCTGCGCCAGCGAGACCCACCGGTTCTCCCCCTTGAGACTGGTGGGTCTTGACACAGCCCGATGATGGCGAAAGCCTGATAAATCGGTGCAGTTCAGAAGATTGGCTTGGGCGAAGGATTGACTTGGGCGAATTCGAAATAGGCAGAGATGCAACATAGGGCGTGACGGTAAAAGGATATTCTGGCGTGCTATTGGCAAATTCATTGATCACAGACGCAATACGGCCGCAGCGCCCGAAGCATTGTGAGACAAGAGTTCTCGCCGGTGCGCGGCCTGCCCGGCCTCAATCGCAGCGCAGTCTCAAATCTCTTCGAGGGCTTCGCGTCGCCATCTGCCTGAGCGCATCAGCCTTGGTTCTCGTCGTCAGCCCCTACCGTGTGGCACAGGACGGCCTGTCCCTGACGCTAAGCCCACAGGCCGCCTGGGCACAAGGGAACTCTGGGAACGCTGGGAACTCAGACTCCGGCAACTCTGATTCCGGCAACTCCGGCTCCGGCAACTCTGGCTCCGGCAACTCCGGCTCCGGCAACTCTGGCTCCGGCAACTCTGGCTCCGGCAACTCAGGAGACACTGAAAGCCCCGGCAACTCTGGAAACGCTCCTGGAAATGCCACAGACCCTGGAAATGCCACAGACCCTGGAAATGCCGCAGCCCCACAGGCCACGGACCCGAACGGCAATGCGAACGAAACAAAAGCACTGAACGTCACTCCCCTGACAAATCCGGCTACCGCGCTAAATCCTGGCAACAAGCCCAAGACGTATATTAACGTGACCACTGGAGACCGGATCGAGGTGCGCGGGGCAAGCGTGGGTGTGGTGCATTCCAACGGGCTGAGCGAGCGCATCGACGGCGGCCATTACGAGATGCGCGATGCCATGGGCCGCACCATCATTCGGCGGCAGGCAAAGAAATCCGATCGGGCAAGACTGCTCCGGATGATCGAGTGATGGCGCGTTCCACAGGCCGCAAGGCTGTCTTGCTTCATGCAGGATCGCGGACAGGCGGATGCTGATGCTCGGTCGCGTCGCGCAATGTCATCGCGGCTTCGGTGCGGTTGCTCACATTGAGCTTGGCCAGAATCCGCGTCATGTGATGCTTTATGGTTTTCTCGTGCAGGTTCAGCTGAAGACCGATCCGCTTGTTGCTCAATCCCGCGGCAACGAGCGTCAGGATCTCTCTTTCGCGACTGGTGAGTTCGGCCAGAACGTCGGGTTTCTCGATCGCGGTTGGTTGGCTGGACAGGTCGACCAACACGCGCGCCGACAATTGCGGACAAACATACCGTTCGCCCATCGCCACCGTGCGCAGTATGGCGGCCAGGGTTCTCGATCCGACACCTTTTAGGACATAGCCTCTTGCCCCGCTCTGCAAGGCGGTCACGACGTGCTGGTTTTCCTCCGAAACGGTCAGCATCACGATTTTCAGATCCGGGTGCCGCTCCAGGGCCGGCTCGACTGCGCTGAGGCCCCCTCCAGGCACCGAGATGTCCATCAGCAGAATATCGAGCTGCTGGTCTTCCGATATCCGCAAGGCGTCATCTCTACTGCTGCCTTGGGCAACGATCTCGAACCCGCCGATCTGCTCGAGGGTGCGCACAACGCCTTCCCTGAACAGCGGATGGTCGTCGACAATGGCGAGCTTTATGGCCGCTGCCATCACGCCTGTCCTATTTCGACTGTGTTGAGAACCATTTTCACCACCGTGCCATTCTGTGAAGATGTTACATCAAATTGGCCGCCGAGGCTTTCTACCCGCTCACGCAGCCCGATGAGCCCCAGCCGTTCAGGATGGATGATCTTCGGGTCGAAACCTGGGCCGGTGTCGGAAACCTCGATAGAAACGCGCTCCCCGTCGAAATGTTTCGCGACCGATTGATCGGCACCCCCGGCATGGTGAAAGCCGTTGTTCAGCGCCTCCTGAATGAAGCGAAAGATGCAGATCTTGGCCGCTGGCGACAAGGGTGTGTGGCTCCCGGTCATGGACAGCATCACTTTGACGCCGGTCCGCTCTTCGTGCGCTCGCACGGCAAGCTCGAGGATTTCCGTCAACTCGGCATTCTCGACATGCGGCAGCATAAGACCCTTGCTGACATTCCTGATTTCTCGCATCGCATCGTCCAGATTCGCTTTGACCACCTGCAATTCCCGTGCGCGCGCCGCAGCCGGCGTGGCAGGATCGGCTAGCACGGGGCTGTCAATCCCTAGCGCAGCGAGGGCAACCAGTTGCGCCGGCCCGTCGTGCAGGTCCGCGCCGATCCGCCTGAGGTAACGCTCGTTAAGTGCCGTGGCGCGCTGCGAAGCACGTTGCACCCGCAGCCTCAACATTCTGTTTTGAGCAACCAGGACGGAAAGTTCGGCAATGCGCTGCTTCAAGGAGCGGCTCTGCGAACGAATCGTGCGGCTGCCACGAAAAACGATCACCGAAAGACCGAGGAAAAAAACCGCGGTGACGGCTGCGACATCGAACCAGGTCCGAACGAGTGCCTGCCGGAGATCCTTTTCAAAATCGGTGGCGATCTCGTCGAATTCCAAAACAGCCACGACTTCGCCCGACCATGGCTGAAGCATCGGATTATAGATTTCAAGAAGATGCAGGCCGCTGTCCCTCTCAGCCTGGTTATCGTAGTGCCTGTCCATTTCAGCAACCATGTCGCCGGCGAATGCGGCCCGGAGATTGTCGCTGAGTGGAAAGCGCTTCCCGACCAGATTTTTGTTGGTTGAATAGAGGATGGTGCCATCGCGGCGCCATAGCTTGAACGATTCGAGCCTTTTGCCGAGCGCGCCTTGGCCCAGCGTTTCATCCAGCGCGTGCGCAACGCTCTCGTCCAGCATCTCGCTCCTGCGCATGTCGGGAAGCAGCGGCGCGATGACGCTGTCGACGTAAAGAGCGGTAGAGGCGGCCGAGTTCCGGGTGACCGCGGCTTCAATCTGGCTTGTCACGGACATTCCAACCACGATCATCGCCGACAGCGAAAACAGCCCGCCGGCGAGCAGAAACTGAGTGGCCAGCGACAGTGCATTCCACCGATCGAGCAATCTTGTCGGTCTGTATGGCGCCATATCTCCACCGGCCCGGTCGGCGGCGCGTCGCGCCAGCGGCACGATTCGAGAGAACCAGCCAATCTGTCGTCGAACGACGCTAAGTGACGCCATCTTTGATCTGCACCGATCAATAACAAGGGAACTTAGGGCTTGCAGGCTGGACGAAAACCGCAACCTTGCGGTTTTTTGCGCAAGCGCCACTGCCATGGTTGAGCGAGGCAGCAAATATGACGCCTCAACCACGTGCTACCGGCACCTGTCGCCCCTGGCAGCGGAGGAAGGTGCTGCGTACTTTCACTTCCGGTCGCGCAATGCTCTCACCGCTTGCGTAAGGGTCATCCGATCGTTGCCGTTCTTTTTGATCAGCCTGCTGACCTGGCTGGGCGAAACGCCATTTTCTCGCGCGAAATGCTCCACCTCGTAATACTGGTCCACCGACAGGCGGTCGCGGTCGAGAAACAATCGATCTTTGTTGTTGTCGTCCATTTCCGTTTTCCCACTGAAGCTCGTTTGAACATTGGACGCAAACGAGGGACCACCCGCCAAATCGAGGAATGGCGGGTGGTCCCTTATCGGCGCAGGAAGGGACTTAGCTGCGCAGATATCTTCGTCCATCAGCCACATCGTCAAGTCGGTCCTTCGTCAGCTGACGACTATTCCAATTGCCAGGAAGGCAATGGAGACAGCGAAGACCGGTGCAAGTAGCCAGCGGGCTTGGTGAACACTATTCTCCATCGATTCCTCCCGTGACGCACGGCGAGCAACGAGTGCTGGCAGTCGTGGTTCCGGGCCACACGCCATCGTCGCCCTTTGCGCACGACAATTCAGACTTAGGTCCAACGGCACGGCGTCTCTGGTCGGACCGAAGCCCAGCCGCGGAACGTTTGCAGCTGTCTCGTTGTTGAAGGCGAGCTTGGCGCGACGAAGATGCGTCCCAGCGCAAGACAGCTCATTAGGAAGGAAAAACTTATGAGAATGCATCTTTCCACTGCAGCCGCAGGATTTCTGCTGCTGGCAAGTGTCGGCGCCGTGGCTGCCCAGGACGTGATCATCCAGCCCGAACAGGAGACCGTCATCAGGGAGTATGTGAAAAAGCAGCCGCTCGCCTCGGTGAACCTGCTTGGCGTGGAGCTCAATATCGGCTCGGCGCTGCCCGAGACGGTCGAGCTTCATGAGGTTCCCGACGTCCAATATCGCTACGTCGTCGTCGACAATCGGACCGTTGTTGTTGATCCAGGCACACGCAGGATCGTTAAAATCATCGATTGAGTGAAATGGCCTGGGGAGGAGAAGCTCGCCGCTTGGACGCGGCGGGCCTTCTTGCCGTTTCGCTGTCGCCTACGGTTCATAGCGCCTACGGTTTCATAGCGCCCGTGGTTCATAGCAATTGAAGCGTGCAGTCGGGGCGCCCCGAAACCCGCGGCATCGTCCTTTGGGCGCGACGCGTCAGACTTAGGTCCTACGCAAAGGCCTGCCGAATCGGACCGAAGCCCAGCTAAGGAACGTTTGCCGTTGCCTGATGCCGTCCAGCGCAAATGGGCTTACAAGTCACAGACATAAAGGAGGCAGTTATGAGAATGCATCTTTCCACCGCAGCCGCGGGCCTTTTTCTGCTGGCCAGCGTTGGCGCTGTTGCCGCTCAGGACGTGATCATCGCGCCTGAACAGGAGACCGTGATCAGGGAATATGTGGAAAAGCAGCCGCTCGCATCCGTGGAACTCCCTGGCGTGGAACTCAATATCGGTTCAACGATACCCGAGACGGTCGAGCTTCACGAAGTTCCCGACGTCGAGTATCGCTACGTCGTCGTTGACAATCGCACCGTTCTTGTTGATCCCGGCACACGCAAGATCGTCAAGATCATTCAGTGACCTGAACGCGGGGGGGGGGGGGGGGGGGGGGGGGGGGGGGGGGGGGGGGGGGGGGGGGGGGGGGGGGGGGGGGGGGGGGGGGG
>NZ_JBVVQO010000063.1:0-20369 GCF_055811215.1 Mesorhizobium sp. WSM4819
TACCTGCAATTCGGAAGCCTGAAAAGTAGACTATTCCTATGCGATATCAGCGGCTTCCGTATTCTTCACGGCCGACTTTTTTGTATCCCGAACCCTGCCGGCGCTGACGCAAAGCCGACCGAAATTGTCATGTAACAGTGACATGTAACCTCAGGTAACATGTCGCAGGCGCGCAGCATCGACTAAGCAGATCATAGGACGCGGTGTGGTTCGTGCGGGAGATGGGGGCATCACTCGGACGATCCGGGCTCAGGCGGCTACCGCGTCCGAACTATTCTTCCGCTGAGGCTGTCAAGCGTTGGCGGCATGTGCGGCGGACCTGCCATTTCGCCTCCCACGAAGACGGTCCGCAAGAGAACGGCGTCCGGATCATGTCCGGACGCCGTTTCCTTGTGTTCTGCAGCCTGACCGTCGCCAAGTTCAAGTGTCAGGCAGCCTTGCCATTGGCGTTCAACGCCTCGTCGGCCAGGCGGCCGGTGAGTTCGGCCATATGGTCGAAGCCGGCACGATAGCTGGCCACGCCCGCGGTGGCCGAACGCAGCTCGATGATCAGATCGCCGATCTCTGCCTGCGGCATGGTCGCCTCGACGACATCCCATCCCGGCCAGCCGGGCCGCGCATCATAGCCGAGGATTTGGCCGCGCCGCTGCGGGATCAGGGCGATGATTTTCGATGTCGCGTCGGACGGCGTGACGATTTCCACCTTCATGATCGGTTCAAGCAGCACCGGCGAGCAGGCGGCCATGCCTTCCTTCATCGCCAGCTTTGCCGCCATCTGGAAGGCCATGTCCGACGAATCGACGGAATGATAGGAGCCGTCGGACAGGTTGACGGCGACGTCGACCACTGGAAAGCCGAGCGGGCCCGATTTCAGATAATCGCGCACGCCGGCCTCGACCGACTGGATATAGGTTTTCGGCACGGCGCCGCCGGTGATGGTGTCGGTGAACTGGAAACCGGAGCCGCGCGGCAGCGGCTTGATCTCGATCACCACGTCGCCGAACTGGCCATGGCCGCCCGACTGCTTCTTGTGACGGCCACGCTGCTGCGCCGCTTTGCGGATCGTCTCGCGGTAAGGCACGGCCGGCGGATGACCTTCGACCGGAATCTGGTTCTTGCCCTCCAGCCGCTCGCGCACGACACGCAGATGCATTTCGCCATGGCCCGACAGCACGGTTTCAGCCGAATCCTGATTGTGGCGCACGCTGAGCGAGGGATCTTCCTCGGCAAGGCGCTGGATGGCCGCCGACATCTTGACCTCGTCCTTGCGTTCCTTCGGTCGCAACGCAAAGGCATAGACCGGTTGCGGCGGCGTCAGCGTGACCAAGGGCTGGATGCCGCCCTTGACCGAGCTCAAGGTCTGACCGGTCGTGACCTCGTCCATCTTGCCGAGCGCGACCGTGTCGCCGGCCGGGGCCGAGGTGAGCTTGGTCTGGTCCTTGCCGAGCATTCTGTAGATGCCGGAGACCTTTGCCGTCGCGCCGTTCGAAAGGAAGAGCTCGGAGGCGTCGGCAAGCTGGCCGGACAGGATGCGCGAGATCGACAGCTTGCCGCCATGCGCGGTGTGGATGGTCTTCATCACCTGGACCACGGTCGCATTGCCGTCAGCTGCGTCGAGGCGCTTGTGTGTTGCTTCAACATCGGGCGCGTCGTGGCGGATCGTTTTTAGCAGCCGCAGCACACCATTGCCCTTCTCGGCGGTGCCGATCAGCACCGGCGTCACGGCACCATCGCGCAAGTCGGCGGCCAGGTCGTCGAAGATGGCGTCCTTGGGCGGCTCGATTTCGTCGAGCAGCTGCTCCATCAGTTGATCATCATGGTCGGCGAGCGTCTCCAGCATGGAAAAGCGCGCTTCGAGCTCGCGCGCCTTGTCGTCGCTGGGAATCTGGGCGACTTCGCTTTCGGCATATTCGCGATAGATGTAGGCGCGCTCCAGCGCCAGATCGATCGAGCCGATCACCACGCCGTCCTTGCGCAGCGGAATCTGGCGCAGCAGCAAAGGCACCGAACTTGCCGGCTGCAACATCTTCAGCGTGTCGCGCACGCCTGATATCGCCTTGTCGACCTTGTTGAGGAACATGATGCGCGGCACGCCGAGATCGTCGAGCTTGCGCATGATCAGCTGCAGGGCAGGGATCTTTTTCTCGTCGGCTTCGGCGACGACCACGGCGATGTCGCAGGCGGCCAGAACCGGCTCTGCCTCGAAGGAGAATTCGATGGAGCCGGGACAATCGACGAAGGTGAGTTGCTCGCCCATGAAGTCGGTGGTGGCAAACGTCGCCTCAACGCTCATGGCGTGAGCGCGTGCCTCGGGCGAATGATCGGAAATTGTGTTTCCCGAGGAGACCGGATTCTGGCGGGGGATGGCGCCCGTGCGGGCCAATATGGCTTCGAGAAGTGTCGTCTTACCGCTTGCAAAGGGACCGACTATGGCAATGCATTTCGGTCCTGTGCGTCGTCCTCCGGCGCGAGTTCCCATGACTGACCTCCACTCAGGCGTTTCCCTGGGAGCGGCGGCCGGCCTGTCGACCGTCGCGGGCGGGGCTTTTTTTCAGTTTGCCGCCTACCCAAAGGCATCGTCCCACGGGTTAGGCGGGAGGGCAAGTGATTTGAGATCGCGCGATTTGAGAATCGGGGATTTGAGGATCGCCTGATGTCGCGGATGTTGAGCCATGATCGGCGAAGCCGTCGAATGCGGGCCTGGGCTTTCCGTCAATGCCGTGACGGGGTCCGTCGCCGAACAGCCGCAAAAGCGGTTGCGCCATGACGGTTATCGGATGAAAGTGCCGCTTCCTGCGACAAAAAGGAGCGGATCGTCGCCGACCGATCCGCCATCAGCTTGAGGACTTTGCGACGATGAAGATCATTGCTTGCGGCAGCGTGCCGACCGTCATTGCGCCGGAAAAGTACTTCACCGGTCGCGTGTGGCAGACGCCGATCATCGAGAAGGAAGCGCCGGCGCGGCTACGCGCCATCATGGTCGGTTTCGAGCCCGGCGCGCGTACCCACTGGCATACGCATCCGCTGGGCCAGACGCTCTATGTCGTGTCAGGCGCCGGCCTGGCGCAAAGCTGGGGCGAGCCGATACAGGCAATCAGGGCCGGCGACGTCATCTCGTTTGCGCCTGACGAAAAGCATTGGCACGGCGCCGGTCCAAAATCGGCGATGGCCCATATCGCCATGCAGGAGGCGCTCGACGGCGTCCATGCCGACTGGCTGGAGACGGTGACCGACGAGCAGTATGGCGGCGTTGATCGGGCCTGAAAGCGCGTCGCGTCTGATCATTGGTCGCGTCTGATAATTGTAGGTGATTTCCACGCTCAGGTTTGGGTTTCATGTCGAACCGTCGCTTGCCTCTTGTTGCCGCAGTCTATCTCGGCACATTCGTCGCACTGCTCGACATCAGCATCGTCAACGTCGCCCTGCCGACGATCCAGATTGCGCTCGGCATCGATTTCGCCGGGCTGCAATGGGTGATCGACGCCTACACGCTTTGCCTGTCGGCCTTCATGCTGTCGGCAGGCCTGATCGGCGACCGCTACGGGCGCAAGCGCTCCTGGCTGGCAGGCATCGGCATCTTCGTGGCTGGCTCTGCCATATGTGCAATCGCGCCCAACCTGTCGGTGCTGCTGGTGGGCCGGGTGGTGCAGGGGATAGCCGGATCGCTGATCATTCCGGGTGCGCTGTCGATTCTGACGCAGGCGTTTCCCGACGGTCGCGAGCGTGCCGGCGTCATCGGAGGCTGGGCGTCGTTCGCAGCCGTCTCGCTGCTCACCGGCCCGGTCGTCGGCGGCATCCTGGTCGAAACCGCCGGATGGCAGAGCATTTTCCTGATCAACCTGCCGCTCGGCCTGGCCACGATCGCGCTCGGTGCGGCTTCGATCGTAGAGACTTCACACCCCGAGCATGCCCATCTCGACCTTGTCGGCCTGGCGCTCAGCATTCTGTGGCTGGGCGCCTTGACCTTCGGCCTGATATCGGCAGGCGAAAAAGGTTGGGGCGATCGAGAGGCTGTTATCGCCCTTGTCGTCGGCTTCGCCGGCCTGGTGGCATTCCTTGTCTTCGAGGCACGCACGCCGCGGCCGATGCTGCCGCTTGGCCTGTTCCGCGACGTTCGCTTCGCCGTCGCCAATGTCGCCTCGTTCGCGCTCGGCCTCACCTCCTACACCAGCGTCTTCCTCTATTCGATATTCCTGCAGCAGGCACAGGGCTGGTCGCCGACACAGACCGGCCTGTGCATGGCACCGCTGTTCCTCGTCCAAATGGTCGTGTCGCCGGCGATCGGCAGGCTCAGTCAGCGCTACGGGCACTCGGCGCTGATGACATCGGGCTATCTTTCGAGCGGTCTTTCCATGCTGGGCATGTGCTGGGTTGGACCCTCGATGTGACGATCGGCCTGCTGTTTGCCGTCGGCGGTCTCGGCAATGCGCTGTCCATCCCGACCGGCAGCGCTGCCGCGATGTCGTTTGCGCCGCGCGAGCGTTCGGGCATGGTGTCGGCGGTGATCAACGCAACCCGCCAGGGCGGCACCGCCATCGGCATCGCCCTGCTCGGCGCCTTGATGAGCATGCGGGCAACAGCCCTGCTGACGGCGCATCTTGAAAATGCCGGTGTCGCCAATGCGGGAGCGGTGGCCCGCGCCGCGGTTTCAAGGTACGATTTCGCAGCCGATGCGGCGATGGGCAAGGACGCCCTGCGCGATCTGTTCGCAGCCGCCTATGCCGGGGGCTTCCATGCGGCGATGCTGACGGCCGCCATCGTTTCGTTCGTCACGGCCGGGCTTCTGGCCGCCATTCTGGCGCCGGCCGAGGCTCGTTCGGCGCGCGAAACCAATCACAGTCGCCAGGGATGAGGCTGGCGCCGACCGCCAAAACCCGATTGCGAGCCGGTTTTGGTGTTCGAGATGCGCTTGATCAGGTCAGCGAGGCGGTGAAGCGCTGGATGCGGGCGCAGGCCTCTTCGAGCAACGCCTCCGACGTGGCATAGGAGATGCGGAAGTTCGGGCCGAGGCCGAATGCCGAACCGAACACGACCGCCACGCCCTCGGCCTCAAGCAGTTCCGAGCAGAAGGCTTCGTCGCTGTCGATCAGCTTGCCGGCTTTGGTCTTCTTGCCGATCAACTGGGAACAGGACGGATAGACGTAGAAAGCCCCTTCGGGAGACGGACATGTGATGCCGCGCGCCTGATTGAGCATCGACACGACGAGATCGCGCCGAGCCTGGAAAATCGCCTTGTTTTTCGCAATGAAATCCTGCGGACCGTTCAGCGCCTCGACCGATGCCCACTGGGCAATGGTGCAGGCGCCGGAGGTCTGCTGGCCCTGGATCATGTCCATCGCCTTGATCAGCGCCACCGGCCCGGCCGCATAGCCGATGCGCCAGCCAGTCATCGCATAGGCCTTCGACACGCCGTTCATGGTCAGGGTGCGCTCATAAAGCTTCGGCTCGACCTCGGCGATGGTCGTGAAGACGAAATCGCCGTAGATCAGGTGCTCGTACATGTCGTCGGTCAGCACCCAGACATTGGGGTGTTCGAGCAGCACGTCGGCCAGAGCGCGCAATTCAGCCTCGCTGTAGGCGGCGCCCGACGGGTTCGACGGTGAGTTCATCAACAGCCATTTGGTGCGCGGCGTGATCGCCTTTTGCAACGCCGCCGCCGTCAGCTTGAAGCCGTTGTCGATGGAGGTGTCGGCAAATGCCGGGGTGCCGCCGCAGATCGCTACCATCTCGGGATAGCTGACCCAGTACGGCCTCGGAATGATGACCTCGTCGCCGGGGTTCAGCGTCGCCATGAATGCGTTGAACAGGATCTGCTTGCCGCCGGTGCCGACGATGGTCTGCTCCGGCCGGTAATCGAGATTGTTCTCGCGCTTGAATTTTTGGGCGATTGCCTCGCGCAGCGGCACGATGCCGGAAACGGGAGGATATTTCGTTTCGCCGCGGCGGATGGCCTCGATCGCAGCGTTCTTGATATTGTCCGGCGTGTCGAAGTCCGGTTCGCCAGCACCCAGCCCGATCACGTCACGGCCGGCGTTTTTCAGCTCGCGCGCTTTCTGCGTCACTGCGATGGTCGCGGAAGGCTTTACGCGGGAAAGGGCGTCGGCAAGAAAGGCCATGACGGCGTTGTCTCCTGTAGGGCCAGGCGGTCCATCCGACCGCGGCGTCTCTCATGTCGCATCATCCCGCCAAGCGCAAGCATTGTCGGATGAGCCAGACCTCAAATCCCCGGCAAATCCGGCAACAATAAATTCACTTACACGCGGTAAAACCCGGGGTGGCTGGATCACGACCCATTCCACCAGTCTCGCAACGGGAGGAACCGTGTCGCGCAGCATCGGGCTTGCCCATATCGTCCGCCACGATGACGGCACCGCCAGCGGTGTCTGGGGCAATTATACGCTGCAAAGCGCCTTCCAGCCGATTTTTGCCTTCAGCAACGGCAAATTGTCCATCACCGGATTCGAGGGCCTGATCAGGCCGTTCCGCGACGCCGAGCCGCAGACGCCGGTGAGTTTTTTCAACGCCTGCCCGACGGTCGACCGCCTGCATATCGAGGCGCTGACAAGGACACTGCACCTTTTGAACGCCGGCGCCTGCCTGCCGCAGGAGGCATTCATTTTCATCAACTTCGATCCGTCGGTGTTCACCGATCGCAGCATCGCCGACAGCGCGCTACGCGACATGCGGCTGGTGCTGCATGAGGCCGGGATCGATGCGAACCGCGTCGTCTGCGAGGTGACCGAGCAAAAGTCGGGGTCTCAGGAAACGCTCTACAATTTCGTCGAGGCGCTCAGGGCCAACGGGTTTCGCATCGCGGTCGACGACTACGGCGCCGAAGAGTCCGACATCAACCGGATCAAGGACCTCAGGCCTGACATCGTCAAATTCGACGCCCGCTGGATCATGCAACTGATGGAGTCCGGCGCCGGCTTCGCGCTGCTGACCGCCATGGTGGCAAGTTTCGAACAGCAAGGCATCCGCACCGTGTTCGAGGGCATCGAGGAGGGCTGGCAGCTTGAACTGGCCGAGAAATCGGGAGCCTCGATGGTGCAGGGATTCGCGCTGGCGCGCCCGGAGCTTGCACCGACCAGCTTTCACGTCTTCGGCAACGAAAGCCAAGTCTTCGGCAAGGAAAGCCAAGTCTTCGGCAAGGAAAGGCAGATGCCGGTGACGGCGCCTGACGCCGGCGAGGCGCCTGCGACCGTCTCGCCTTCGCCGCGGCCGAAACGGGCTTTCGGGCGCAAGGTGGTGCCGTGACCGGGCGGCCCGACAGGCGGCGCAATGTCGGCGAGGCAATCTTTGCCGACGAAGTCGGGATCGAATATGGCGTCTATGGCGCGTTCCGGCTGAGGAGCGCCTACCAGCCTATCTTTGCGCCGCGCGGCAGGTTTTTGAAGGCCGTCGCCGTCGAAGGCCTGATCGAGCCGCACCGCGCCGGCAGGCCGGTCGCGCCGCGCGTATTCTTCGAGGGCATCCCCGTGGCGGATCGCCTGTTCGTCGAGACGATGTGCCGGGTGCTGCATCTCAGGAATTTCCGCAACATCGGCGTCGGCGGGCTCGACCTGTTCTTCAACTACAATCCGCTGATCAACGATGACCCTAGGCGAGCGGTGGCAGAAATCAGGCTGATGACCAGGCGTCTCGCCGAGTTCGACCTGCACCCCGGCATGCTGGTCTGCGAGATCACCGAGCAGGCGGCCGAAGACAAGGTGCTCGTCAGCCTGGCGCGCGAGATGCGGCGTGACGGCATCCGTATCGCCATCGACGATTTCGGCACCGGGCATTCGACGGAAGAGCGGGTCGCCCTTGTCCAGCCCGACATCGTCAAGATCGACGGCACCTGGTTCGCGGAATTCTGCCGCCATGCCGCCGCCGAACGGTTTTTCCGGCCGCTGGTCTCCGCGCTGCATGACCGCGGCGCCAAAGTGCTGGTCGAAGGCATCGAGCAAGCCACGCATCTGCGCGTCGCGCTGGACGGCGGCGTCGACCTGATGCAGGGATTTTACCTTGCCCGGCCGGCGCTGGCCGGCACGGTCTTCGACGAGGAGCCGCTGCCCATCGACAGGCTGCTTGGCATGGCCAACAACGTCGTGCCGTTGTTTGGGTGATCCATCAGCGGCGCTGATGGTTGCGCCAAAACAAATCACTGGAGGAAGCCGTCGCTGCCACGATAATTGCCGGTAAAGGCGGCTCCGCCGAGGGGAGCGGCGATGGGAGCACCAATGACCATACTCTATGGAATGATCGACAGCGGCAATTGCTACAAGCCGCGCCTGTTGATGGCCAAGCTCGGCATCGCTTTCACCAATGTCGAGGTCAGCTCGCACACCGGCGACACGCGCAAGCCAGACTATGTCGCCAAGAACCCGAACGCCATGGTGCCGCTGCTCGAGCTCGACGACGGCCGGCGGCTTGCCGAATCCAACGCCATTCTGCTCTATCTCGCCGAAGGCACGCGGTTGCTGCCGGCCGACAGATACGAGCGGGCACTGGCCTATCAATGGCTGTTCTTCGAGCAGTACAGCCACGAACCTTATATTGCGGTGCGCAAGGCGCTGCTGACCTTTCCCGAACGGGCCAGGGACGCGACACCGGAACGGCTGGCGCTGACGCTGGAGCGCGGCAACAAGGCGCTCGGCGTGATGAACAAGCATCTGGCGGGCAGTGCGTTCTTTGCCGGCGAGGCCTTGAGCGTCGCCGACATCGCGCTCTACGCCTATACGCATACGGCCGAGATGGGCGGTTTTCAGCTCGACGCCTACCCGGCGGTGGCGGCCTGGCTGAAACGGGTCGAGACTGATCCTGGGCATGTGCCGATGGAGTGGCTGGGGTAGTTCTGTCCTTACGGCTACTTCAGGAGGCGGTCATATTCGGAGTGGGTGCCGATCCAAAACCAGACAACGTCATCGTGGTCACGGACAGCTACGGCGCGGTAGTTGAGATCAACCCGCGCCGACCAATAGCGTCCGACCTGTTTGAAATGCAGCGACGGGTGAAACGGATCAGAACGCAGCTTGGCGAAACGTTTGTCCGCCTTTGCTCTGATCGACGAGGGCAGTTTTGCATAAGCCTCCCAGAATAAGGGAGTGGCGACATGATTCACAAAGACCGGGTCCGGCCGGCGCGATGGTCGGCCAAGGCCTGCTCGGCAAGTTTATCCAGCCTGCCAGCCTTGGCGTCGGCTTCGATCTGCCGATCCCACATCTCCGCTTTCAGTGCCTCGAACCAGGCGGCAAATGCCTTCAGTTCCTCAGGGCTCAGTTCGGCGACGGATTTCTCAATCTGTTCAAGCTTGCTCATCGGCTAAAAATACCATGATTGGCACAATAAGGCCAAGGTAGCTGTTTCATCCGGAAATCCGGACAGCAAAAAGGCGGGACAAAATCCCGCCTTCCCATGCTTGGTAGCCTGATCGGGAGCGCTTTGGCCGGGCCGGCAGCAATCTGCTGCTTCGGCTTGTCGGGTTCTTTCCGCTCCGGCGCGCTTCTCGCGCGACCGTCAGTACATCCGTGACTTGCCGCGCGCCCCGAGCTATCGCCCGGCGCGCGCCATTCGCAAAATCAGGCTGCCTTGCTCAGAGATCCAGCGGACGACTTGCCAGTGCGGCGGTCCTGCTCGATCTCGAAGTTGATCTTCTGGCCTTCGACCAGGGTCGACAGCCCAGCGCGCTCGACTGCGGAGATGTGGACGAAAACGTCCGCGCCGCCGCTGTCAGGCTGGATGAAGCCGAAACCCTTGGTGGAATTAAACCACTTGACCGTACCTGTTGCCATTTCGATAGTCCTTATACGTTTGCTTTAGCTTGACTGAACCGAAGTCCAGCCGGTTTGTATCGAGATTTTGGAGATAGACGTCAGCAAACGCGAATATCGCGAGGCCCGGATCGATCGGCCGAAATATCAATGGACCTCATATAGTCCGCTTCTCCGCAAAAAACAAGACTGCGCGAAAAAAGGCGCTGATGCGGCGCTGCCCAATGGCCGCCCCAATCGCGTGAAAGCGTTGAACGTCGGGCGTTGCACCGGGTCGCATGGCCTATGGTGCACGCTGCGGGGAAGGATCGTGCCGCCTCCGAGCGTCCGGTCCTGTTTGGGGAGAGGACCATGAAAACTGTCCTGTTTGCCGCCTGTCTGACGCTGATGGCCGCCGAGGCGCAGGCGATCTCGCGCTATGACCCGAGCCGCATGAGCTGCGGCACGGTGCGCGCGACGATCGCACGGGAAGGCGCCGTCATCCTGCGTTATCAGTCGACGCGCACGCCGGGGCTGCCGCTCTACGACCGTTATGTGCGGAGCCAGAGTTTCTGCAACATGGGCGAGGTCAGGGCACGCGCTTCGGTGCCGAGCGCCGATACCAACTCCTGCATCGTCTACAAGTGCAAGCGCGTGGAAACAGACCGGCATTTTCGCCGGCGCATCTTTCCGGACTAGCAATGTCGGCCTCAAAACCCAAAAGAGACCTGCGCCGGCGGCGGCGGACCGACGCGCACGCCTTCCATCGTCAGCATCTTCTCCTTGGTGGTCGAGCCGCCCGGCGCTGAAAAACCGCCGATCTTGCCGCCGGCGGCAAGAATGCGGTGGCAAGGGATGACCAGCGGCACCGGGTTGGCGCCGAGCGCGGCGCCCGTCTCTCGCGCCAGCCCGGCATGGCCGGCGCGCCTGGCCAGTTCGCCATAGGTGGTGGTCTCGCCATAGGCGAGCTTGCGCGCCGCGTCGTAGATTGCGAGGCGGAAATCGTCGACACCGGTGAGATCGACCGGCACACCGGAGAAATCCACGTCCTCGCCCGCGGCATAGGCCTTTATCGACGCGATCAGCTCGGCAACCCATTGCGGTCGGGCGCTCGAAGCGGCGTTGCCGGCATGGCGCAGCAACCGCCGTTCCACCGCGTCGCGGCTGCGCTGGGGCAGGCAAAGCCTCGTCAGCCCGGCCTCGCTCCAGGCGATGCCGATGAAGCCGATCACGGTTTCGAAGACGGCGTGGCCGGCGATGGCTTGAGAGGTGTCTTCCATGATGTGCTCCTGTCCGAAGGAACGAATGGTAGTCCAGTACATATCGAGAACGGATATCGCATTTTCAGGGGTCTGTTGCCACCCGAAAACCATTGGAAATCCCAACTGGCTGCGGATTGCCGGGGGAAAGGCGGTGGTGTAAGGACTTCTTAACAGACGAACCGGACCCGAGCGCGGCTTGCCAGCAAAAATCATCTTTCCCGCGATCGGCGTGATGCTCGCTGCGGCCGGTCTCAGCGGCTGCACTTCGACCGCGCAGACCAAGGCCGTGCCTTCCCTGACTGAAACCGCCGCAGATGGTAGCGATGCCGGCTATGCGCTGGCGCTGCCCGACAGGGTTTCGGTGCTGCCGGAATCGTCCGGCGTCACGCCCGTCCAGACCGCGGCGCTGGCCGTCGATCCCGCCGCGACGCCTGTCCAGCCAGCGGCCTTTGCCGGCCCGACCCCGTTGGCCGCAACTGCGCCTGCAGCCATGACGGCCGATGCCGCGCCAGCCGGCACAGCGCCTGTCTATGCGACCGCCGCCGTTGCGATGCCGGTCACCGGCGAGACAGGCAAGACGATGCCAGGCGTCCAGCAGGTCGCCTACACCCTGCCTGAGAATCCGTCCGCCCTGCTTTCGACCAGCCCTGCCAAACAGTATTCCGCGGGACCGCGCGGCGAGATCGAGCGGCTGATCGAGAAATATGCCGTCCTCTATCAGGTTCCGGTCGATCTGGTGCGCCGCGTCGTCAAGCGCGAGAGCACCTTCAATCCCAAGGCCTACAATCGCGGCCACTGGGGGCTGATGCAGATCAAGCATGCGACGGCGCGCGGCATGGGCTATGACGGGCCGGCGAGCGGGTTGTTCGACGCCGAGACCAATCTGAAATATGCGGTGAAATATCTGCGTGGCGCCTGGCTGGTGGCCGGCGGCAACGCCAAGCGCGCCGATCGGCTCTACCAGAGCGGCTATTATTACGACGCCAAGCGCAAGGGCATGCTGGAACAAACCGGCCTGGGCCGCGACCGCAGTCGGCGTCGCCTGCAGCCCGACGCCTGAACGCCATGCCTGAGCCGCGCCCGCCGGCGCCGAACGACATAAGGCTGCGCAAGATCCTCGACGACACGCTCGCCCCGCCGCGCTGGCCGGAAAGTTTTGTCATGCGCGGTTTTGAGGCCGCCGACGCGCTGGCTTTGCATACGCTGCTGACCACCGTCTTCGACGATGGCGCCGACGGGCCGTTCGACGAATGGTGGCCGCGTATTTCAAGCGACGCGGAATTCGACCCTGCCTTGTGTTTCCTGGTCATCGACAGCAAGGGTCGGCTGGCAGGCGCGGCATTGTGCTGGACGAGGGCGTTCGTCAAAGACCTTGCCGTCCACCCCGAGGCGCGCGGCCGAGGCATCGCCGAAGCGCTGATGTGGCACGTCTTCACCACCTTTCACGCACGGGACGCTGCGCATGTCGATCTCAAAACCAACACGGTTGAGAATGCTGCCGCGGTCAGGCTTTACGAGCGGCTGGGGATGTTCGAAGTCGACTGGGCGGGGTGAGGAGCGGTTGGCGAAGCCGATCAGCGAGCATTGTGCGGAAACGAAGTGTCCACCAAGGCGGCAGGCTGCATCTTGCCGGCAACCGTTCAGAAGTTAAGCTGCGATCCTGCGGCTTTCGTGCCGCGGGCGGGGTCTCGACCGAAACCGGAGAAACACGATGCGGCTTTTATTTTTCAAACCGGGTCTGGCCAAAACCGGTCTGGTGATCCTCGCCCTTCCGCTTCTTGCGGGCGTCGCGCGCGCCGACGATTGCGCCGACGCACAGGACCAGGCGACCATGAACGAATGCGCCGGCAAGTCTTTCACCGAAGCCGACAAGAAGCTCAACCACGCCTACAGGCAGATCGAGGGCAGGCTGAAGGACGACGCGGCGACGAAGAAGCTGCTGGTCGGCGCGCAGCGCGCCTGGGTCGCCTTTCGCGATGCCGAATGCGCTTTCCAGGGGGGCCCGACCGATATGGCAGGCAGCATGTATCCGATGGTCATAGCCGGCTGCAAGGCGAGCCTCACCAACATCAGGCTGAAGGATTTTCAGGGCTATCTCAACTGCCAGGAGGGCGATACGAGCTGCCCGGTGCCGCCGCAGTAGCCTCTGTCGCTGGCTAAGGCGGAGCCGTTAAGGCCTTATCGCCGAGTTAGGCGCGCAAAATGTCGGAACCCTGCTTCGCGATGCGTCCTTGAGAGGCAAGGTGCGCTGCCGCATAGGGCGCGCGCCGCCACAAGCACGGCTGATGGAGATGACGATGATCACCTTTCCCAACGAATCCGCTGAATATCGCGCCGCCCGCGAAACGCTGCTGCAAAAGGAAATCGAGCTGCGCCGCGCCATGGAGGATGTGGCCGTCGCCCGCCGTGCACTGCCGCCGGGCGGGCTGGTGCCTCAGGATTATGTGTTCGACGGGCTTGGCGCCGACGGCAAGCCGGCCCGCATAAAACTGTCGGAGCTGTTTTCACCCGGCAAGGACACGCTGATCGTCTACTCGATGATGTTTCCGCGCCACCCGCAGGAGACGCGCGACGTGGCGACAAGCGGCGGCACGGCCAAGCTCGCGCGGGCCGACCAGCCATGCCCGTCCTGCACGGCGCTGCTCGACCAGTTCGACGGCGCCATCGGCCATCTCGAGGCCGCCGGCTTCAATTTCGCGGTTGTGGGCAAGACCGCGCTTGAAAACCTGATCACGCTTGGCCGCGATCGCGGCTGGACGAACATGCGGCTGCTCTCCTCGGCCGGCAACAGCTTCAAGCGCGACTACCACGCCGAGGCCGACGACGGCGCGCAGTTGCCGATGCTGTCGGTGTTCCATCGCGACGCCGATGGCATCCGGCATTTCTGGAGCTCGGAGCTTGGCTTCGCGCCGTCCGAACCCGGTCAGGACCCGCGCGCCATCGGCACTTGCGAGCCCTTGTGGAACCTGATGGATTTCACACCGGAGGGCCGGCCGAACTGGGACGAGCAGTTGCAATATAACGGCGCGTGCTGCCACTGAGTGGGTCCTTGCCTTCTCCCCTTGTGGGAGAAGGTGGATCGGCGCGTAGCGCCGAGACGGATGAAGGGTGCTGGAAGAAATGAGGCGTTGGCAAATGTGCACCGTCTCTGCGCTGATGGCTGCTCCATCAAGTGTACCGCCAAGCTGGAACACCCCTCATCCGACCGAGCTTCGCTCGGCCACCTTCTCCCACAAAGGAGAGAAGGAAGGCGCAACTTCGCCGCTGGTGTCGCGTTGGACTCTCCGAGGATCACAAACTCGGAGATTTCCTGTGAAAACAAATCTCACGCTTGCCATGGTCGCCTTGCTTGCCGGCGCGCCGGCGGCCCTAGCCCAATCCGCCACGCCGGCCGATATACCTGCTGTCGGCCAAACCAAGATCGACACCGAGACCTTCTCCAGAACCGTCCCCAGCGCCAACCGGTTCGAGATTGAAAGCAGCAAGCTGGCCGAACAAAAGAATGTCGCCGCCGATGTGAAGGATTTCGCCTCGCTGATGGTCAGGGATCACACCAAGGCTGGCGAGGATTTCAAGGCAGCTCTCGAACAGAGCCAGATCACGGCCTCGGTGACAGCGAGCGGCCCGGCTTTGCTGCCGAAAGACCAGGCGATGCTGGACCAGCTCAAGAACCTTGATGGCGACGAATTCCAGGCGAAATTCATCCTCCTGCAGACCGAGGCGCACAAGCAGGCGCTAGCGCTGTTTTCAACCTATGCGCAGTCGGGTGAAGACCCGGCGCTGAAGGAATTCGCCAAGAAGACGCTACCGACGCTGCGGATGCACGAAGAGCGCCTAAAGGATCTGGTGGCAGCCCACAGCTAACTAATGCATGTCGTCACCCAAACGCATGCCCTCGGGCCTGACCCTGGGCCTGACCCGAGATGCGCAGCGGTTTTGGGAAACGCATAAACGAGAACTTAAAGCACGTCGCGACACGCTTTAAGTTGGCGCTCTCTCAGCTGTTTTTGATCTGCTCGACAGCCGTCGCCAGCAGGTCGTTCATGACGCCGCGAATCTGAACATCCGACTGGGCGACGCCCGCAGCGTCGAAATCGGCGCGTATTTTGCGCAACACGTCGTCGTCCCCGGCCTCTTCGAAGTCTGCGCGCACCACCTCTTTCGCATAGGCGTCGGCGTCCTCACCTGACTTGCCGAGCTTTTCGGCGGCCCATAGGCCGAGCAACTTGTTGCGGCGCGCCATGGCCCTGAACTTCGTGTCCTCGTCCATCGCAAACTTCTTTTCGAAGCCTTCCTGACGGTCTCTCATACTGCTCATAATTTGCCTCGTTCAGGTGTGAGTCTCCGACCTTCATCCGGTGGAGAAGAAGAGCGGCGGTAGAGGCCGAACATGGCGTGCATGGATGTCATAAGCAAGACCGGACCGTTCATGCCGCCGGGCAATCGCTTCGGGTTGGCGCTGCCCCTCACCCTCACCCTCTCCCCGTGAAGGACGGGGAGAGGGGGTGCCAGTGTTGCGGCTAGGTCCCTTCTCCCCGTTCTTGACGGGGAGAGATGCCGGCAGGCAGTGAGGGGCGGCGCCGACATCGACAACCAATGCTTCGCCCAGAGCCTTCGCACCGATGTGATTTGACGTTGCCGCGCCGTGACCTACTCTCGATTGGCGGGATGAGCCGAGGAGGCGAGCGATGCAGTCACCTTTCAACGGGATTCGGAGCGTCACGCTGGCAGCGGCAGTGATCCTTGCCGCTGGCACCGCAGCTTACGCCCATCACGGCTGGTCGTGGACCCAGGATGGGTTTTTTGAGCTCCGGGGCAAGATCACAGCCATCTATATCGGCAATCCGCACGCCACACTGGATGTCGACGCCGACGGAGAGGCCTGGCGGGTGGATTTGGCGCCGCCGTCCCGTACCATTGCCGCCGGCTTCACGGAGGAGGTCGCCAAGGTCGGCGACGAGGTGACCGCGATCGGCCACCGCTCGCGCGACGAGACCGAGAAGTGGATGAAAGCAGCCCGCGTCATCGTCAACGGCAAGGCTTATGACGTCTACCCCGACCGCGTGCCGCCGGCTTGAATGGACTGGTACCTCGCCGGCATCGAGCAACTCGCCATCGTAAGGGGGCTGAAGGCCTCCTTCGTCGCCTATCCCATAGTCAATGCGCTGCACATCATGTCGATCGGCGCGCTGCTGACCAGCGTCTGGCTCATGGACCTAAGGATCCTCGGCGCCTTCCGCTCGCTGCCGTACGTGCCGTTCGTCACGCTGCTGCGCCGCACCGCATTTACCGCGTTCGCCGGCGCGCTTGTCACCGGGTCGCTGCTGTTTTCAGTCAGGGCGAGAGAGTATGCGGTGATGCCGATTTTTCTCACCAAGATGACGCTCATACTCCTCGCCGGCGCCAATTTTCTCACCTTCATGCGCCGCGCAGAAGGCAGCGACGAGCCGGCCGGCGGTACCGTCACTATCCTGGCTGTGCTCTCGCTGGTGCTGTGGACGTCCGTGCTTTTCGCCGGACGGTTCATTGGGTTTCTTAACTGAGGCGGGGCTCGGCACAGCGTGCCCTGGACGGATCAGGGTGCTGTAGCGTTGGCGGGACAGCGCCCCCCTCTGGCCTGCCGGCCATCTCCCCCACTTGGGGGGAGATCAGCTAATCGCCTAGGAAAAATACTCCTGCAACGGGCGCACTTCCAGGTTCCCCGCCCGCAGCGCCGCGATCGCCTCCGCCACTGCCGCCGCACCCGAGAGCGTCGTGTAATACGGCACCTTCTGCATCAGCGTCGCGCGGCGCAGCGATTTTGAGTCCGACACCGCCTTCTGGCCGTCCGTGGTGTTGAAGACGATCTGCACCTGGCGGTTGCGGATGGCGTCCTCGATGTGCGGGCGGCCTTCCAGCACCTTGTTTATTTTCTCGGCGGCGACGCCGTTCTCGGCGAGGAAGCGGGCGGTGCCCGAGGTGGCCATTACTTTAAAACCTTGGCCGGCGAGACGCTTGACCGCCGGCAGGATGCCCTTCTTGTCCTCGTCGCGCACCGAAACGAACAGCGTGCCGGCGCGGGGGAGATCAACACCCGCTCCCAACTGGCTCTTGGCGAAAGCCAGCGCGAAGTCGCGGTCGAGGCCCATGACCTCGCCGGTCGAGCGCATTTCCGGCCCGAGCAGGATGTCGACGCCGGGGAAGCGAGCGAAGGGGAACACCGCTTCCTTGACCGCGATATGGCCGGGATTTCTGGGGTCGGGCATGGCGCCGTAATGGGCGAAGGCGTCTTCCAGGCTCTCGCCGGCCATGATGCGGGCGGCGATCTTTGCGATGGGCCGGCCGATGGTCTTGGCGACAAAGGGCACGGTGCGCGACGCGCGCGGGTTGACCTCCAGCACATAGACGGTGCCGTCCTTGATCGCGTACTGCACGTTCATCAGGCCGCCGACATTGAGCGCACGGGCAAGTGCGGCCGTCTGGCGCTCCAACTCGTCGACGAGCTCCGACGGCAGCGAGTGCACCGGCAGCGAGCAGGCGCTGTCGCCCGAATGGATGCCGGCCTCCTCGATGTGTTCCAATATGCCGGAGACGAAGGTCGACTTGCCGTCGCACAGGCAGTCGACATCGACCTCGATGGCGCCCGAGAGATAGGTGTCGAACAGCAGCGGGTTCTTGCCCAGCAGTGTGTTGATCTGGCCTGTCTTGTCGTTGGGGTATTTCTGCTTGATGTCCTCCGGCACAAGGCCGGGCACGGTGTCGAGCAGATAGGATTGCAGCATGCTCTCGTCGTGGATGATCTGCATGGCGCGGCCGCCGAGCACATATGACGGGCGCACCACCAACGGGAAGCCGAGCTCGCCGGCGACGAGGCGGGCCTGCTCGACCGAATAGGCGATGCCGTTCTTCGGCTGGCTGAGGCCGAGCTTGTGCAACAACTTCTGGAAGCGGTCGCGGTCTTCGGCGAGATCGATCATGTCGGGCGAAGTGCCGAGGATCGGGATGCCGGCCTTCTCCAACGCATCCGCCAGCTTCAGCGGCGTCTGGCCGCCGAATTGGACGATGACGCCGACCAGCTCGCCCGACGCCTGCTCGGCGCGCAGGATCTCCAAAACGTCCTCCGGCGTCAGCGGCTCGAAATAGAGCCGGTCCGAGGTGTCGTAATCGGTCGACACGGTCTCCGGGTTGCAGTTGACCATGATCGCCTCGAAGCCGGCGTCGCGCAGCGCAAAGGCGGCGTGGCAGCAGCAATAGTCGAACTCGATGCCCTGGCCGATGCGGTTCGGGCCGCCGCCGAGGATGACGACTTTTTTTCGCGACGAGACTTGCGCCTCGTTGGCGAGCGCGCCGGCGAAGGGCACCTCATAGGTCGAGTACATGTAGGCGGTCGGCGAGGCGAACTCGGCGGCGCAAGTATCGATGCGCTTGTAAACCGGATGAACGTCGAGCTTTTCGCGTATCTTTTGAACCTCTTCGACGTCTTTCCTGACCAGGGACGCGAGGCGGGCATCGGAGAAACCCATCGCCTTCAGCATGCGCAGATTGGCGGAGTCTTCGGGGATGCCGTGCTCGCGAATGCGGGCTTCCATGTTGAGGATGCCGGCGATCTGTTCGAGGAACCACGGGTCGATCTTGCACATGGAGTGCACGTCTTCCAGAGAGGTGCCCATGCGGATCGCCTGCGCCACCATGCGCAGCCGGTCGGGCGTCGGCGTGCCGAGGGCAGCGCGAATGGCGTTGCGGTCGTCGGCGTGGCTGGCTGCGCCGTGCGCGATACCGGGGATCTCGATCTCGTCGAGGCCGGTGAGGCCGGTTTCAAGCCCACGCAAAGCCTTCTGCAGCGATTCCTGAAAAGTGCGGCCGATGGCCATGACCTCGCCGACCGACTTCATCGCCGTGGTCAGCACCGGCTCGGCGCCAGGGAATTTCTCGAAGGCAAAGCGCGGGATTTTGGTGACGACGTAATCGATCGTCGGCTCGAACGAGGCCGGCGTCGCGCCGCCGGTGATGTCGTTCTCCAACTCGTCCAGCGTGTAGCCGACGGCGAGCTTCGCCGCGATCTTGGCGATCGGAAAACCGGTCGCCTTGGAGGCGAGTGCGGAGGAGCGCGAGACGCGCGGGTTCATCTCGATCACCACCAGGCGCCCGTCGGCGGGGTTGACTGCGAACTGCACGTTGGAGCCGCCGGTCTCGACGCCGATCTCGCGCAGCACCGCGATCGAGGCGTTGCGCATCATCTGGTATTCCTTGTCGGTCAAGGTCAGGGCAGGGGCGACGGTGATCGAGTCGCCGGTGTGCACGCCCATCGGGTCGATGTTCTCGATCGAGCAGACGATGATGCAGTTGTCGGCCTTGTCGCGGACGACCTCCATCTCGTACTCCTTCCAGCCGAGCACGCTTTCCTCGATCAGCACTTCGGTGGTCGGCGAGGCGTCGAGGCCGGACTGGACGATCTCGTAGAATTCGGCGCGGTTGTAGGCGATGCCGCCGCCGGTGCCGCCCATGGTGAAGGACGGGCGGATGATGGCGGGCAGGCCGACATGGTCGAGCGCCTGTGCGGCGATCGCCATGCCATGGCTGATGTA
Source organism: Mesorhizobium sp. WSM4819 (assembly GCF_055811215.1). Taxonomy (NCBI): domain Bacteria; kingdom Pseudomonadati; phylum Pseudomonadota; class Alphaproteobacteria; order Hyphomicrobiales; family Phyllobacteriaceae; genus Mesorhizobium; species Mesorhizobium sp. WSM4819. The sequence continues at coordinate 19,558 of NZ_JBVVQO010000063.1, forward strand.
GCGCTGCTTGCGGTCGCCCTCGCCGAGGTTCCAGCGCGTTTCGAGCGCGTCGAGCGCGGCGTCGAGGTTTTCGGGCTTCTCGGCCTTCAGCGCGGCGCGTTCGGCCTCATGCGTCTTGCGGTCGGCGTTCTTGACGTCGGTGGCGTTGGCCAGCATCGATTTCGGCGTTTCCAGGCCGATCTTCTTCATCGCCTCGCGAAACAGCGCCCGGTCCTCGGCCTTGTCTATTGCCGTGGCGTCGGCGCCGATCATCTCGACATTGTAGCGTTCGAGCACGCCCATGCGGCGCAGCGACAGGGCGGTGTTGAGCGCGGTCTGGCCGCCCATGGTGGGCAGCAGCGCGTCCGGCCGCTCCTTGGCGATGATCTTGGCCACCACTTCCGGCGTGATCGGCTCGATATAGGTGGCATCGGCCAGTTCCGGGTCGGTCATGATGGTGGCCGGGTTGGAATTGACCAGGATGACGCGAAAACCCTCTTCCTTGAGCGCCTTGCAGGCCTGGGTGCCGGAATAGTCGAATTCGCAGGCCTGACCGATGACAATGGGGCCGGCCCCGATGATCAGGATCGACTTGATGTCGGTGCGTCTTGGCATATCGAGGGTCCGTTCGGCAGGCGGCTTGCACGAAAAACCGGACGGGAAGACCCGGCCGGTTGTGCTCGCGATTCTGGTATCAGGCTAGGAGGGCCTTATAGGGAAGAGTTTTGCCGGATGTAACCCCCTAAAATGCGGAGTGTAGGGCAGTAGGGCAGTAGGGCAGTAGGGCAGTAGGGCAGTAGGGCAGTAGGGCAGTAGGGCAGTAGGGCAGTAGG
>NZ_JBVVQO010000064.1:0-17424 GCF_055811215.1 Mesorhizobium sp. WSM4819
GCCATGGCCGCCCCTCGCCTCAGAGTAAGGGCTGCTCTCTCTCCAGAGCTTTTTGCAGAACCTTCAGGACACTATCATCCCTCAAGGCAGGGCTGTCGCAAGCCGAGGCTTTCGCTCTACGATGTACCCCCACCCCTAACCCCTCCCCACAAGGGGGAGGGAGACTTCCGCTGGCGCTGACCTTGGCAACTTGCCTGGCTTCGGCGCCAAAGGGGAGAAATAAAGGCCCGCGGCAGCGTTCCCTCCCCCTTGTGGGGAGGGTTAGGGTGGGGGTCCTCTTCGCAAGAATCCCCCAACTTCACCATGCAAAAAAGCCGCCGGGTTGCCCCGACGGCTTCGTTGCCTGAGATCTGTACCCGCCGCGCTTACTGCGCGGCGGAAGCCATGTCGGTCAGCATCGGATCGGCGACCTCGACGCCCGACGCCTTGCGGCGCTCGTCGATGATCAGCTCGTCGCGCGAGGTGGCGATGCGCCGGATCTGGCTCATCGTGCCGCCGGTGCCGGCCGGGATCAGACGGCCGACGATGACGTTTTCCTTCAGCCCCTGCAGCATGTCGGTCTTGCCGGCAACCGCCGCTTCGGTCAGCACCCGGGTCGTCTCCTGGAAGGAGGCGGCCGAGATGAAGGACGGCGTCTGCAGCGAGGCCTTGGTGATGCCCAACAGCACCGGCTGGCCTTCGGCCGGCTTCTTGCCGTCCTCGACCAGGCGCTCGTTGACCTCTTCCAGCTCGATCACGTCGACGTGGTCGCCCGGAATGTAGGTCGAGTCGCCCTGCGCGGTGATCTCGACCTTCTGCAGCATCTGGCGAACGATCACCTCGATGTGCTTGTCGTTGATCGACACGCCCTGCAGACGGTAGACCTCCTGGATCTCGTTGACGAGGTAGGACGCAAGCGCCTCCACGCCCTTGATCGCCAGGATGTCGTGCGGCGCCGGATTGCCGTCGAGGATGTAGTCGCCCTTCTCGATGACGTCGCCGTCCTGGAGGTGGAACGGCTTGCCCTTCGGGATCAGGTATTCGACCGGCTCAAGCGTCGAGTCATGCGGCTCGATGATGATGCGGCGCTTGTTCTTGTAGTCGCGGCCGAAGCGGATCGTGCCATCGATCTCGGCGATGATGGCGTGATCCTTCGGACGGCGTGCCTCGAACAATTCGGCAACACGCGGCAGACCGCCGGTGATGTCCTTGGTCTTGGCGCTTTCCATCGGGATACGCGCCAGCACGTCGCCGGGGCGAACCTGTGCACCCGGCTCGACCGAAAGAATGGCCTCGACCGAGAGCAGGAAGCGAGCGTCGCCGCCCTTCGACAGTTTGCCGACCTTGCCCTTGGCGTCCTGGACTACGATCGCCGGCTTGAGGTCGTTGCCGCGCGGCGTCGAACGCCAGTCGATGACCTCGCGCTTGGTGATGCCGGTCGATTCGTCGGCCGTTTCCTGGACGGAAATGCCGTCGACCAGATCCTCGAACGCCACCTTGCCCTCGATTTCGGTGAGAACCGGGCGGGTATAGGGATCCCACTCGGCGATGCGCTGACCGCGCTTCACCTTGTCGCCATCGTCCACGAAGATGCGCGAACCATAGGTGAGGCGGTGCGTGGCGCGCTCCTTGCCGGCCTCGTCGAGGATCAGCACGGCCATGTTGCGGCCCATGACCATCTGCTGGCCGTCGGAGTTGCGCACCACGTTGCGGTTACGGATCTCGACCTTGCCCTCATACGAGGCTTCAAGGAACGACGAGTCCACCACCTGCGCCGTACCGCCCATGTGGAAGGTACGCATGGTGAGCTGGGTGCCCGGCTCGCCGATCGACTGCGCCGCGATGACGCCGACAGCCTCGCCCTGGTTGACCGGGGTGCCGCGGGCCAGATCGCGTCCGTAGCAGACCGCGCAGACACCGACCCTGACGTCGCAGGTCAGCGCCGAGCGGATGCGGACCGACTGGACGCCGGCCTTTTCGATCTGCTCGACGTCGCGTTCGTCCATCAGCGTTCCGGCCTTGACCAGAACCTCACCCGTCACCGGATGCGTGATGTCATCGAGCGCCGTGCGGCCGAGAACGCGCTGGCCGACGGAAGCGACGACCTGGCCGGCATCGACGATCGGCTGCATGGTGAGGCCCTTGTCGGTGCCGCAGTCGACGGAGTTGACGATGCAGTCCTGCGCCACGTCGACCAGACGACGGGTGAGGTAACCCGAGTTCGCCGTCTTCAAGGCGGTGTCGGCCAGACCCTTGCGGGCGCCGTGGGTCGAGTTGAAGTACTCGAGAACGGTCAGGCCTTCCTTGAAGTTGGAGATGATCGGCGTTTCGATGATCTCGCCGCTCGGCTTGGCCATCAGGCCGCGCATACCGGCAAGCTGGCGCATCTGGGTGGGCGAGCCGCGCGCACCGGAGTGCGACATCATGTAGATCGAGTTCATCGGCTTTTGACGGCCATTGTCCTCGAATTCGACCGCCTTGATGCGGGCCATCATCTCGTCGGCGACCTTTTCCGAGCACTTGGCCCAGGCGTCGACGACCTTGTTGTACTTCTCGCCCTGCGTGATCAGGCCGTCATTGTACTGCTGCTCGTATTCCTTGGCCAAGGCCTCGGTGTCGGAAACCAGCTTGATCTTGGCATCCGGGATCAGCATGTCGTCCTTGCCGAACGAAATGCCGGCGCGGCAGGCGTGGCTGAAGCCGAGGGCCATGATGCGATCGCAGAAAATGACCGTCTCCTTCTGACCGCAATGGCGGTAGACGGTGTCGATCATCTTGGAGATGTTCTTCTTGGTCATCTCCTGGTTGGCGGTCTCGTACGGCACATTGACGTTCTTCGGCAGAAGCTCGCCGATGATCATGCGGCCGGGCGTGGTGTCGTAGATCTTCGACACGACCTTGCCGTCCGCATCGACCGAGCGGAAGCGGCCCTTGATCTTGGAGTGCAGCGTCACCGCCTTGGTCTCGAGCGCGTGCTGGAGTTCGCCCATGTCGGCAAACACCATGCCCTCGCCCGGCTCGTTCTGGTTGACGATCGAGAGATAGTAGAGACCCAGAACCATGTCCTGCGACGGCACGATGATCGGCGCGCCGGAAGCCGGGTGCAGGATGTTGTTGGTCGACATCATCAGCACGCGGGCTTCAAGCTGTGCTTCCAGCGACAGCGGCACGTGAACCGCCATCTGGTCACCGTCGAAGTCGGCGTTGAAGGCCGTGCAGACCAGCGGGTGAAGCTGGATCGCCTTGCCTTCGATCAGGATCGGCTCGAACGCCTGGATGCCGAGGCGGTGCAGCGTCGGCGCACGGTTCAACAGCACCGGATGCTCGCGGATGACCTCGTCGAGGATATCCCAGACCTCCGGACGCTCCTTCTCGACCAGCTTCTTCGCCTGCTTGACGGTCGAGGAGTAACCCTTGGCGTCGAGACGGGCATAGATGAAGGGCTTGAACAGTTCGAGAGCCATCTTCTTCGGCAGGCCGCACTGATGCAGCTTGAGCTCCGGACCGGTCACGATGACCGAGCGGCCGGAATAGTCAACGCGCTTGCCGAGCAGGTTCTGGCGGAACCGGCCCTGCTTGCCCTTCAGCATGTCGGACAGCGACTTCAGCGGACGCTTGTTGGCGCCGGTGATGACGCGGCCGCGACGGCCGTTGTCGAACAGCGCGTCGACGGCTTCCTGCAGCATGCGCTTTTCATTGCGCACGATGATGCCGGGCGCGCGCAGCTCGATCAGCCGCTTCAGGCGGTTGTTGCGGTTGATGACGCGGCGATAGAGATCGTTGAGATCGGACGTGGCGAAGCGGCCGCCATCCAGGGGAACCAACGGGCGCAGGTCCGGCGGGATCACCGGGACAACCTTCATGATCATCCATTCCGGACGGTTGCCGGACTCCATGAAGTTCTCGACGACCTTGAGCCGCTTCAGATACTTCTTCTGCTTGAGCTCGGACGTGGTCGAAGCCAGCTCCGAACGCAGGTCGCCGGCGATCTTCTCCAGGTCCATGCCGGCCAGAAGGTCGTGGATGGCCTCGGCGCCGATCATGGCGGTGAACGAATCCTCGCCATATTCGTCGACGGCCATCATGTACTCTTCCTCGCTGAGGAGCTGGTGCTCCTTCAGCGCGGTCAGGCCGGGCTCGGTGACGATGTAGTTCTCGAAGTAGAGAACGCGCTCGATGTCCTTCAGCGTCATGTCGAGCAGCGTGCCGATACGCGACGGCAGCGACTTCAGGAACCAGATATGGGCGACCGGCGCGGCCAGCTCGATATGGCCCATGCGCTCGCGACGGACGCGCGACAGCGTGACTTCGACGCCGCACTTCTCGCAGATGACGCCCTTGTACTTCATGCGCTTGTACTTGCCGCACAGGCATTCGTAGTCCTTTATCGGACCGAAAATGCGCGCGCAGAACAGGCCGTCGCGCTCCGGCTTGAAGGTGCGGTAGTTGATGGTCTCCGGCTTCTTGATCTCGCCGAACGACCAGGACAGAATCTTCTCAGGGCTGGCGAGCGAGATCCGGATGGAATCGAACACCTGCGCAGGCGCCTGGGGATTGAAGAGATTCATGACCTCTTGGTTCATGCCGTTCTCCTTTTCGGGGTCATCGAAACCCCTTGCATCTAGCGCGGGCCAAACGCCCGCCGACTTGGTCGACCATCGGTCGAAAATTTGGTGCGCTCGGTCGCGGGAGCCCTCTCCCGCGACCAAGCGTCTTGCTTATTCGGCCGCGTCGGGCAGCCGGATCGGATTGTCGTCGAGCTTGGTGTTCTCCAGCTCGACATTGAGGCCCAGAGAGCGCATTTCCTTGACCAGAACGTTGAAGCTCTCGGGGATGCCGGCCTCGAAGGTATCGTCGCCTCTGACGATCGCCTCGTAGACCTTGGTGCGGCCGGCGACGTCGTCCGACTTCACCGTCAGCATCTCCTGCAGCGTGTAGGCGGCGCCGTACGCTTCGAGCGCCCAGACCTCCATTTCGCCGAAGCGCTGGCCACCGAACTGCGCCTTGCCGCCCAGCGGCTGCTGGGTAACGAGCGAGTACGGCCCGATCGAACGCGCGTGGATCTTGTCGTCCACAAGATGGTGAAGCTTGAGCATATATATGTAGCCCATCGTCACTTTGCGATCGAACGGCTCGCCGGTGCGTCCGTCATAGAGCTGCGACTGACCGCTGGTGTGCAGGCCCGCCTGCTCCAGCATGATGTTGATGTCGGCCTCGTGCGCGCCGTCGAACACCGGTGTCGCGACAGAGACGCCGCGGCGCATCTGCTCGCTGAGGCGAACGACGCTGTCGTCGTCATAGTCGCGGACCGGCTCGTTGCGGTCGTTGGCCGGCATGAAGCTCTCGAGCGTCTTGCGCAGCGGCTTGATGTCGCCGCCCGTCTTGTACGCGTCGATCAGCTCGCCGATCTTCCTGCCCATTCCAGCGCAAGCCCAGCCCAGATGCGTCTCCAGGATCTGGCCGACATTCATGCGGCTCGGCACACCCAGCGGGTTGAGCACGATATCGGCATGCGTGCCGTCCTCGAGGAACGGCATGTCCTCGACCGGAACGATCCGCGACACGACACCCTTGTTGCCGTGCCGGCCGGCCATCTTGTCGCCGGGCTGCATCTTGCGCTTCACGGCCACGAAGACCTTGACCATCTTCATGACGCCGGGAGGCATCTCGTCGCCGCGCTGTACCTTCTCGACCTTGTCCATGAAGCGCTGTTCGAGCGCCTTCTTGGAATCGTCGTACTGGCCGCGCAGGGCTTCCAGTTCGCTCTGGAGCTTTTCGTTCTCCACCGCAAACTGCCACCACTGCGAACGCGGATACTCGTCGAGCGTATCCTTCGACAGCTTCGAGCCCTTCTTGAAACCCTTCGGCCCGGCAATCGCATCCTTGCCGACGAGAACGTCGGACAGGCGCGAATAGACGTTGCGGTCGAGGATCGCCTGCTCGTCGTCGCGGTCCTTGGCGAGGCGTTCGATCTCCTCGCGTTCGATGGCCATGGCGCGCTCGTCCTTCTCCACGCCGTGACGGTTGAAGACGCGCACTTCGACGACGGTGCCGAAGGTTCCGGGCGGCATGCGCATGGAGGTGTCACGCACGTCCGATGCCTTTTCGCCAAAAATGGCGCGCAGAAGCTTTTCTTCCGGCGTCATCGGGCTTTCACCCTTCGGCGTGATCTTGCCGACCAGGATGTCGCCCGGCTGCACTTCGGCACCGATATAGACGATGCCGGCCTCGTCGAGGTTCTTCAGCGCTTCTTCCGAGACGTTGGGGATGTCGCGGGTGATTTCCTCCGGCCCGAGCTTGGTATCGCGCGCCATGACCTCGAACTCCTCGATGTGGATCGAGGTGAAGACGTCATCGGCGACGATGCGCTCGGACAAGAGGATCGAGTCCTCGTAGTTGTAACCGTTCCACGGCATGAACGCGACCAGCACGTTGCGGCCGAGCGCCAGATCGCCAAGCTCGGTCGACGGACCGTCGGCGATGATGTCGCCCTTGTTGACCAGGTCGCCCATGCGCACCAGCGGACGCTGGTTGATGCAGGTGTTCTGGTTCGAGCGCTGGAACTTCATCAGCCGGTAGATGTCGACGCCCGACTTGCCGGGATCGAGATCTTCGGTGGCGCGGATGACGATACGCGTCGCGTCGACCTGGTCGACGATGCCGCCGCGGCGGGCGCCGATGGCGGCGCCGGAGTCACGGGCGACGATCGGCTCCATGCCGGTGCCGACGAACGGCGCTTCGGCGCGCACCAGCGGCACGGCCTGACGCTGCATGTTCGAGCCCATCAGCGCGCGGTTGGCGTCGTCGTTCTCGAGGAACGGGATCAGGGCCGCGGCCACCGACACCATCTGCTTCGGCGACACGTCCATCAGATCGACGTTTTCGCGCGGCGCCATCATCACTTCGCCGGCATTGCGGCAAATGACGAATTCGTCGACGAAACCACCATTCTTGTCGAGCTCGGCATTGGCCTGCGCGACGTGGTGCTTGGCCTCTTCCATCGCGGAGAGATAGACGACCTCATTGGTCAGCTTGCCGTTGACGATCTTGCGGTACGGGCTCTCGATGAAGCCATACTTGTTGACGCGCGCAAATGTGGCCAGCGAGTTGATCAGACCGATGTTCGGGCCTTCCGGCGTCTCGATCGGGCAGATGCGGCCGTAATGCGTCGGATGCACGTCGCGCACCTCGAAGCCGGCGCGCTCGCGGGTCAGACCACCGGGTCCAAGCGCCGAGAGACGGCGCTTGTGGGTGATCTCCGACAGCGGGTTGGTCTGGTCCATGAACTGCGACAGCTGCGAGGAACCGAAGAACTCGCGCACGGCGGCAGCCGCTGGCTTGGCGTTGATCAGGTCCTGCGGCATCACCGTATCGATCTCGATCGAGGACATGCGTTCCTTGATCGCGCGCTCCATGCGCAAGAGGCCGACGCGGTACTGGTTCTCCATCAGCTCGCCGACCGAGCGCACGCGGCGATTGCCGAGATTGTCGATGTCGTCGATCTCGCCCTTGCCATCACGCAGTTCGACCAGCGTCTTGACCACGGCCAGGATGTCGTCCTTGCGCAGCACGCGCACGGTGTCCTCGGCCTTGAGCTCGAGGCGCATGTTCATCTTGACGCGGCCGACGGCCGACAGGTCATAGCGCTCGCTGTCGAAGAACAGCGAGTTGAACATGGCTTCGGCGGTTTCCAGCGTCGGCGGCTCGCCGGGGCGCATGACACGGTAGATGTCAAACAGCGCGTCCTGGCGGCTCTCGTTCTTGTCGACGTTGAGCGTGTTGCGGATATAGGCGCCGACATTGACGTGGTCGATGTCGAGAACCTTGATCTCGTCGTCGCCGGCGGCGAGAAGCACTTTTAGCGTCTTTTCGTCGATCTCGTCGCCGGCCTCGAGGAAAATCTCGCCGGTCGCATAGTTGACGATGTCCTCGGCAAGGTAGTTGCCGAGCAGATCCTCGTCGGTCGCCTTGATCGCCTTGAGACCCTTTTCGCCGAGCTGACGGGCCTGGCGTGCGGTGATCTTCTTGCCGGCCTCGACGACAACCTCGTTGGTGTCTGCATCGATCAGGTCGCCGACAGCCTTGAGGCCGCGGAAACGCTCGACGTTGAACGGGATGCGCCAGTGGTCGCCGGCGCGCTTGTAGGTGATCTTGTTGTAGAAGGTCGACAGGATCTCCTCGGCGTCCATGCCGAGCGCCATCAGCAGCGACGTCACCGGAATCTTGCGGCGGCGGTCGATGCGGGCGTGCACGACGTCCTTCGAGTCGAACTCGATGTCGAGCCACGATCCGCGATAGGGGATGACGCGCGCGGCAAACAGCAGCTTGCCCGACGAGTGCGACTTGCCCTTGTCATGGTCGAAGAAGACGCCCGGCGAACGGTGCATCTGCGAGACGATGACACGCTCGGTGCCATTGACGATGAAGGTGCCGTTCAAGGTCATGAGCGGCATGTCGCCCATATACACGTCCTGCTCCTTGATGTCCTTGATCGACTTGGCGCCGGTATCCTCGTCGATATCGAACACGATGAGGCGCAGCGTCACCTTGAGTGGCGCGGCATAGGTCAGGTCGCGCTGACGGCATTCGTCAACGTCGAATTTCGGTGCTTCGAACTCGTACTTCACGAATTCCAGCATCGAGGAGCCGGAAAAGTCGGAAATCGGGAACACCGATTTGAAAACCGCCTGCAGTCCCTCGTCAGGACGCCCGCCCTTGGGCTCCTCGACCATCAGGAACTGGTCATAGGATGCCTTCTGAACCTCGATCAGGTTCGGCATCTCCGCAACTTCCGGAATCTTTCCGAAGAATTTGCGTACGCGTCTGCGGCCATTGAAAGTTTGTGTCTGGGCCATCGTCGCTCCTTAGCTCGATTCTCGGGGCGAGCCTCGCCGCGGCTCGCCTTGCATTCTCGGCCACCTTCGGCGGCGGCCTTTATTTGTTCACCCGCCACCTGTCGGTGGCCGGCCAAAACGGGAGAAAACCCGTTTCCTGAAGACCGGCTTACGGCCCTCAGGAAAGAGGTTTTCGTACTCTTCGCGTTACGCAGCCTCCCTTCGCGCCAAGGGAGCGGCGGACGGCGCGAAGCCGCCCGCCGATATCAAACGCTTACTTCAGTTCGACCTTGGCGCCGGCTGCTTCCAGCTGGGCCTTGAACTTGTCCGCGTCGGCCTTGGAAACAGCTTCCTTGACCGGCTTCGGAGCCGCCTCGACCAGGTCCTTGGCTTCCTTGAGGCCAAGACCGGTGATGGCGCGAACTTCCTTGATGACGTTGATCTTCTGAGCGCCCGCCTCGGTGAGGACGACGTCGAATTCCGTCTTTTCCTCGACCGGAGCAGCAGCAGCCGCAGCACCGCCGGCGGCAGCAACCGCCACCGGAGCAGCAGCGGAAACGCCCCACTTTTCTTCAAGAAGCTTCGACAGCTCGGCCGCCTCGAGGACGGTCAGCTTCGAAAGGTCGTCTACGATCTTTGCCAGATCAGCCATTGCAATATTCCTTCATAAGGTTCGAACGTGTGTTTGTGATAGCGAGGAACGGCCTCATGCCGCCTCGTCCTTCCGGGCGTAAGCGCCGATGACACGCGCGACCGAAGCCGCAGGCGCATTGACGATCTGGGCGATCCGGGTTGCCGGCGTGGCGATCATGCCAACCAGCCTGGCGCGCAGCTCATCGAGCGACGGAAGTGTGGCGAGTGCCTTCACACCGTCGGCGTTGAGCGAGGTGGTGCCCATTGCGCCGCCGAGAATGACGAGCTTGTCATTTCCCTTGGCGAAATCGGACGCGACCTTCGGCGCCGCAATCGGATCCTCCGAATAGGCGATCAGCGTCTGTCCCTTGAACAGGTCGATGATCGATGCGGAGTCCGTGCCCTGAAGAGCGATTTTGGCGAGACGGTTCTTCGCGACTTTGACGGTGCCACCGGCGACACGCATTTTCGACCGAAGGTCGTTCATTTGCGCGACGGTAATACCGGCGTAGTGGGCCACGACGACTGAACCAGCGCCCGAAAACGCTTCATTCAGGCCCGTGACGAGTTCGCGTTTTTCCGCTCTGTCCACTGCCTATCTCCAGTTGACCCCAATCCTGTTAACGGGAACATTCCCATTACGAGGAAGGTGTCGGGTTGCCTTTTGCCGGCCGGGCCATCCAGTAACGGATCTCCCGAACGACGCTCGAGGATCCTGCCCCCTTTCGCCACACCAGCCGGCAAGCCGAATGGTGCGCAGACAAAAGGCAAACACGGTTCGAACCTTTCATTGGAGCAGTCGCTCCGTTTGTCCGGTCTTCACCCGTCTCATGCAGGCCCACATGAATTAAGGCCCCCCTTGAACCAAGGCCTGGGGCCGCCCGCAATCTCGGACAGGATGTCCGGAAGCCTTCCGACTTCCAGTACCGGGCCGCCAAGATAAATCGGAGGCCCGGAATTCTGCTTGCGGATCAGCCCTTTAGCGGCAGATCCGAATGGTTCGTATCAGGACGCTGCCAGCGTCGAGACGTCGAGCTTGAGACCAGGGCCCATCGTCGAGGTGACCGACACCTTCTTGACGTAGTTGCCCTTGGCGCCAGCCGGCTTCGCCTTGGTCACGGCGTCAGCGAAGGCGCGGACGTTCTCTTCCAGCGCCTTGACGTCGAACGAGATCTTGCCGACGCCGCCATGAACGATGCCTGCCTTCTCGACGCGGAACTCGACCGCGCCACCCTTCGACGCCTTGACGGCGGCGGTAACGTCGGTGGTGACAGTGCCGACCTTCGGGTTCGGCATCATGCCACGCGGGCCGAGCACCTTGCCCAGACGGCCGACCAGCGGCATCATGTCCGGCGTGGCGATGCAGCGATCGAAGTCGATCGTGCCCTTCTGGACGATGTCGACCAGATCCTCGGCGCCAACGATATCGGCGCCGGCCGCCTTGGCTTCCTCGGCCTTGTCGCCACGCGCGAAAACCGCGACGCGGACGGTACGGCCGGTGCCGTTCGGCAGGTTGACCACGCCACGGACCATCTGGTCGGCATGGCGCGGGTCGACACCCAGGTTCATCGCGATTTCAACGGTCTCGTCGAACTTCACCGAGGACCGGTCCTTGAGCAGCTTCAGCGCATCACCCAAGGCATAGGCCTTGTTGGGATCGATGCCTTCGCGGGTCTTCGATACACGCTTTGCAATCTTTGCCATGATCTCAGCCCACCACTTCCAGACCCATCGAGCGGGCGGAGCCCTCGACCATGCGCATGGCCCCCTCGATATCGGTCGCGTTCAGATCCTTCATCTTCTGCTCGGCGATGGCGCGCACCTTGTCGCGGCCGATCGTGCCGGCCTTGACCTTGCCCGGCTCCTTCGAGCCCGACTTCAGGTTTGCGGCCTTCTTCAGGAAGTAGCTCACCGGCGGCGTCTTCATGACGAAGGTGAACGACTTGTCCTGGTAGTAGGTGATCACGACCGGAACCGGCGATCCCTTCTCCATTTCCTGGGTCTGCGCGTTGAATGCCTTGCAGAACTCCATGATGTTGATGCCGCGCTGACCAAGCGCCGGTCCGATCGGGGGCGACGGCGTCGCCGAGCCCGCGGAAACCTGGAGCTTGAGCTGGCCTGCAATTTTCTTAGCCATCTCTTCCTGCCTTTATCTCATGCCGGCCCCAAATCTGGGCAACACCGGCGGTTGCAGTCTGGTGGTGCGGTTCCTGCAGCGGGCTAAAGCCGCATTCGCCTCCCACCCGTTTTGGCGGCGATTTCCACGCCGCCTCCCTCACCGCCGAATTGGCGACAAGGATTTCGGATCAGCCCTTTTCGACCTGTCCGAATTCGAGATCGACAGGCACGGCGCGCCCGAAGATCGAAACTTCCACCTTGAGCCGCGCCCGCTCCTCGTCCACTTCCTGGACGAAACCGTTGAACGAGGCGAACGGACCGTCCGAGACGCGGATCGCCTCGCCGATCTCGAAAGTGACCGACGGCTTCGGCCGCTCGACGCCTTCCTGCACCTGGTTCAGGATGCGCTGGGCCTCGGCCTCGGTGATCGGCACCGGCTTCGAATCACCCAGGAAGCCGGTGACCTTCGGCGTGTTCTTCACGAGCGAGAACACTGCGTCGGTCAGGTTGGCCTTCAGCAGCACGTAGCCCGGGAAGAACTTGCGCTCGGCATCGACCTTGCGGCCGCGGCGTATCTCGACGACCTTCTCGGTAGGCACCACGATCTGCTCGATGTCACCGGACAGGCCTTTCTGCTTGGCCTTGTTCTCGATGTCCTCAGCGACCTTTTTTTCAAAGTTCGAATAGGCGTGGACGATGTACCACCGCGCAGTCATTTCAAGGCTTCTCCGTAATCGCCGGACTTAGCGTCCAATGCCCAGAATCTGCTCGACCGCGAGGCCCATGAGCTGATCGGCAGTAAAGAAAAAGATCATCGCGATCACAGCGAACGCCAGAACCATCACCGTCGAGATCATCGTTTCACGACGCGACGGCCAAGTCACCTTGGCGGTCTCCGCGCGAACCTGCTGGAGAAAGACGAAAGGATTTGTGGTTTTCGAAGCCATGTGCCGCTCTGTCTGCAAGACCCGTTGACCGGATCTCCTGGATGATCCCGCTGGCCGGGATGTGCCGCCTGAGCCTGTGTTCGCGCCCGAATCAGCGCAATCATTTCGCCCATGCAAATCGGACGCGTAAAGCCGGCTTCCCAGCTCCACGCGTCGCGTGTCTGTTTCGTCTACATAAAACCGATTCTTGATCCACGCAAGTGGCAAGTGTCCGCTTTATGCCAAACGCCGCCTCGGAACCATCCAGTCGTCCCGTCCCGGCTATGGCGCTCTTATGCCTCAAGACAGCCTATATGGCAAGCCACCGCGCGATTTTCAAAAGGTCGATGCGCGGAAGACCAGAAATTTTTTCATGAATTGGCCATTTCGAAAAATGGCACGGGCAGCAGGGCTCGAACCTACGACCTGCGGTTTTGGAGACCGCCGCTCTACCAACTGAGCTATGCCCGTATCGCGCGCTGCTATTTCATAAAGCGGACAAGAACTCAAGTCGAGTTTTCAGGCGTGGCCGCGCCGGGCTGCAATCGTCGAAATCCGAGGGCCAGCGCCCAGGCGCATATCAGAAGTTCGAGGGCAAAAGTCCAATGCAACATGAAGCTCATGACCCAGTTGCGATACATCGCCGGAACCGTGACGAGTTCGAGCGCGCGCCGGTCGAACGGCATTAGCCACATGATAGGCGACGCCACTGAGTCCAGGATCATGTGTATCATTGCGGCGGCAAAGAAGGCGCCGACCGGGGCCAGATATCGCGGATCCCGCCATTTCGCGACCGACAGTGCCACAAGGCCAACCGCTGCCCAGAAGAGCGGCCAGTGCGTGACGTAGGCGTGGTGATGGGTTCGTCGGCCATCGACAAAATGGAAATAGACCATGTCGAGTCCGGGACGACGCTGCCGAGCATAGCCGCCGCCATGATCCCCGATCTGCCGGGCCAACGATTTCCCACGAAAGTACCGAGTATGGGGCCAGCCGGAAGATGAGCGATCAGCATCGTCAAACCTTGTTCATTGCCGAATCGGTCGAACGTCGCGGCGGATTGTGGCGCATTCAGGAAGGACTACCCCGCCTCGCCCTGTCGCGCTGGGCTGGGGCGTGACTGCGCCTTACAACTTGACGGCCGCCTCGGCCTGAACCTCGGACGTCGACACGACGCGGCAATTCTCCGGCATTGGCTGCGACTTGCAGATGGTCGGACCGGTAAATTCGTCTGCCGAACCAAGCCCGGTCGTCAGCCCGATTTGCAGCATCCTCTCGGGTTCGAGCTGCCGATGGCGCGAGGCCGGCACCGACCGCATCGCAGCCAGCAGACCGGGTCCGACCGCCATGTCCCTAAGATAGGTTTTGACCCGCTGCTCCAACCCCATCGAGTGCACGGTCAACTGCGCGCGAGGACCGACAAGGCGCCTGACACCGCCGGCAAGCATGATCGGACAGGCCGCGCCACACGCGCCGCTCGCATCGATCGTCAGTCCGACATGGACGCCATCCCTGGCGGCGCAATCCGCCTTGTCCGGCTCGCATCCAATGAAGTCCGTCCGCGCAACCGTCACGTCGAGCTTGCGTTCTCGGATCAATCTTCCGGCGGCCAGAGCGCCGAGCACGTCGCCTCCCGGCGAGTTGATCACCACGGGCAGTCGCCGGTCACCGATCGTGTCCAGCAGTTGGCGCAGCCGTTCCGGCGTTTGAGCGCTGATCGTGCCTTCCGCCGAAATCCATTCGGGACAATTGGGATCGCAGAGAAAACTTCTGCCGCGAACCAGGACGAAGCGCATATCGCCAACATCGGCCGGCTGCCCGGTTTCAGGTTCGACCGGCGCGGCGGGAGCGGGCTTGGCGTACGCCACCACGTCGCCGGCCGGCGCCGGTATTTCCCTGCAGTTCGCGGCCACCGGATCGGTGTTGCACAGGGTTGGCGCGGTCAGCAGGTCGACGGCATCTAGGCTGGTCACCAGCTTCGCCTGCAGCATGTCGTAGGGAGCCAGCTGCTGGATGCTGCTGGCCGGCGTGTTCTTCATCGCCTCGAGCACGGCCTGGCCGACGCCCATTTCGTTCAGATAGGCAGCCAGTCTTTTCTCCACCGACTTGCTCATCTCGTAGGTCTTGTAGCTGCCGGCGTTCTTGCGGCCGACGATCTTCTTGCTGAGGATCTTCTTCTTGCCTCCGACCACGCGATAGGTGGTCCGGTACTGCAATTTCGTGCGGATGTAGGTCGTGGTGATCTGATGCACGCCGAGAAAGGCCCATTGCCCGACGACGCGCCTGCTGCCGCCGGCAAACATCAGCGGACAGGCTGAATTGCAGATGGCGCCGCCGGCATAGGCATTGCCGAAATAGCGAGCGCCCTTGCCGTCGTTCTCCTTGCAGTCCTTGGCGTCGGGCTGGCAACCGGTGAACCGGGTTTTGCCGACCGCGATATCGAGCTTGTTCTTGCGGAGCAGCCGGCCAAGCGCCAGCGCCGCTTCGACGTTGCCGCCGGGAGAATCCACGACAACCGGCAGTTTTCGGCCACCAAGCCCCTTGAGCGTGCGTTTGAACAGGGCCGGCGTGGCGGCCACTATCGAGCCTTCAGCCGATATCCATTCCGGGCAGGTCGGTTCGCAACCAGGCGCGCTGCTGCGGACGACAACAAACCGCATCGTCGGACCAAGATCCGGCGTGGATTTTTTGGTGTTCGCCGCGAAGGCAGCGTGTTCCATGACCAGGAACGACGCCAGCAAGATCATCCCAAGCATCCACCATGCCTGGCCATTCCGACGGTGCCACGAAACCATTCGGGAAGCCCCCCGCAATGCGACCTATAGTAGTTCAGCTTTGCCGGCTTGCAACAGCGTTTTGCGACGATGGCGCAAGCGCCGGCCGTAGCCAAAAAAGTATGCCGGCCGTATCCAAAAGCGAGACGGGCGGCCCGAAGACCGCCCTTCGAGGTAGGGCTTTGGGTATTTCAACGGCTACGGCTTTAGTGGGAATTGTGCGTCAACCTTGAGCGCCGATGCCGCCGGGCAATTTTGCGGCCTCGGTTCGGTTTTACAGACAGTCGGTCCGACCAAATGGTTCGCCGATTCAGGTCCCGTCGTCAGTCCCATCGTCAACATTGTGCCAAGTTCGAGCCGCAGACGGAGCAATCTAAAATCGGCGAAATTGAACTGCACCGGCGGAAACAGATTCTGCTTGATCGACATGTCCGCAAGATAAGTGCGTACCCGCTCAGCGAACGCCAGCGGTTGCACACTCACAAGCGCATCAGGACCGACGAAACGTCTGACGCCCCCAGCAAGCATGATCGGACAGGCGGCATCGCACCCCGCACCTAAATCGGTCGCGACACCAGGATAGAACCCATCCGGTGGCGCGCACCCTTTGTCCTGCGGCTTGCACCCGGTAAAATCGGTGCGCGCAATCGCGACGTCAAGTTTGCGGTCGCGGATCAATCTTCCCGTTGCCAAGGCGCTGAGCAAATCGCCTCCCGGCGAACTCACGATCAACGGCAGACGCCGGCCGCCGACCGTATCGAGCAATTGGCGAAATATCTTCTGCGAATCGGGAGTGATCGTGCCTTGCGCAGCAATCCATTCGGGACAATCGAGACCGCATTTCGGATCGCTGCTTCGGACCAGGACGAAACGCATCGAATTGTCGACCGGCGCTGGACGGGCCGACGGAGTGGCTGGAACGGCCCCTCGGACGGCCATCACTACTGCCTTGGCCGGCTTGGCATTCGCAGGGACCTCCCTGCAGTTCGGCGGCGCCGGACTCCGCCGGCATATGCCCGCCAGCGTAAGTATGTCGAGGGAGTCCCTGCTGGTGACCAGCTTCATCGTCAGCATGTCGTCGAGAGCGATCTGCCGGATGTCGCTGGCGGGCGTGGCCTTCATTACGTCAAGAACGCTCCGCCCGACACCCATCTCCCTGAGGTAGGCCGAGATCTTTCTCGAAAACGCCTTGCTCATTTTATAGGTCTTGTAGCTCTCGCCTTGAGTGACGGTCTCCGTGGTGACCCGATATTTTTTGCCACGGATGGTTTGATAGGTGGTTCGAAAATGCCGTGTTGAGGGGAAATAAGTGGTGGTGATCTGATGAACACCCAGATAGGCCCAGCTGCCCGCCACGCGGCGGACGCCTCCGGCAAACACCAGCGGACAGGCGGAATTGCACATTGCGCCACCGTCGGATGCGACGCCGAAATAGGCTACACCTTTGCCGTAGCTGGCCCCGCAACCCTCCATCCCCGGCCAACAATCGGAAAACTCGGTCTTACCGATGGCGATGTCGAGCCTGTTCTTGCGTATTATGCGACCGAGCTGGAGCGCAGCGTCGACATCACCGCCAGGGGAATTGACGATAATCGGCAGTTTGCGAGTGCCGAGCTTTTTCAGAACCCGCTTTAGTAGAGCCGGCGTGCCGGCTGCGATGGCGCCTTCCGCTGAAATCCATTCCGGACAGTTGGGCTTACAGCCGACTGCACTGCTGCGGGCAATGATGAACCGCATCTCCGAAAAACCATCGGACGAACTGCCCGGAAGGTACCATGACTTCGGATCCCATGTCTTCGGATCGAAGGCGTCATCGGCTTTCGCAGCGAAGCCAGCCATCGCCATTGCGACCACCGGCACCAGGCGCACCAGCCCGCGCCACCACCCGGCCCTACTGCTTAAACGGCGTCCCCAAACCACGCTTGGCAAAAGCCCCCTCAATGCAACCTATAATAGTTGCGGCGGTGGTGCTTGCAATAGCTTTGAAACGACCGCGCAAGATTGTTCTGCGTGGAGCCAGTAAACGTAGAAAGGGCGGCCCGAAGACCGCCCTTCCCTGTCGATCCGACAAATGCCGGCGTCGATTACTCTTTGATGGTGACGACGATGCCGGCACCGACGGTGCGGCCGCCTTCACGGATGGCGAAGCGCAGCTTCTCT
>NZ_JBVVQO010000065.1:0-16544 GCF_055811215.1 Mesorhizobium sp. WSM4819
GTCGCCTTCGTTGCCGGACTGATGGTCCAGCGGGTCCCGTTTATCGTCGCCGAACTTGGCGCCGATGCCGATCCGTTTATGCTTCACCTTTACGCCGCTTTGGCCGAGAAGGAGCGTCGATTGATCTCGGAGCGAACCAAAGCCGCCCTCGCCTCTCGCAAGACCACTGGAATGAAGCTCGGTAATCCGACCAACACAGCGGAAGCTGCAGCGAGAGGTCGGAAGATCTCGATCCGGGAGGCTGATCGATTTGCCCAGACCGTGCTGCCGATCATCGCCTCTATCCAACGGTCCGGCATCACCAGCCTGCGTGGCCTGGCCATCGCCCTGAACAGCCGCGGCGTTCGAAAAGCGCGCAATGACCGATGGCAGGTGTCGAACGTGCGCAACATTTTGGGGCGGCAAGCTTCTGCGAACCAACTTTTATAGGCGGGAGTAACTAGCAGTTGCCGTACTTTCGACAATCTCTATTGGGGATTAGCCAAGGGGTGACCATCCACACGACGACTCAGAACATCCGATTCCCCTCGTCAAAGGAATATGTGCGACTACAGCTGGCAGCGACTCCGCAGGCAGGGCTGGTCAGCGGAATGGATGCCGGACACCGCCTCTGGTGTTTGGTACCTTCCGTCAGGCTTCTGCCACTAGGTCTTTGGCCGGGAAGCGTTGTTGCGGTCAAGAATGGCCCACCGAACAGAACGACAAAACCGGCGATTCCCACCCAGTCGATGATCTGGCGCGTCCGTTCAGACCTTTGTCTTCCGTACGTGCCCTCAATCTGGCTGGCCATCTCGTTGCCGGCCTCGCTATTGATCCCGGCATAGCGGTTGGAATGGCGATGGCCGGGTAGGTCCGTCGCCGCCTGTACATCCGAGGTCAGCGACGGCGCATGAGGCTATCGAAACTCTCTGATAGCCGCACGAACACCTACCGAACACTGCCGGTGTATCTCTCTTGTAGACTGGAGGCGAAGGTGGCGCACCCTCCGAACGAATGGCCATATTCACGTTGATGACGCTCGGCAGCGACACGCAGTATTTACCTCAATGTGGGAGAAGTAGAAGAGGCCGCTTCACGCTTTCAACAGGCCGGAAGAGCATCCCGCCGGGCCCGATATGACAGTGCGGGTGCCCTCGCAGGGTTTTAAGAGGCAAAATAGGGAAGTGTCGGCTTCTGCGCTTTCGGACGAACGCACTCGATATCGAGGCAAGGACCACGACCGGCCGATCAAGCCCGAGGCGCAGCATTTCGAGCATTGTCCAGTGTGTGGGCAGGACTTCGACATGCGCGATCTCGGCCAGGTGCTTCATCATGCCGAGTCAGCAGAACATCAACCTGGATCGTTTGTGAATTGAAAGCCCGCGCCCCATGAGGAAAGGACGCGGGCGGATCGGTGCATCGCCGATCTGCAGCCCATCGTTGGGAGGAACAAGATTGCTGCACTTCCCGAACTTTCATCTTAAGCATGTGTTCCAGAGAAAGCGGAAAATGCCTGGAAAGTTTCGAGCCATTGATCGCAACAAAACCCTCCCGCCTGGCGTTCCGGTTCAATCTAAGGGCTGAAAAGGCTCACCATGGCGAGGAAGAAAAGTCCGACCGCGACCGAATGATGGATTTCCAGGCGCAGTTCCTCGCCAAGGAAGCCGGAATAACTGAAGCTCAAGCGCGCGAGCTGATCGAGTTGATTGGCACCGATCGGGCATCACTACTTCGGGAAGCTCGGCTACTGAAAAACCGGCTGAAGTCGCCGGACGCTTAGGAGCATCCACTGTGCTATCCATATGGGACAATTTTGAAATGGAAGCCGCTCGATTGAATGAGAGTCGCGCGCGCGCAGATATCGATGATCTTCGCCAGACGATAAACGATACCCGCCGCCTGATACTGGAATCCCGTAAGCTGTTGGATCGCATTGCTGCAGACGCCTACTCTGAGCAATTAATCAACCGCTCAAAATCCCGCACCATAATCCACGCTCGACCTTTCGGCCGTCGAAATTGAACCCGGCGCGGCCTGCGGAGAGAACCGCGCCTGATTGGAGGGGTGCTCGGAGCTACGACTTCTTGGTCTTCCAATCCCTCTTCGGTTTCGGTGCCGATGCAGTAGGAAGAGCAGTTTCGGCCTTCAGTCGTTGCTCCCGCAGCCGAGCTGTCTTTGCTTCTCGTGCCACGCGCTCAATGTCTGTTAATGCCCGTGCAGCATCCGACGTGCGCTCCTGTCTGTCGTGCTTTTCTTTATCAGTTAAACCTTGCCTTTCCTGCATCGTTTATCCTCGACCTGACGGGACAGCGCTTTTGTTGCCGACCCGAACCATTGTCGCCAGTCCCCAGACACAACAAGAAAGCCGCCGCACCTTTCGGCACGGCGGGTTGTCCTCTCAGTCGCTTAGGTCATTCGATGATTTTGATGATCTTGCGCGTGCCCGGATCAACGACCACGGTCCGGTTGTCGACGACAACGGTGCGGTATTTGGTGTCGGGGACTTCATGGAGCTCGACCGTCTCGGGTAGGGTTGAGCCGATATTGAGCTCCACTCCAGGGAGGTTCACCGATGCGAGCGGCTGCTTTTTCACGTATTCCCTGATGACCGTCTCCTGTTCAGGCTCGATGATGACGTCCTGAGCGGCAGCGACGCCGATACTTGCCAGCAGCAGAAGTCCCGCGGCTGCAGTGGAAAGACGCATTCTCATAAGTGGTGCCTCCTTTATGTGAGCTTTGGTCCGCTGAACGCGTCTTCGCGCGCCAGGCTCCCCAAACCTCATGCTGTTGCAAATGTTCCTTTTGCTGGGCTTTGGTCTGAGGCGCGGCAGGACCTAAGTCTGACCTGTTTCGCGGTATCAGCCGGGCAAGGCGCGCCACCCGGAACCGCCTTTGCGTACAGTCGTTGCTCGCTGCGAGTTCACTGGGAGAACGCCGATGGAGAATAGTGTCCACCAAGCCCGCTGGTTACTCGCTCCGGTCTTCGCCGTTTCCATCACGTTCCTGGCGATTGTAATAGTCGTTAGCTAGGGGACATTGGCTGTTGAGGCCGAAAAAACGAAATTGAGATCTGCGCAGCTACGTCCCTTCCTGCGCCGATAAAAGACCACCCGCCATTCCTCGATTTGGCGGGTGGTCAGCGATTTAGGGTCGCGAGGCAGCATCACCTCACATCAGGTCTTCGGCAATCCCGTCGAATTGCCTGAGGCCTGCGCTTGGAGGCCTTCGCTTAAGAAGCCCCTGTTCACTTGCGGCCGCCTTGAAGGCATCGAACGCGGCTTGTTGGGTGCAGTGTCCGGCCAGGCATTCCTCGATCATTCGAATTGCTTCAAGTCGGGACGGCTTGTCCATGAATGGCCATGGTTGCTGAAGCGCTTTCGCAGCTTCGGGTATCGACGCGACCACTATCGGCTTGTGATTCAGGTAAATTGTAATCGGAATGAACGTGGGCATCTTTGTCGCTCGCCAGGATTGAAGGCGGCTAAACGCGAAGACACGGGAGTGGTTGCATCGTTGTGAATTCAGAGCGCCGCTGTCAGATACGATCGAGGCTGAAATGGCACGTCCGAAGAGGCCTTGATCGTTCGGTTCCCCTGAACGGAGAACCCCGCGCCTCACGGAGGGGATGGCGCGGGCTGATCGGAGCATCGCCCGACCGGCAGCAATCTTAAGAGGGAACCAAGACCATACTGCACGTCCCGAACTTCCGGCCATATGTTCCCCTTGCAGGCTCACCAGTTCGATAATTCCGGATTTCACTTCGCTGAGAGGCGCGGCTTGAGCCGCAAGAGCTGCGGTCGCTGAATCAATAGCAACGGCTGCCTCAGCTGAATATTGCTGAAGTAGCTTGTACGCCCCGTAGCCGGCAGCCAGAACTGCCACGAGCGGGGCAAAGCGCACGGCCGTGGCAGCTGCCATCCGGCCTGTCTCCGCAAGCGCCTTACCCAGACAGCTTGGCCCATAGATTGTCGCGATCTGAGAACCCTGTTGAATGGCAACCATCAGAGGGCTCATGCCAGATGCGAGCCTTGGCGATCGCCTGCTGAAATGCGATGTCTTTCGAAGCTCCAAGCGTGGCAAACGTCTCGTGCAGTCCAATCGTGTCGACGCGAAGCTTCAAAAGGCTGTCGGAATATCGGCCAATGATCCGCGCCACCAGGTTGGTAGGGATTGGTTTACCATCTCGGGTCGCAGCTGTGATCGTGCGGTCGAAACGTTTGTCGCGTCGCTTCCGATTCAGATAGGCCCGCAACTGGTCGGGCTCGCCCGAAAGCAGTTTATCGCGGGCTCGGGCAACATAGTCGCTCTGAACTGTGGTGAGCCCGATCACCCCACCTTCTCGGCGGCCAGTCACCCTGTTGACGCGGCCTACTACCTCCAATGCGGCCCTCGTTGGATTGGCGCCACGGGCAAGGCCCTTAGAAAAGGCGGCAGGGATTGTTGATCAGCAACAATGTTGGTGACCAGTTGCGGCCACGCGGGCGAAACCGGCATCGGCCCAAGCGGAAGCCGGCAACGCAAAGCTCTTGCGAGGCCGGTGGAACAAGACATTCCTCGACGAGGTCTGCTCGTTTCCGAATGGACAGTTTGACGACCAGGTCGATGCCTTCGCCATGCTCTGAACGAACTGGCGCTGGGGTCGACCTTCACGCTCGACAATGTCTGACGGTTAGGCTGCTGACGTCAGTCAATGTGCTCGGGCAACTGCTTCAACTGGTCGGTGGTCATTTGCGTGAGGGCATGCACGGTGCCGTCTTCGTCCCGCATGAAATCGAGCTGGCTCGCATATAGCGCGACGCGCTTTGAGCCAATGCCGAGGAACCCGCCAACATCGAAGACGACCTGGGCCTGGTCTCCGGTTCCATGGACGTGGTCGACGGAACTGATTTCCTCATCATCGCGACCGTAGATGGTCGCTCCTTCTAGCAAGTCAGCGCGCAGTTCAGCCTTCGTAAGCCGTACGTGATTGGTGTGGTCCATCTGTGGGGTCTCCTCTCATTTGGTCTGAGGCAACCCCCGGCACGGCCAACCGTTCCGAACGATTATTCAAAGGATAGGCCGTGGCGAACGTCATTACGCTGTTTCGCGACAGCCTGACCAATCTCGTCCCTGCATGGGGACGGAGCGAGACAAGGCGTCGAGCAGCTACTATGGCGTGCCGCTCCTAGATGACGCGTCGAGTTGGTCATGAAGGATCTGCGGCCGATCCCGCCGGCCGGGACGCCGGTCGCGTATATCGCTTTCATGGCGGGTTAGCCGCCGAGCGATATCCCAGAAAAGAGAGACGCCAGCGACGACCGCATGTGAGACTTGGCAACAGCGATGTCCCCATCGAAATCGGAAAAATCGATCTCCATATGATCGAACGTGGACAGTGCCCGCTCTTCCATTTCAGCCAATGCCCGATCTGGGTCATCCGATTGCTCAGCAATGATTGACGCAATTGCCATGAGCGCGATGCGAAGCACCACAAGCTCCGTCGAATAATGGGCCAAGACAATCCATACCAGTCTCCTTTTAAGGTCCGGAACGAATGCTCATTCGCCTATCCCCCCGTGTGCGTTTCGAACAGCTTGTCTCGACCTATGAGCCGATTATCCCGGGAGTTGTTCATGACGATCTGACGCGCAGGCACAGCCGGGGTCCACGGTCATCGCCGCTGGTAGCCCGTCATCTCAAGATAGCCCTTGCCAGGGTGTGTGCCGGCCACCCGCACCGGACCTTCCCAATAGGGGATGCTGAGACCCATCCAGGCCTGAGAGTTGAGCGCGCCGACGGTGACGTCGAGCGCACGGTCGGGCAAGACGAGACGCCAGCGCGTAGGAATTTCGCGCCCCTCTACCCAGCTCGTCTCCAGCGGGGTCGCAACGAGCTTGCCGTCGCCGTAGGGCGTCACGGCACCGTCCGCCGCGATCCAGGTGGCGGAGGTGAAGCCGCTGTCAGCGGCATCGCGCAGGCGGAAACCCATCAGCTTCTCGCCTGTGTCAAAGGAAAGCGAGAACCAATCCCAACCGTTTTGGTCGTCCGCCAGCGGCTGCGACGACCATTCGCGATCGAGCCACGCGGTGCCGCGCACCCGGATCTCACCTTCCGGCAGACTAATCTTTCCCTCAACTGAGAAAAAGGGCTGGGAATAGTAGTAGCTCGCCTGTCCTTTCGCCGACTTGACCGAGTAGCCGCCGGCGCCGTGGAAGACGAGCGGGCCTTCGGCATGCATCGCGATGTCGTAGGCGAAGTCATTGCCGATCGCGCTGAGCTGAAGTCGGTCCAGGCTGTCGCCCTCCATCTGCCAGGCGTCGATCCAGGCCGCGAAGGGCTTGGCAATCACACCCGCCTGGCCGATGCCGCCGCGCGCGAAACGCTCCGTGGAGAGGTGGGTCGCGGCGCTGGTCACAGCGGCATGGCCGAACCACACCTGCGGGCTCTCCCATCCCTCGGCCTCGCCCGGCGCGAGCGCCGAGCGGAACAGCGTCCATTGCAGGCCGTAGTCCGCGCCGTCGGGCCCGGTGAGGTTCGCGGTCAGATACCACCACTCGATCCGGTAGTCCGGATGGGCTCCATGATCCTGCGGGAACTCGAACCGTTTGCCCGGTTCCGGAACGGCGAAGCCTTCGGCGTCTGTGCCGAGCCCGGCAAAGCCCTGGGCGAAGGCATTGCCGACACCCAGCAGCAGGAAAATAAGCGCCCTAGCGTTCATTGGCGAATATCCTCAGCAGCCCGGTCGGCTCCATGCGCGACAGCCGCCACGCTGGCCAGAGCGCAGCGAGCAGCGCGGCGGCGAGCGCGAAGAGCATCAGGCGGATGTATTCGACTGGAAACAGGTACATCGGCAGGCGCCAGCCGAACGCCTCGACATTGACAATGGCAAGCAAGACCCAGGCGAGCGCCAGGCCCAGCGGCAAGGCCAACACGGCCGTGATCGAGGCAAGCAGGATGGTACGCAGGATTTCTAGCCCGGCAAGCCGGCGCTGGGTGGTCCCCATCGCCCATACGGGCGCCATCTGCGGCAGTCGCATCGCCGCCAGCGTGAGCAGGCTCATCAGGATTGCAAACGCGGCAACCGCCAGCGTCAGCACGTTCAGCGCATCAGTCACGGAGAAGGTGCGCTCGAACACCGACAGCGAGAACGCCTTGATCGCCGCCTGGTCGATGATGCGCGCGGGTGGAACGTCGAACGCCTCCGTGAGCGCCCGGCGCAGGCCCTGAGGATTGCCGGTGCGAACGCCATAGCGGCTCGGCTCGATGGCCGGGAACGTCTGGCGAAACAGCGCCTCGCCGACGATGGCCTGGCCGATGGGATTTCCGTAATCGCCGACGACGCCCGCGACCGGCAGCGACAGCCCGGGGCCGAGCGCCAGCGTGTGACCGACGTGCAGCGCGGCGCGGCGCGAGAGCTGCTCGTTGATTACGACCGCCCTGCCCGCTTCGATCTCGTCCCAGACGGCGGGGATTGCGTCGAGGAAGCGCCAGTTTTCGCGGTAGGTGTAGCCGACCCGCACCCCGAAAATCTCGGCCGGCAAGCCGGCGAGCGTCGCTTCGACCGACATGATCGGCAGCACGGCGTCAGCGTGCGCCTCGAGAAAACGTTCCAGAGCCGCCCGGTCCGCGACCGCGTCCGCATCGATGTACAGTTCGGCTGACAGGCGCTGGTCGAGGAAGCCGACAAAGGTCAGGCGGAAGCTCGAGACCATGGTGGAAACACCGACATTCGCAGCCATGGCTAGCAGCAGGGCCATCAGTGCAAGCCCGAGGCCGGGCAGTTGCTGACGCGTATCGGCCCAGAACCATTGCGCCATGGCGCGAACGGCTTGTGCTTCGCCAAGACGAAGGATTGCCGCCAGGCAAGGCGGCAGTGCAAGTGCTGCGCCGAGCAGTAGACAGGCAAGCAGCGCGAAGCAGGCGGCTAGCCCGCCCCCAGTGACGGCCAGCACGCCCGCCGCCGCGAGCAGCACGACCGCGGCTGCGGCCTGGAGCGTTCGCGTCCGTCCCGAGCCCAGCGCCCAGGCGCGGCCGCCGGCGCTCGCAACGACTGGCATCCGCGCCAGCCGCCACAACGCGCTCGCGGCGGCGAGCAATGCGCCGGCGAGCGCCATGGCGATTCCCGAAAGCCACCATGCCGGGCGGATCTGCAGCGTGCCTGCAACGTCGGCGCCATAGAGGCCCCGTATCGTCGCGGCCACGTCCGGCAGCAGGAGCGCTGCGATGAGATAGCCGAGCGCGATGCCGAGCGCGCCGGCAAGCGTCGCCAGCACGACAAGCTCGGCGATCATCAGGACGACCAGACGGCGGAGCGGCACGCCGAGGGCGCGCAGGGTGCGGATCACGCCACGCCGCTGCTCGAAAGCAAGGCCGATCGCACCGTGGACGATGAAGATGCCTACCGCGGAGCTGAGGAAGCCAAACGCCGTGAGGTTGAGATGGAAGCTGTCGGTGAGCCGGCCGACATCGGTCGCACCGTCCGCACGCTGGAGTACGAGGTCCGGTGCGATATCCGCCAGCGGCTGTTGCCGCAAGGGCTGCTCCGGCAGGACGATCAGGCGGCTGATGCGCCCGGCGCGGCCAAGCAGCTTCTGGACGACGCCGATATCGGCGAGCACGCTGCCCGGCGCGACCGCCTGATCGACCAGAACCGGATTGGGCATGTTCGCCTCAAGGAGCGCGGCCATTTCCGGGCCGGCGACCAGCGTTTCCGCGCGCAAGAAGCGGTTGAGGTCGGTGCGGGCCAGTGCTTCGCTTGCAGCGGAACTCGGCGGCGCGGTCAGCGGATCGACGCCGACCAGCCTCACGGCGGTGCCGCCGACGCGCAGCCTTCCCTCCACCACCGGACTGACCAGCCAGCCGGCACGGCGCAACGCGACGAAAAGCGCCTGGGGCATCGAATCCCCCTCGCGCGGCATCAGCTGGTGGAACCGGCCTTCGGCCAGCGTAGCGGCGGCTGCATCATAGCTCGCGCGTGCCTCGGCGTTGATCGCCTGCACGCCTGACCAGAGGGCCGTCGCCAGCGCGAGGCCGAGCACCAGCGTCAGCAATTGAAGCCGGTTGCGTCGCCAGTGCGAAGCCAGTGCCTCGAGGACAGCGCCGGTCATGCAAGGCGGCCCTGGCTGAGATGCGCCCGGCGCCCGAGACGTGCTGCAAGACGCGGGGAGTGGGTGACCATCAGGAGCGCTGCGCCGGTCTCCGCCACGAGCGCGAGGAATTGCTCCATCACCCCGTCCGCCGTCGCCTCGTCGAGGTTGCCGGTCGGCTCATCCGCGAGGATCAGCTTCGGCCGCGCCGCGAGCGCGCGGGCGATCGCCACGCGCTGCTGCTGGCCGCCGGACAACTGCTCGGGGTATTTCCGCAGTTGCGGCTCCAGGCCCAGTGCGTGGGCCAGTCGTGAAAGCTCCTGCGGTTCCGGCGTGCCGATCAGACGTGCCTGAAAGGCGATGTTGGCGGCGACGTCCAGGGAGGGGATGAGGTTGAACTGCTGGAAGATGATGCCCACCGTGCTTCGCCTGAGCCGGGCGCGACCACTGTCGTCGAGCGCGGTGACCTCCTGCCCATCAAGCCCGATGCGCCCGCCGTCGGCAGCGTCCAGTCCTGCCACGAGGTGGAGCAGCGTGCTCTTGCCCGAACCGGATTCCCCGGTCAGCGCCAGCGTCTCGCCGGCGTCGAGCGAGAGTGTCACGCCCCGCAGGACCGGCACCGGGCCTTCCGGGCCGGGATAGGATTTCAGCAGGTCTTCGATCGAAAGCAGCATGCACCACAGCTACAGTCTGTGGCGAAAAGGAAAAGCGCTGCAGTTGATAATTCCCCAGAGGAAGCGCTGCTGCCCTGCAAGACCGCAGCTGGTTTCAAGCGGGAAGCCGACAATTGTCGCGTAGAACCAACCACCAGACTTTGTCTTCTCGCCCACTTCGAAGAAGGCGGCGATCACGTCGGCGCATTCATCGCGCAGCACCGGGTCGTCGCCAACCTTGAAAGTGATCCAGGTGCCCAGCCCGACCGCCGAAATCGCCTTGCCGGTGGAAGGGATGGTGCGCGTCAGCGGGGCGGGCGTCGCGGCGAGCGTCTTTCCCGGCCAGGCGAGGGCCATCGGGGAGCCTGCGGCCACCTTAACGAATGTCCCTGCGGGTGATGTTCATTCAACCGCCATCGCTGAACTCCGGCCTCCCTGCATAGTCTGGAAAAGTCTTCGCGGGTTCTACCCAATAGACAGGGCAGGACAGGGAGAGCACGAAGGCGTTTTCGCAGGCCGGTGACAGATCGTTCGTGCGTCTGGGGAAGGATGAGATTCGACCCACGGCTTAACCACCGGATCGACGATGCTATGCACTCCACAATGCAACCTAACGCGACTTTGGGCGAACAAACATCGAACAAGCCATAATGCCTTCGCGCACATGCTGGGATCCGCTGTTCGTCATGGGCTCAGTTGTGCCAAGAGCGACCCTTCCGAGCCGAGAACCAAATGTGTCGCATTAGGGGCCGGGGAACGAACCCGCTGCGCGGGAGGGCGCCTGCGGTTGAGGTAGAGATCAGGAACCGGTCGTCGCGCCTGCATTGAGCGTTGTTCGGCGGCGGCAGAGCATGACGGGCTTCTTCAACAAGGAGCCTGACCATGACCCATCCTGTTCTCGAAGCTCCGATCAGCCCGCTGCGCCAGCGGCTGATCGACGATATGACCCTGCGCCGGTTCGGCAAGGAGACGCAGCGCAACTATCTCCGCGATGTCGGAAGGTTCGCCAGCTTCCTCGGCCGATCTCCGGATACGGCCACGGCCGACGACCTACGACGATCCGGGCGCGGGCGCAGAGCCCCGTACCCGGGCCGCCCAGGGTCAGTGTCCGAAACTCAGGCCTACTTGATCTCCCAGGACGCCTTATGGTTGACCACGCGTCCGATTCGACCGCCAACCGTTTCGTGTAGCTGAACCGGGGTGTAGGGGGCCTTTCCTGTAATTCCTTCGTACTTTCCTGTGCCCCCGACGATGTAGTGGTTCTGGTTATCGAACATTGTGAAGACGTTGTCGCCGTCCTTGTCGGTTTCGACACAACTGCCATCGAAGTTAAAATCATCCTTGATCATCGTCCAGTGCCCAAGGCAGTGCACCGACATGTCATGGAACGGGCCATCCCCTTTGACGTTACGCGTGAGACCGGTGAATTCGTCTATTCCCCCTGTGCCAACGCCGCTGTCCACTTTGGCCACGGTCTCGAATACGTAGTAAGTATCGTATTCCGCCTCTCCACTTTTCGGGAAGTCTGCTGCAATTACGGGAACCGAGCACAGCGTAAAGAGAGCCACTAGCGATGTAATTTTCATGGTAAACCTCCACCGTAGAGCCGGGCTGCCACCCCGGCTGCGTGCCGGGCAGGCTCGCCAATCATCCAGTATAAGTCCGCGAAACACGTCTAAGCAACATGTCGGCGCGTGTATTCGGGCGTCGAATTCGCGAATTCAACTACAGCCCTTTGATCTGGCTGTTGAAGACCCTAGTTTGGGGACAGGCAAAAAAGACTGGTCTTCCGCCCGATGCGGGATCTTGTGGCATGACCGAACGATGCGTTGGGTCGGCTTGGGCCGTTGCGCAAAGGGAAGGTTTGGAGAAGCGCCGCGAATGACAGGTTTATGGCGCAACCGCGACCTCCAAATGTTTCCTGTCAATGTCTGCTTACGGGTAAGTGGCAAAGCTAGCGGCGTAGGGTATGCCTGCGGCCAAGGCCGTGGCGGCTATGATTTCGGGTGACGGACTTCCGCCGGAGGTTTCGGCGGTTTGTGCCACCTGCCGCCCTGCTTTCCGCGCTTAGGCGATCGCCAAAACCGTGCCGACATTCGTAAGGTTCGACACTGCATCTAATGCGACTTTCGGGCCGCGAGTCGCTCGATGGACGTCAGTGGCCAGCCTTTGAATTTCTCGTTCCCGGAATGCACAGGTAGCGCTTCTGATTACACAGCGCCGCCAATCGCGAGTGGAGCGGTTCTGGTGGTCGGAGGCGACCCGTCGGGTGCCCAGCGCTGCGTTGGTGGAACATGTGATCCTCTCCTCCGCGATCGCAAACATAAGGCAGCCAAGTGGCAACGCAAAACTGCTCATCAGGTCCGGTCCGTTCACGCCAATCGCGATGCCGGACGCTTCTTCTCGACTGCGCGCGATGACCTATCCTTGGAGTGGGCATAGCCCTCGTTCTAAGGCCATGATGCCGTCGCGCGCCCCGCAAGGCCACGTCACAGGACATTAAACAGGTAAAGCAAGATGATCACGACCAGTGGAACTCCCAACAGCCATAAAATTAGTCCGCGTACCATTGTAGCTCTCCGACTTCTTCGATGTTGGAGATCAACGTAAGCAGTATCGAGCGGGTTCCGTTTTCCCATACCCATCCTAATTGTCGTAGTTTCCTGGCAGCGCCGGCCTCCATGATGAGGTTGCGATGTTCCGGTCCATAGTAAAGTTGTTCTCCCCAACCTCCACTGCCGATCCCACCGAACAGCTGCTCGATGGCATCCCTGAACCCTTCCGTCGCGTGACTAAAATCAAAGCGCGTCGCTTTCGGACATTTGATGTACTTGTCCCAAACGCCGCCGAAAAACGTCAAGGGAATGCCAAGCAATATGCTTTTGGCCGCGGCCGGGCTGGCACTGAAAATGGTCTTGTCCGAGAACGTGCGAAGGACCAATCCGCGGTCTAAGTCGATCGAGCGGTCGATAAACGTCGAGTAGACCAAATCGAATAGGTCATGGGAATGGCGGCGCTGGATGAGGCACTTCAGTTTGGTGGCAATCACCTCTTCCAGGGCCATGCAGGTAATCTCGGCCGAACAAACGTCTGCGTCCGAGTACGGATGGATAAGCCTGCGGGTAGTGGAAGGCAGGTGAAGTCGATCGAAGTCGGTCACATCGAGTTTGACACTGATGGTCAAGTCGTCTTGAACGCCGAAGAAGTCGGTGAAGTACACCCGTCCTTTGTAAGAGTGGCGCGTGCTGTCCACCATCGGACCGAGCTCAAAAGTGTTCCGATGAATCAGAAACTCCACGCCGCATGCGGCCTGTGCGCTGAGACAAGCGTTGTTGATTTCCATTGCTGTGAGCTCGGCATCGACAGCGTCATTCGCAACATCCACTAAAGAGCATCACGCGTTGCAGCCCTGTTTGCACCAGCTCTCGGGCCCTACCCTACCGGTCCGCTTTGCGCCCCATATCAGCCATTTGATCCATTCCGCAGTTTTCTGGAAAGCGGACATCGCTATCTGGCTCCGCGACTATCCATTGTTGCAAGAAAAAAGTTCAACTGCTAAGCACGCCCAATCATGATGTTTAAGTCCACATTCTTCCCGCTGAGCTGGACGACCCACAATCGTCGCGGCACATAGGTGCCCTTTCAGATCATAACGGCCTATCCCGCGTGGAGGCCGTGCGGAGAATTATTGAATGTCGGAAGCTTCCCATTCCGGTCTGAGCCAGGCTCAGATCGCGCACTTCATTGAACATGGATATATCAAACTAAAAGGTGCCTTCGATGGCGATCTGGCCCGACAAGGGCGGGACCAGCTTTGGAGCGCGATGGGCCTTTCCCCTGACGCGCCCGAGACATGGAAGCAGCCAGTTGTCCGGTTCGGCTTCATGACGGGCAAGCTTTTCGTCAACGCCGCCAACACCCCGCTCCTGCACGCATCGTACGATGCCTTGGTCGGCGAGGGCCGTTGGTTGAGACCCAGTGGCCTGGGAACCTTCCCGGTCCGTTTCCCCTCGCCAAACGATCCGGGTGATGCGGGATGGCACGTCGATGCCAGCTTCGGAACCGACAACCCCGATTTCATGCAGTGGCGGGTCAACGTGAAAAGCAGCGGCCGCGCCCTGCTCATGTTGTTCCTCTTCTCCGATGTTGGGGAACTGGATGCGCCGACCAAGATCCGCAAAGGGTCGCATCGCGCGATCGCCGAGCAGTTGCTGCCATTTGGAGAGGGTGGCCTCACGCTCGGCGAACTGGCCGCTGACGGCTTCGCATCGACTGCAGACTGCGAAGAAGTGCTGGCGACCGGAGAAGCTGGGACCGTTTATCTCTGCCATCCCTTCTTGGTCCACTCTGCGCAACCGCATTGCGGAGCCAAGCCTCGTTTCATGGCCCAACCCCCGCTACTGCCGAAGGGTGAGTTTGACCCGTCGCTACCACCGTCTGCGGTGCAAATAGCAATCCGCAGGGCGATTGGGATGGAGTTCTAAAATCAAGGGGCCAGGGACATACCGTTCCGGGCTCCACCTGCCTTGGGAAAGTCCGCTAATGCGGGCGATTTGTGGGCGTCAACGCATGGTCTCGCCCGTTCACTCGGGTCAGCTTGTGGCCTGCCATTAGCGTATGTCTAAAGACCGATAGGGGGCGCATCGCTGCTCGGCGGCTTCCGACCCTTATCGTGGTCGTTCGGAGCGTATTTGCTGATTCCCGAAAGCTGCCGTTCGGCGGTGATACGCGTCGCGCATGGCAGGCTCCGCGGAGAATAGTGAACAACCTGCATGGAGCACAACCAAGACACAGCGGCTGACAGCGAGCCGCGCCACGAGAGTAGCCCTATCGAGCCTGAGCAGCGCGAGGCCGCCAATCAGTGCAGATACCTCCGAACCAAATCGGAGCGACGGCAAGGGATGGGAGGCAATTGTTATCAGCCGCTCGACAATGTCGATCAAGCTAACATCAGCTTTGTACCGGGTAAATTGGGAGACCTTCGGGATCTCCCAATGTAATACATATAGCCGTGCAACGGCGGCCGGCGTCGGTCACTTGCCGAACCTCCTCCCGCAATAGACTGACGCGCGACGAACTGGTTACACAGCCGCCGGGACTATGGCTCAATGGCGTCGTTCCTGCGCGGTGCCCGGTCGGCGCGAATGGGTTGCCAAGTGGAAATCTCTCGCTCTCCCTCAAGTACGTCTGGAAGGGCATCATGCCAGGCCCTCCGGTAGGGACGAAGCAACTGTACCCGCAGGACGTCCTCGTGGTCCTGCCAGGTCTCGTAAAGCATGAAGGTGTCTGGTGATTCCGGATCCTGATGCAGAACCGCCTCCTCGAACGTTGCTTCTTCGCGCATTGCGTCGAGCACGCCGTGCAACAAGGCGAGGAACGAGGGCCTTTGGGCGGGGATGACCCGAAACTTAATGACATAGGTAACGGACATTGGTTCAGGGCCTCCGCCCGAGGGGTTCGGTAAACTGATGGTCGGAAGCGATGCGGCCGTCCTGGGCAAGTTGAAGGACATCCGAACCCCGGGCATCGATGGCGCCTGTGACCTGATGAACCATGCGCCAGTGAAACTTGATCACACCGTGATGCTCCAGCGGCGCTCCATCGACCTCGAAGCGGTAGTCACCGTCGCGAACGAACTTCGCATGAGCTTCATCCGCGCCTCCAGTGCCTCATAGCCTTGGAACTCACGGGTCGGTGTGAAGTGCCATCCATCCGGCCCCCAGAGTTCCTCCACCCGCCGGCGCCGTTCCACCGGATCTGGTTCGTTCCAGGCCGCGATGTAGCGCTCCGCCAGAGCCAAATTGTTTCCTACCATGAGTATGTCTCCTATCGAAAAATCACGGCCAAGATTGGGATGGGATGGTAGTCAAGTCGACTACCTGGCAGGTAGTTTCTGCAGCACCTGCGGTTCGTTAGCACCAGGGCACAGAGGCGTGACGTGACGCAATCGGTGGAGACATTCGGGAGCCAGTTGCGGTTGTGGCGAAAGCGACGCCGGTTTTCGCAGCTCGAGTTGGCGCTGCGGGCGGACGTCTCCGCGCGCCATTTGGGTTTTGTGGAACTCGGTCGGGCCAATGCCGGCAGAGGGCTCGTGCTAAGATTGGCGGAAGAGCTCGACATGCCCCTGCGGGAGAGGAACACGTGGCTGCGGGCGGCGGGGTTCGCGCCACAGTTCGGGGTCGGGGAGGTAAATGAGCTTCCCATCCACATTAAGTCTGCCATCGCGACCACATTGGAAGCACACAAGCCATTCCCTGCCTTTGCCATTGACCGGCATTGGAACGTCTGCATGTCAAACGCCGCGGTGCCCGAACTCTATGAGGGCGTCATCCCCGAACTGCTGGAGCCGCCGGTAAACGTCATGCGCCTTACCCTTCATCCGGGCGGGCTCGCGCCGCGCATTGTCAACCTGGAGCTCTGGGCGGAGCACTTGCTCGCCCGTCTGCGCCACGAAATCGACCTGACGGCCGACACCGGGCTCATGGTTTTGCTGAGAGAAGGCGAGCAGCTCTATTCGCCGACACGGAAGCTGTCGAAGGGGCATGCCGGGGAGCAGGCGCTAGCACTGCCCTTACAAATCCAGACGCGCCTTGGCCTCCTGTCGTTCCTCAGCACCATCACGGTCTTTGGCACCCCGGCCGATGTACGCCTCTCCGAAATCGCCCTGGAAATGCTCTACCCGGCCGACGAAGCGACCCGTTTGGCCATCGCTTCATCGCCTTCCGCGTCGCGGCAGGTTCCAGTCGCTTAGTAGCGAGGGTCAAGCGCTGGGATAGTGTCCTGAAGGTTCTGCAAAAAGCTCTGGAGAGAGAGCAGCCCTTACTCTGAGGCGAGGGGCGGCCATGGC
>NZ_JBVVQO010000066.1:0-15665 GCF_055811215.1 Mesorhizobium sp. WSM4819
GCCCGGGGCGGACGGTGTTTCGATCTCGACGTTGTGCGCGAAAAGAAAATCATCGGTCGATGGGCGTCCGCCTTGATCACGGCCTTCATCGCCAACAGCCGCCAAATCGCTGGTGATCTGGAGAGACATGGCATCGGCGCGGATCGCATTCATATGATTCCGAATGGGATCGATCTGCCCCGCAGGCCGCGCCGCGAGCCGAGCGCCGATGGCAGCCGACGCTTTATCTGCCTTGGCCGTCTCGATCCGGAAAAATGCCTCGAGCACATGATCGATGCTTTCGCGGCACTTCCCGCCGACGCAAAGGCGCAACTCACCATCCTGGGCGATGGCCAGTGCCGCGCCACCCTCGAGGAGCAGGCGGCCCGGTTGGGCCTTTCCGGCAGGGTTACATTCGCCGGCGCGGTCGAAGATGTCTTTCCCTATCTGTGGGACGCAGATTTCTATCTTTCCACCTCGGTGTCGGAAGGCATGTCAAACGCCCTGCTCGAGGCCATGAGTTGCGGCGTGGTCCCGATCGTCACCGATGTCAGCGGTGCGTCCGATATCGTGGAGCATGAGCGCAGCGGCTTTTTGGCTCGCTCGCATGCCGAGTATTGCGGACTTCTTCGTCGCACGCTCCGCCTATCGGAAGCCGAGCGCGATGAGATGGCGCGGCGCGCAGTACAAACAGTCAATGCGCGATTCAGCATGGAAAGCGTCGCAACACGGCAAATGAGGTTGTATGCCACTCTTGTGGACACTGCCACCCAGATCGTGAGGCGACAGCTTATTCAGGAGCAACCCCGAAGCCGGCCTAAGCAATGACGACTATTGATGCCGGAGAGAGGCGCTGAACGAGATGCTTGAGCGCCTACAACGCAGCAAAGAGGCCAAGTAATCAGCCATGACGGTCGACTTTCGCGAAAAGCTGAGGTTCGTGGCTAGGGAAAAATGCCCTGGATGCGGCCGCTGCCATAATGACTTAGGTTGATGAAGCGATGACGAAAACGGTGATTGGGCGCCTGAGGAATCCACCCGCGAGGCGTGGGCGAGAAAATAGCTCATGAGGTTGGAGCACGCTTGCATGTACTGAAGCGTGGCAGTCCAATTGGACAGTCCGGAGCAGGTCAACTTGGACGAGGTAACTGGACATAAAAACCTGACACGAAGGGCAGCCAACGGCCTCTCGTGGTCGGGTGCCACATTGCTGGCCCGAACCTTTTTGAATGTCCTGGTCACGGCCGTTCTCGCGCGCCTGCTTTCCCCCCAGGAGTACGGCGTTGCCGGCGCTGCGCTGATCATCGCAGCCGTCGGCAATAACATTGCCAATCTCGGCATGTCGCAAGTCCTGGTCCAGCGACGGGACGTCGACGAGCGCCATATCGGAACCGCAGTTTTCTTGTCCATGACAATCGCTGCCATTCTCGGCTTGCTTCAATGGGTGTTTGCACCGCAGATTGCCGATTTTCTTCATGTACCGGAATTGGTCCTCATTTCGCGCCTCCTTGCGGTGATGATGGTCGCGAACGCGTTCAATCTGACCGCCGGGGCTATTTTGTCGCGGCACCTGAAATTCAGAATATCCTCCACAGCGAGTCTGGTCGCTTGGATTGCTTCCCATGTCGGGCTGGCCATTCCGCTTGCCTATTTTGGACTCAGCTATTGGGCCTTGGTGGTCGCGTATATGGCCGAGGCATCGATCCTGGCCAGCATCTATTTCTTCATCGCCAGGGACTATCTCGTGAGGCCCAGTTTCGACATGCAGTCCTATCGCGATATCCGCAGACAGAGCCTAGGCTATTCGCTGGCTGGCATATCATCCGTCACCGCCAAATATATCGATAATGTTATTGTCGCGCGGTTGATCGGCACTGCAGAGCTGGGCATTTACTCGCGAGCGTATTATCTGATCGCGATGCCAGCAAATCTGTTCGGCAATCTGAACAAGAGCGTGGTTTTCCCGCTCCTGTCGAAGGTTCATCACGATAAGGCCAGGCTATGCAGCGCTCAGCTCAAGGGGTATGCTTTGACGGCGGCGCTTGCTCTACCGACTAGCGCGTTTCTATGCTGTTTCGCAAAAGAGATTGTTCTGACAATCCTCGGCCAAAAATGGACGGATGCCGTCGCTCCCATTGTCATATTCTCTGCAGTAACTTATTTCCGCGTGGGTTACAAAGTGTGCGCAGCCGTGATGCTTGCGACGGGCCAAAGTTACCGAATGGCCTCCATGCAGATCATTTACATGGCCCTTGTCGCTTCATTCGCATTCTTCTCGGCGCCCTACGGCGTGAACGCAGTGGCCTTTTCAGTGTCCGGCGCCATTGCGACGAGTTTCTTCCTTTATGCGGCGATGACTTGTCGGATAACGGGATTATCAGCTCTGGATTTCGCGCTCGTCCATGTACCGCCTGTCGCATTCGCCGCTGTGGTCTTCGCCACCGGCTCTGCGGTCAAAATGCTCCTTGCCGGATCGCCCGACTATCTTGTGCTTGCGACCGGGCTTCTCGTTATAGGTACATTGTCCGTTGTCACTGTCTATCTGAGAGCGTCGCTCCTCTTCGGTAAATATGGCGCGGAAATCCTGCAAAGCATGACATCCAAGGAGCTCAAATGGACGCTGCGCTAACCTCAGGACCTGTACCCGAACCGGTCGATAATATACGCGAATTTTCGCCGTATCATTTCGCAGGACTGATCGTCGTAGTAGCTCCAGTATCCCTCACGCTTGGTCGGGTTGAGTTGCTCCAGCAGAATTGCTGCCGGATTTGGGGATTGGTACGACTATCGCCTCATAGCGAAGAGCAACGAGCACGTCTGTTTCGAGAGGGGCCTTGAGCTTCGGCGCCCTCAGACTGCGCGATGAACCTAGCTGATCATCGCCACCAACCGCAATCCAAGCAAGGCGCTCAATGCCGACAAACAACGCTGGCAGATCGGATGCCTCTTCGGCGACACCAAAACGCATGCGCGGGTCGGCGTATCCCATTAGTTGCCGAGGAGAATCTGAGCGTTCTCGTCACTTGAACGCGTGCGGTGACGGACGACACCGTGTAGAATGCGTTCCGTCCTCGACGGACAGTCGCGATTTCAACCGGTAGAGCCAGCCATGGATTTCGACAAGCTCGCAGATTGCTACCTCGGCGCGAACGCGCGTCAGTACAACACCAAGCGCGATCACACGGAGAAGTGGGGCCGCGAGCAGGCAGCGATCAGCGGCATCCTCGCGACCCTGGCCCGCGGCTCGACGCTCGTCGACATTGAAGCCGGCCATAGACTTCGTAACGCGCCTCGTAGGGCGTGAGCTTCCCTGGACATCCCGTCTCCAGTAGGACTTCCCAGTGAGTTGTAAAGCCCCGGGGGGGGGTGGCAGTGGCTTTTGAGTCAAGCGAGATGAGCGAAAGCAGAAATCTGACTCGTAGGGCGGCTCGCGGCCTTTCCTGGTCCGGCGGCACATTGCTGGTGCGGGCTCTTTTGAATTTGGCCGTTATCGCCGTGCTCGCACGCCTGCTTTCGCCTCACGAATATGGTGTTGTCGGCGCTGCCATGATCGTCGGTGCCCTAGGAAATTCGATCGCCAATCTTGGCATGTCGCAAGTGGTGGTCCAGCGAAGAGCGGCATATCGGAACCGTCATTTCCTTGTCCATGCTAATCGCCACCATTCTCGGCTTGCTTCAATGCGTGTTTGCATGGCAGATCGCCGATTTTCTCCATGTGCCCGAATTGGTCCTCGTTTCGCGCGTCCTTGCGGTGATGATGGTCGCGAACGCATTCAATCTGATCGCCGAGTGCCTTCTCTCTAGGCATCTGAAATTTAAGATATCCTCGACAGCAAGGCTGGCGGCTTGGACCGTCACGCATCTCGGTTTGGCCATTCCGCTCGCCTATTTCGGGCTGAGCTATTGGGCCTTGGTGATTGCGTACATAGCCGAGGCGCTTCTTCTTGCCGGCACTTATTTTGTCGTGGCGAGGCCATATCTCGTGAGGCCGAGTTTCGACATAAAGGCCTACCGTGAGATTAGGCGTCAGAGCCTCGGGTTCTCGGTGAGCGGACTTTCAACCTTTATCGCCGGATACATAGACAATATCATTGTGGCACGGATGATTGGAACCGCCGAGCTCGGGATTTACTCGCGCGCCTTCCACCTGATCGCAATGCCGGCGAATCTGTTCGGAAATCTGAACAAGACCGTGGTCTTCCCGCTTCTGTCGAAGGTTCAGGACGACAAGGTGAGGCTTCGCACCGCTCAGCTCAAGGGCTATGCCTTGACGGCAGCCCTAGCTTTGCCATTCAGCGCGTTCCTGAGCACGTTCGCCAATGAGCTTGTCCTGACGGTTCTCGGCCAGAAATGGGTGGACGCCGTTGTGCCCATCATGGCGTTTTCTGCGGCAATCTATTTTCGCCTCGGCTACAAGGTTTGCAGCGCTGTGATGCTTGCCACAGGCCGCAGCTACCAGATGGCGACCATGCAAATTATCAACATGGCGCTTATCGGTTTGTTCGCATTTTTTTCGGCACCTTACGGCGTGAACGCGGTGGCGGTCGCTGTATCGGCGGCCATGGCGGCAAGTTTCGTGCTTTGTGCTGTCGTCAGTTGCCGGATGACGGGGGTGACACTCTGGGACTTCTTGCTTGTCCATGGTCCACCGGCTGCTTTTGCCGCATTTGTCTTCGGGGCAGGCTCGGCGGTCAAGGCTCTGCTCGAAGGATGGCCGGATTATCAGGTGCTGGCCGTCGGGCTTTCCGTCATAGGCGCGTTATCCCTTGTTGCGCTCTATATGAGGGCTTCGCTTTTTTTCGGGAGATACGGCGTAGAAGTGCTCAAGAGCGCAGCATCAAAGAAAACGGCATGGATCAAATGGACGCCAAGCTGAGCGAATAAAGCGGTCGCATCTTATAACTTCAATTGCCAGATATCGGCCCATCCGGCGGGAGCGAATGCGGTGGCGAGCAGGCGGTTGGCGAGCACGTATGTGCGATCGCGGTCCGCCGAGGCATTGACCTTCGGCAGAACCGTGGCCGCGGGGACGTCCATCCCGAGAAATTCGGCCAGTTTCTCAACACCGTCGCCTTCTTCCCAACAAAGCTCCAGGAACGGCTTTCCTACAAGCATCTTTCGAACGCGGGCATTGTGCTCCGTATAAATTTGGATTAGCCGCGCATCCTGCCCAAAGGGATAGGTCTGGCCCAAGACGAGCTTCCGGATGTTTTTGAACGGAACGCCTGTCAGTGCGTGCTTTTTCAGGCTGGATAGCCAGCGTTCCGGCGATGACCGTCTTGTCAGGATAAAGCGCGCGTCTGGAAATCGCTCGATCAACATCGAGCACATTGACGCGTACGGCCAGTCCTCGAAGCTGTCGTACTGGTCGATGAACTCGAATATCTTGTCGTACTCCTTCTTGTGCCAGGCTCTCACGAGGTCGCGGCGAAAGGGCGCGTGATTGAATCCGAGCCCTCTGAGAACCGTCCCAAGGGTCTTTGTGCCGGTCTTGCCAAGTCCCACGCCGAATATCTTGGGCACGCCCTGGTTGGTCATTCAAGCTATCCTCAGAACCTGTACCCGAAGCGCTGGATAATATAGGCGAATCTTTGGACCTGCGCAATCTGGCCGCTGAAGGGTCTGGCCGCTGAAACGTGTATAGAGGGCACATGACATATCCGGTCTAGGTAACACATGATCTGTCCGGTTGAATGGCCCTCATTTCGGGGAGGGCCATTGCAACGGACGGAACAACTACAGGGATTGAGGAAGTTGAAGCTCAGGGATGTTTTGCGTGGAAACCCGGACGGCCCGGACTTGATCCGGGGCAGCTTGAGGCTGCAGAAGCTCTGGCAATGAGCGAGCGGACGTTCAGGCGGTGGGCATTGACCGCGCGAGGCGGGCACGTCATCCTGTCAAAACGGTGTCTCACGGGCTCGGTGGATTGAACATTAGGCGGGATGAGAGGTCCCATGGCTGACGTTGCAATCTATGGCTCGGGGTTTGCCGGCTACACATTGGCTGCTGCGGCGCTCGAGCAAGGTCAACGCGTAATAGTCGTCGAGCGGGGTCCGAGGGCGGATCAGCGCCGGTCTGCGGAACTTGCGCGGGTCCATTCGCCATGGGAACTGGTCCAATCTGGCGGACGAAGCGGCGAAAACGGACCTGGCGATCGCACGCCTCGTTTGTTCGGACTTGGTGGCACGTCTCTAATTTGGGGCCGGCAAATGGCGCCGCCTCGACACGGTCGACTTTAGTCGGCGTCGAGCGACTCGAGCATGGCCTATCACAGCCACCGACCTTGAGCCTTTTTATCGTGCAGCCGCCGACCGCTTTGGGCTCGACGTTGACGACCGAGCCAACATGGTTCCGTTTCGCGCGCTCGCGGAGGCCGAGGGCTTGCGTCTCGTGCGCATCACGCTCCCGCAGCCGGTGTTGCGGCTCGATCAGGCATGGACGAGACTGGAGACGCACCCAAACCTGCAGATTTTCACGGATGTGGAACGCCTTGACTTCGAGCTGTCACAGGGTGAAGTGAAACGAGCCTTCGCCAAAGTCGAGAATGACGGCGCGCGGATTGTTATCTCGGCGTCTCGCCATGTGATCACGGCGGGGGCATCGCCTCGCCTTATCTCATTCACCGCTTGTCCGAGCGCAAGTCAGTGACACCGAAATCATTTCTCGGTGGCTACATGGATCATCCGAAAGGGCCGATCGGCCGATTGATGCCGACTCGACATGTCGATGATCTCGATTACATGCTGGAATCCAGCGATGACATACATGTCTTCGCTCTGCCTGAAGCTGAGCTGCTTGAGAGCGGTATTGGCAACCACTCGGTTTTTGTTTGGGGCGAGACGCGCCGTAGTCAATCGCTGCGCAGCCGGATATGCGGGCGCTGGTTGCAGTTGAATATCAATTGTGAGCAATTTCCGGAATCGGCCAACGGAATTTCGTTGGACGATCCACCAGAGGTGCGCTGGCACATTTCGAGCGCGACGCGACGCGATATTGACGCCTTTCTCGACCGTATTCTGCCTCGGATCTCCGCCTTGTTCGGCCCGGTGAGGCGAGCAGATTGGGTAGCATTGACCGGTGCCAGCCATCCGGCGGGGTGCACGCCGCTTTCAGCGTCGCCGTTAGGCGCAGAGCTGCACGCCGATGGGCAGTTGCCTACGCTCGCAAACGCTTTCTGTGTGTCTTCTTCTGGCTTTCCGTTCGCCGGCTCGGCCAATCCTACTTTGACCGTTGTAGCGCTCCCCGAACGTATGGCTCAAACATGGTGCCCGGGTAATGAATAGCGGGCCCAAAGTTCTCGTCCTCGGTGCAGGGCGGCGCGTACGCGATCATATTGCACCAGCGCTGTTCGGCCTCGGGCTCACGCGTTCTGACATTACAATTGTTCGCCGCAGCGCAACCGCCGGCGAAGGGCTATTGGAGGGAATCGCGGTAAGGGACTGGCACGCACTCGCGCCGCAGTATGACCTTGTTCTCAATTGTGTCTTTCAGCACAACCTCGTCGAGACGCAGGCGCGAGCGCTGAGGTTATTTCCCGGCGCAATGCATTTCTGCGATACGCCGATCTTCTTCAAGTTTACGGAACTTCCTACCACGCTAGGTCTTGCAAGGAATTCAAATCTGTATTCGCTGGAGGATTGGCCGTTTATGCCCAATTTGCGGCCGATATTCGGGCTTTGTCGTAAGGCGGTGGATGACTACCATCTGCGCTTCGAGCATATTGGCATCCCCACACTTTTTTCTCTGTGGCACGATCGGTCGCGGCGATCGGCCGCCGCAGACGGATACGCCTTGTCATTCGCCGACGAAACATAACCACGGACTTGGCTTTGGGCGGGCAGGCACGCTGTGTCCTGGTTAAGCCCAAAGAAGACATCTGCGCAAAAATATCATGCTGGGCCAATGGCCAACTCATTGAGGATTTCTTCGAACTCAGCTCAGCCACCGAGGCCGTGTTCCATCCGAAAGTGGTGTCCCGCGTTCTGGATGGCGTGCGACTCCGCTACTTTCTTGGCGCGCACTGCCTGCGCGAGGTTCTGATTCCGGCCGAAGTGGCCGCAGGATTCCACGGTAGGACCGATAGACGCGCGGCGCACGACCTCGACAAAATTGCAGGATTGATGGATGTGCTTGGGTCCGCCTTGGCAGGACAGCCAGCGGCTTATGCATATTCGGATTCCGTGCGCGACGCCGTCGCGGCGCGCCTCGAGGCAAGGGCGCGTTTTGCCTGCGCATTTCCTGCACCGTATCGAGGCGATCATCGTCCACCGATGTCATATCTTCAGCATGCCTCAGAGTAACGGTGAACCACGACTTCGAAGTCGTGAGCCGCGTGTGATCGTCCTCGATTGCGGACACGAACCGTTCGACGTATCTTTGCCCGTCATCGAACCGCGCAAACTCAGAAATTGTCACCTCCATAATCGAACAATTCCGCAGTTGCGCGGGTGCCTGTCCAAATCCGCTGTCGTGCTGAATGATCGAGGCGGGCAACCGCTCGGGTGTTGACGTCTGGTGCGATGTGATCGGGTGCTTCATCCAACCTTATCCGAAGCTTTTCGCCAGTTGCGGCGTCTGTGTTCGTCGTCCGCTCCGTCCCAAATGATTTGACCTTAAACCGGATCCTTCCGTCCTCCGCTGCTGCTATGCCGAGCGCGTCGTAAAGGCTTTTGACAAAGGCCTCCGGTGATCGGACCAAGTCCTCGAATCGAAGCGATAGCGCATCACGCTTCTTCGAGGCTTTGAACATCAGGCTAGTCACATCATTGTACCATTTGATCGCGCGCGCCTCGCTGAGACCGCTGCGTATCAGCCCTTCGCACATCGGTAACGGATGCCGCGTAAGCACAAGGTTCCGCGCTTCCATAAAGCCGCGCGCAATCGCGTCGTCGAATGCGATGTAGTAATCCATCACTTTCAAAACGACGTAGCGTGCTTGGGACTTTTCGTTGCGCTCCCCGGGGCGGACGGTCTCGGCAGTCGCTGCGCGCATATGACGCCAAAAGACGGGAACAGATGCCCAGTTGACGGCCCCGCCAACATGGCACGCA
The DNA here is from genome assembly GCF_055811215.1 of Mesorhizobium sp. WSM4819. NCBI lineage: Bacteria > Pseudomonadati > Pseudomonadota > Alphaproteobacteria > Hyphomicrobiales > Phyllobacteriaceae > Mesorhizobium > Mesorhizobium sp. WSM4819. The sequence continues at coordinate 9,030 of NZ_JBVVQO010000066.1, forward strand.
GCCTTGCGCAGCTTGTAGAAACGTCCGAACACCCCCTCATGCCATTCTCGGTATGGCATCAACACATCCGGCGAGCTGCCGATGATATTCCAGACAATGTTTGACCCACCTCGGCCAAAGCAATTCAATAGAAGCGCATTGGGCGGAAGAGCCTTGCCCGGCCTAGTGGGAGGCGAAGCACCGATCCTGTCGGCGGTCTGCATCTGCTTTCTCCGTTATCGCATCAGGCGCGAAACACTTTCCCTAGCTGTCGTTAAAGGCTAAACCTATGATATGCTGCGGAGCTTGTGAGGAGAAGCGCGATATTAAGAAGTCTCATCCCGAAACCAGCAATTATTGGCACACGACAATGACCAACCGCATTTCTCGCCGGGATCTGGCGCGGGCCGTATGCGCCGCCCTTGTGCTGACGGCAACTGGTCGCCCAGGACGGGATGCTCGCGCCGCCGGTCCCGCGCAAGGCTCGCAGCCGAAAGCTCACTCCTGGCATCCTGGTCTGTTCCCGGAAATGATTGTGAAATCCTGGTTTCAAGAGGATCTGGCGGAAGGCGAAGTCTCCTCGTGGCAATCCGGCGGCGTGAAGTCGGTGGCTGCGGCGCAAGCCGAGCCCTCCCTGCGCCCAACAAAGCTTCCGAATAACGGCGGCATACTCTTTAAGAAGGACACGACACAGGCGTTGACCTGGCCCGTCGATAACGATGCGCCGTACCTTCACCGCTGGTGGCTCGTGATCGCCCGGTGCAATTCGGCGGTCAATGCCGACGCGAAAAACGTTTCCGTTCTTTGCGTCAATGGCGCGGAGGGTGGCTCGGTGCATCGCCAGCCGCAGGTCTGTTTCAACCCCTCCGCAGGCACATTCGTTTCGCGGCTCCATGACGGAAAGCTCAAGAGCGAGGAAGGGCAGTGCTCGACCGATTTTGACGACTGGAATGTCATGGTCGGGTACCGCCGCGGGTTCGTGATGCAGGCTGCGGTGAATGGCGTCAAGACGGCCGGCCAGACGGTTTATGCATTGACACCCAACCGGGTGAAATCGCAGAGCTTCATGGGCGATGTGAACAATCCGATGGGGGCCGATGTCGCGATCGACTGCGTCATCATCGGACAAAGCGAACTTAATGACTCGCAGATCGAAAAGCTGATGGGATGGGGCATGTGGCGCGTCGGCCGGCAATCCGCGCTACCCGACGTTCATCCCTATCGCCAGAGCCCTCCTTCAGCCGTGGATGCGAATGACAAACCGGCACGTTATGCGTTCGATGCAGCCTCGTGGGCGTCCTGGGCAGCCATAGGCGATGAGCGGCGATATGCTCATCGTGGTGAGGCGGCGCCGCCGATCCGCGCTTACACAACGGTTTTTTTTGACGACTTCGAATCCAACTCGGTTGTCGATTATTCCAAAGGCGCGCAAAGCAGCATCTGGTATGCGCCGACCCATCTGACGACCGTTGGTGTTGACGCCGCTACCCCGCCGATCTCGGCGTCGCCCTCCTCCTATGTGCACGACGCCACCAGCCACACGCTGGCGCTCCGGCTCTTGCATAAGGGCCGTTGGAGAACAGGTGCGTTCGCTTCCGTGAACAACAATGGCCAGGGGCGGTGTTGGGGAACGGGGATCTTTGAGATCCGCGCCAGACTGCCGAAGATCGCAGCGCCCCGCCCTGGATTTTTTCCTGCTTTTTGGGCGTATGGCAGGGAGCATCTATTCTGGCGGACACGCAATCGTCTTGAGACGGACTTTTGGGAATATGACGGTCTCAATGGGGCCTATATCAACATCAGCCAGCACGTGCACAAACCCAGACTCGGCTATGCAGATCCACGCATTGCGCCAAGTGACGTGCACCGGAAAATCGCCGGCTATCAAGTCGACCGATCGAATGGCTTTCCCGCGACGATCGACATATACGATGGCGAATTTCATACGTGGTACGCGCAGATCGAGGATGATTATACTCATTTCGTGATCGACGGCCATGAAGTGGCGCGCGTTCCAACGACGCCGGAACTCGCAGCGAAAAAATACATCATGGTGGATTTCGCTTACGATGAAAAAAAAGGTCGCGCCCAACCGGACCCGTCGCAGACGTATGACATGGTGATTGACTATATACGGGTCCGGCAGACGGAAACGGATCTGGCCAGGGTCCCGACGGGATTCAGCGCATTGCCGGCCTTCTCGGGCCAGGCTTCACCGGGCCAGGCGCTGACCGTCGTACCGAACGTTATTGCGTCGCAAATTGAGTGTCTATGGTATCGTGACGGCGTTCCGATTGTGGGCGAAACCGGCACAAGCTATGAGCTCAGCTCGCGGGATGTCGGGCATAAGATTCGCTGCCATGTTCGCGCGGTCTCTGTGCTCGACCAGCCAGAAGCCTGGACCCCGGAGAGCGAGACCGTCGGCTAGAACGCATCGACTGCGCGACGCCAGGATGCGTCATCACTCTCCGTCGGACTGCCTGACGAGCTCTGCACCAGTAAGCCTCCCCGCAGCCGAGGAGGGTGAGCTTTCCCAACAGGCGGAAACCTCTTCGATATGCGATTGCCACAGCGGGCGGAACGATGGGGTTGTCGGCTGGAGCAGGGCGAAGTGTTTCTCCGCGGGCTGGCATTGATACATCCAACAAGTTCTGTTTCCGGGAAAGAGAACATGCTAAAAGAATATCGCGCCGCGAGGGGGCTGTGATGCGTTATCTCCTCACATTCGCGATACTGAGCCTCTTCCTGCCAATCAGGTTCGAGACGGGTCTTGTATTGCTGCGTCCGTTCGAGCTGATCGTATTGCTGATGCTCTTTTTTGGCCTGGCGACGGGGCGTTGGCGAAATTTGGCTTTTTCAGCCGGTTTTCTACTGCTCCTGCCCTTCTTGGGCTGGCACATGGTCTCGGCCTTCAGCGTGGACGCAGAGAACGGCCTGCGCGAGCTGTTGCAGATGTCCACTGTGGGCGCCTTTGCGTTCGCCATCGCACAGGAGGCTAGCCGGGTCGACACGCACAAGGCCGTCAACATCTTGCTTTTCGGCATGGTGCTGATCCTCGCCTATACGATCACCTGGCATGTCGCCCATGGCTACTTGGTCGGCTGGAAGCAGCTGGACGATCCGAGGCTCGCGTTCGCCTTCCTTCCAATTGCGCTCGCAGGGCTCCTCCTCTTCGTCAACCGGGGCAAGCGGCGCACCCTTTGGTTTGTATGGGCGGGGATACTTCCCCTGCTCGTGCTATCCGGGGAACGCAAGGCGTTTTTGATCTATCTCTTTCTGACCGCCGCGCTTCTGATGCGCGGACGGCTCGCTCCGATGCTACCAGCGATCGCCGCCGGCTACGTGGCACTTTTCGTGCTGGCGACCACAGTGGAAAACTCATATGTCGGAAAGCAGTTGCAGACCATCCTCGATCCGCTGAGCATGGGTCAACACGAATACCTGTTGGCGAAGGGGAAATATGCCCCTGGAGACACGCCGAGCAATGTCCAGCGCGCGTTTGCTTTCACTCTGTCCAGACAACTCATCTCCGAACATCCCCTGATGGGCGTGGGTACGAACCAATTCAAGAATATTGTCGATACGGATTTCAGCGGACTTCCTGACGAGTTGCGGCTGGGAATACATGGGGAGTTTCAACGCATCCTCACAGAGAACGGCATCATTGGGCTCAGCCTCTATATTCTCATTTGGATTGCTGCATGGTTTCGCTTAAGCCGTACTCTAAGCTGGGCGCTTTCTCACGGATTGATCGGAGCGGCCCAGGCACGGCTTCTGCCCCTCGTGCTCCTTGTTCCTTGCGCCTTTTACGTTGGAACAGAAGCCTCCGGCACACGAGCTTTCGTCACGCTAATCCTTGTCTCGCTCCTGCCTGAATTGACGCGGCACGGGCTTTGCCTATCATTATACAGGATGCGGAGGAGCCACCCCAGGAGCATAAGGCATCCTCGATTTCTCGGGAGCCCCTTGCTAGGGAACACAAGATGAGTGTTTCGGTTATCCTGACATGCCACAATGAAGAACGCTTCATCGTGCAGGCAGTGGAAAGCGTGATTAATCAGACCGCGTCGAGCCACATCAAAGAGATCATCATTGTCAATGACGGCTCGACCGACGGCTCCGCGGAGGTCATCGCGGCGCTGGCTCGCAGGGAGCCGCGCGTACATGTCCTGACGACGGCGGGTATCGGGCTTCCATCGGCGAGGAATCTTGCCATCAGACATGCTGCCGGCGATCTTATTGCAATTCTAGACGGCGATGATTTCTGGGCCGAGGACAAGCTTGAGCGTCAATTGGCCGTCTTGGACAATGGCTGCAAGGCAGGTCTTGTCTATGGCGATTTTGTCGATTTTTCCGCTCCGGATCTATCCGATGCTCTACTCGTCGCCGTGCGCCGCTATCGCGCGGACCAATGCGATACGCTGCCGACATATTTTCTGCTTGATGGGCCGATTGTTCCTTCCAGTATGGTTATGCGGCGGGAGATGGTCGAAGATATCGGGTTATTCAACGAGGCATTCAGGGCTGGAGAGGATACAGAGTTTTGTTTGCGCGCAGCCGAGCGTTGGACATTTCAACATGTGGCCGAAGCACTCGTCTATAAACGGCGCCATGGCTCGAACATAACCCGCAGACTCGACGCGCTTCTGCCGGTAGCCGAAAACCTCACGCGAGAATGGACCATGCGACGGCCGGAGCTTGCGCACCTCGCGCGCCGGCGCAACGCGCGTTTTTACGCGAAGGCCGGCAATGATTGCGTGGTTAAAGGGGAAAAGAAACGCGGAGCGCGCTTGCTCATTCGCGCGATGCGGCACGATCCATTGTCCTGGCGGATATACGTTTGCATTTGCCTTTGCGCCATGCCGAGGGGCATGGATCCACAGGTGCGCCGCGCAGCCAAGCTATTGTTCTACCGCGCCTTGCGGAACGGCTTTGCTGACGGCTCTTAAAGATGCTGGCGGAATGGGGAGAGGTCGAGCATCTCATGCGGCAGCCGGGGAATCCTTCCGTACCGATTATTCTGTACCGCCGCGGCGCGACCATCACGGAGGCGAAATCAGAGCTCTCTGGGGCGCGAGCTGCCGAGTATCCGGTTGTACATGGTCAGCCGGCACTGATCGATTTCTCTTGCAGTCTCGTGCGTGCCGATGTGCTGACGGCAAGTGGCATCTCAGCCATAAAGAGGCGGCCGAACTGGCTGAGGATCACCAAGGGGTGGCTCTTCGGAACTGCGAATCTCAGCGCGCGCAACGTTGTCAGCTTTCGCGATCACGTTCTCTCCCATGGGATTGAGCGCCCCCTCGTGCTCATGATCGGCGCCGCAACCAAGGGGGCGGGGACCGATGGCCTTTATGAAACCGAAGCCGTTCGACAGATTGCATTCGACATCTACCCGTCCGTATACACGCATTTCATCGCGGACGCTCATCAGATTCCGCTTGCCAGCGGCTCGGTGGACGGCGTCTGCATTCAGGCGGTCCTCGAGCATGTGATTAATCCGGAACAGGTCGTTTCAGAGATATCTCGCGTGCTCAAGCCCGGCGGTCTCGTCTACGCCGAGACACCGTTCATGCAGCAAGTGCATGAGGGCGCATATGATTTTACGCGCTTCACTGAGCTCGGACATCGATGGCTGTTCCGGAATTTCGAAACGATCAGTCGCGGAGCGCTCGGTGGACCCGGTTTGTCGTTCTACTGGGCGGCGAAATATTTCCTGCGTGGCCTTACCCGGAGCCGGCTGCTTAGTGACGTCTTTAGTCTTCCCTTCGCGCTGGCCGCGCTCATGGACGGCATGATCAGAGAGGATCACAAGATTGACGGCAGCAATGGAGCCTATTTCCTGGGAAGGCTCACAGGAACCAGTATCTCATTAAGCAGCATTGTCGACGAATACCGGGGCGCTCAACGCTAGTACCGGGAACGGCGATCTCGTCCCCGCGTTCACCAACTCTGTCCTCGGCCGTTCCATACGCCTGTGCGAGGCTGTCATCGGCAAGTCTGTCGCCCTTGGCCCGGCTGCAACAGACGGCGTCTTCGGCGCCTGGTTCAGACATCAGAAAATGGAAACCATCGACTTCAATGGCTTCTCTCGATAGAATGGCAAACTGTTCGCGATATACTCGAACACTTGTTCGCGTTGTCTCCGGTCCAAACATGGACCCCCTGGTGGGAGGCATAAAGGGGTCGCCAAGTCTCTTAATGCGGGTAAGAACTTGAGAGGTCTCCAGACCCCACCACTGGACCCTCACCACAAGCGCAGGAGAATTTCATACAGATCGGGAAGTTAGTTGCGAAAATACATACGAGGTGCAAGAGAATCGGAGCGCTTCACTATCACATGCGAATTCTTTACTTCATCAACGGAGATGGCGGTGACCCAAGTGTTAGTGTTCGCGGGCGATGAAACGCTCCGCAAAGAGATCGGAATACAGGCACGACACTATATGCTGGAGGCCTATTCGCAGGGCCTGATCGGGCGCGGTTGAGTTCGGTTTTCCGGCTTTAGATTCAGTTAGCCAAGAGATTTCGATTCATATCGACCGGTCTTCTCGCCGGTAAAACAACCTTCCTTCATCCCGATGACTAGAGCGTTTCCAGATTTGACGGAATCGAGGGGATTCCAGATTTGTCTGTTTTGTGATTCAAGATGCTGGCTGG
>NZ_JBVVQO010000067.1:0-9038 GCF_055811215.1 Mesorhizobium sp. WSM4819
TCCTGCAATTCCAAAGCCGACCTCCGCCCTAATCAGCATGCCAGATCAACGGTTTGCGGATAGTTCACGGCCGACGATGTGGCCGTATGCACCAGAAATCCGGATCGCGCGATCCATGAAGCGGGTGTGCTCCAACGGCACCTCTATATAGAGCTTCTTGCAGACCCTTGCCGCTTCCGTCAGAAACATGCGCTCGTGCTCGACATGCTCCACGACATGGATCGCGAGCCCCGCGCGGGAAAGCGCCCGCAAATCATCATGGGCATAGTTCGCGTATCGCGCGCCGCCGGCGCAGACTGCCCTCTATTCCTTCAGACTTCGCGCTACCAGCCGCGCCACGCTCGGTCCGACCAGCAGCACGACGAGGAAGCGGGCCGATTGCAGCGCCATGACGAAGGCGACATGCTGTGCGGCGGCGGCGATGATGGCGAGTCCATGCCGCCGGGGCTGGTCGCCAGATAGTCGGTCAGCGGATCGAGCACATGGCTGATCATGAAGCCGAGGCCGCCGCAGAAGGCGATGAGGATGATGATCGAGCGACGATCTGCAGCAGCGCACGCTACGCTTTTACTCTGATCCGCCGCAGCTCGGTTATCCCAAGGTCTGCGCCGCTTCGCTTCGCTCCTTGCTTCGCCTTGGGGTGACGACCTACGGCAATCCGCCGACGCGCTTGCCAACGCGCCTGCTTGTCCCGGCGATTGTCAGTCCCAACGCCATGCCGGCGCAGTCGGCAACCCAGTCGAATCCATCCAGGTCGCGCCCGATGAGTTGCGCGCCCTGAAGCACCTCGATCGCCGCGCCGGTAAAGGCGAGGAGAACAATCAGCCTTGTCCTGTGTTCCGGCCAGCCGAGGCTTCCCAGGGCCGCCAGCACGGCGAAGGCGATGGCGTGCTGCAGCTTGTCGTCGTAAAGCGTGACGGCCGTGCCGAGATCCGGCAAGAACCGCGCCGGCAGAAGCGTGAGCAGGAGAACGCCGGCCAACGTGACCGGAAAAACGATCCTTGCCAGCATCGAAAAAGAATCTAGGCGCAACAAGGTAGGGTCAGTCCTTCATCTGAAATGCCGGGATGGGCGAGGTGGATTTGCCAATGATCGCATCAGCGCTTGGGAATTTCAAATCCAGAACCACAAGTCTGTGTTTTAAGAAAGGCCGCCGTCGCTCTTGTCGCCCTGGAAACGACCCCATGCCTGCGAGGTTTCCCATAGAAAAGCCCACTAACATGAAGAAGCCATTAAAGATGCCGGTGGGCTGACGGCAACGCAACAGCCCAGGTGACGAGAAGAACCTGGCCAGGTCGCCGGTGCCGACATCAGTTTTGCGTCACCGAGACGCCGGCCAGCCGGGCGAGCGCAACCCTGTCGTCGGGCGTCAGATCAGCAAGGCGGTCGTCGCCCGAAGCCGGCCCATTCGGGTTTTTCGCCGACAGATCAGTGCCTTCAGCGCCTGTGGTTTCACCGCCACCAGCCTGCGCGGCCGGCGCAGCACCCAGCATTTCGGCGGCGCGCCTCGGGTCCTTGGCGAGCATCGCCTGGGCGAGCGCCTTTGCCGTGCTGCTGCGCCAACCGGTTTCGGCCAGCTGCCGGGCGACCGGGTTGCCCATCTTGGCGATGAAGTCGAACCCGCCCTGCCTGATCGCCTCGAACGTCGCGGTGTCGTCCGGGTCGCTCTGCGCGATGGCATTGAGCTCCGTAGCTTGCGCCTTGGACCATTCGGCCCGCTCATAGTCCTGGCGGCGCGCATATTGCTGTGCGGCCATGCGCGCCGACCCGGCCAATCTCATCGCCTCTTTTTGCCTGATGAAGCTGGCGCGTTCACTTTCCGGCATTTTTGGCACGGTGCCGTCGAAGATCTTGTCGAACAGGCCGGGCTTGACGACACCGTTGCGTGCCTGGCCATACATGGCGTCGTGCAGGCCGCGGCCGTCGGCCGGCGCATTCTGGATCGCTTCTTTCTCGGCCTGGGCGATCTGTCCGTTCAGCTCGCGGCCGATGACCTCGGCGTCGAACGCGTCCTGCTGCTGCTTCTGCTGCCGGAAACGCTCGGCGACGGCCGCGAGCTCGTCGCCAAAGCCCTGCATCGCGGCGCCGACCGGCGAGCTGTCGGGATAGGAAACCACGCTGCCGCTGTCGAGCCGGCGCTGGGCGAGCTGGAGGGGGATGGTCGCCATCAGTAAAGCCCTCCGCCCGGCGCCGGCGGAAGTAATCTCCAGCCCGGTCGTATCCGTCTCGAACAGCGACAGAATGACCTTGGCGACTTTCTTGCGCCGCCCAACGATCGAGCCATCCCTGCCGCCGACATCGAGTTCCAGCGTGTCGGCGCCCGCCTCATACGGCAGGCCCACCTGCCATTTGGCGGCCGTCGCACCACCAGGCAAGGAAACCGCCCCAGTAGCCACGACAAGGCCTTGTAGACCATGCCATCCGCTGGGGCATCGACCGTCTCGCCGTTGAGATGATCGAGCCCTGTGACCGTTCCTGTAGCCACACCGCTGTAGGTCAGACCGCTATCGACCTCAAATGCGTCGGCAATCTTGCCATATTCGAACGGCGCCGACTTGATTTCGATAGTACGCCTGGTTGCCCCGCCGATGGTGCGCTTGACGATCAGCCACAGATCGTCATTGCCGTCCTGCCCAGGCGTGACCACGGCGCTCTCGACCATTCCCCATGCTGAATCTGAGAACGCGGAACCGGAGAAATACCCGGCGATGCGATGCCGGTGCATGCCGCGGACTTCCTGCGAAGGCTGGTGCGTGTATCCCCCCAACTCGCCATTATCGAGCGGGAACCACAGCAGCGGGTGTCGGGATCGGTCTGGAATGCCAGTTCGACGACACCCTGCTTCGGGATATGCTCGGAAACCTGCCCGACATCCTCCGAGGTGAATTTGCCGGTCGCGCTCTGGGTCAGTTCTGCAATCGATCTGCGCGACCTGGTGACGAACAGGAACGATTGCCCGGCGTCGACAGGGCGCAGCGGCGCGCAGCCAACGGTGCGGGAGCGGCGGTTCTTGAACGATGACGGCGTCAGCGCTTCGTCGATGCCCGAGCCCGACAGCGCCCGGATGCCGCCAAGGGTGCCAATGATCAGCGCCCCGTCGGATTCCGCAATCCAGGTGATATCGTTGGCCTGGCCGCCGCCGGCCTGGACGAATTCAAGCGCGTCGTCGTCCTTTTCGCCGGTGGCGAAATTCTCGAAATCGCCGGTTGCCGATGCATAGACGGAAAATTTTCGGCTGAAGGCCAGGCGCTCCTCGTACAGCGAACCGCTCTGGACATATTTGCCGGGAACGAAGGTGCCGAGGCGCCAGCGGGCGATCGGGCTGAGATTGGGCAGCGCATGCCCATACAGCCTGACCTTGACCACAGTCGCGCTGCTGCGGCTGGCGATGCGCGCCCAGCGCCAGACGTCATCCGAGCCGAGCAAGCGAATGGTCCGGCCGACATCGCTGGTCTGGAAGCCGGTGCCGTCATTGATGCTGACGATCGAGGATGCCGTGAGATCGAATGGCGTCTGTGTATCGCCATCCTCGTGCCAGCCCATCTCGGCTATGTCCATGTTGTCGTCGCCTTCGGATCCGTTGAGCACTATCCGATAGGACTGATAGGCGGTCTCGTTCTGGAACTCATAAAACCGCACCTCGCCGCGCGACCAGCCGGTTTCCGCCGTCCGGCTGTCAAGCGAGATCCAGTTGGTGCCATCGAAGCCCTGGAAATCCCACACCGGTGCTCTGGAGCCGCCGTTCGCCCTAGTCTGTATCCAGTAACCGTCGCACACCTTTGTCAGGGTGCCTGCAAAATCATAGGACACGTCGCCGGTGGTCGTACCGAACGTTATGACTGTCTTGTTGTCACGGTCGAACGCGAGATATGCGGTGCCGGCGCTGGATGCAGCGGTGCCGGTTGGCAGCGTATTGCTGGTCATCGCCGGATGAACGGCGCCTGTCTCGGCCGGCGTCAGCGTGGTCGCGCTTGTGTTGACGTCGTCATAGGGGCCGTCGAGAAAGACGAACTCGGCCAGCGTCCATGCGGTGTGCGCCGTGCGGGTGAGAACCTGCGGCAGGTGGTTTTTGTGGGTGATCCACATCTGGTCGGCGGACTGGACGAATTGCAGGTCGAACAGGTCAGCCTCCAGGTATGGCGTCACCACTTCAACCACCCCGACGCGGGCGCCATAGGCATGGACGCGGATGTAGAGATCGCCGAATTCGAGCGCATAGGCCTGGTCCGCCGAGAAGATGAACGGGATCAGCCGCGTCGCTTTGGAAGAATCCCTCACCTCGGCGCAGAAATAGGTGCCGCCGCGCTTCCGGATGCCACCATGGGGAAGCGTCAAAAAGTTTTCGCAGCGGGAGAGCGCGGCCCTGTATAGGTCGAGCGAGGCGCGAGCGTGCAATCGCGGTGAGATTTCGCCACGGACGAAGGTGTCCTGGATGGGATAGAGCATCGTCATCAGGCGCGCCGGAACCGGTTGTCGCCGCGCTGGACCGCCCAGGACGACGTTGAAACCTGCCGCCACGCTGGATGGCGTTGGCGTGGAACGCCGCGTCCAGCGCCGCGCTATAGGCACCGCGGGCGATGTCGATCATGCCCGCCTTGTGGGTCAGCGGATGCGCGATCTTGACGGCAAGCGCTGCAACCAGCACTTCGGTGAACGTCGCGTCCCAGTCGTTCGGATCGGTGAGGTTGGCGATATAGCGGATGATCAGCGGGCTCGATTGGTCGGAATAGATCAAGCCGGCTTCCTGGCGCCACGCGATCGGCACGCCATCCGGCTCGCCATTGTGGGTCAGCGGCAAAGGCCGCAGGCAGTCCACGGGCAATTCATAGGCAAAGTTCAGCGTGCCCGCGCCACTGCCGGTATCGGACCCGGCGACGGCGGCCGCCAGGATTGCGAACACCCAGGCATGTTTCATCAGCTCCGCCTCGCGGGTCAGGTCGAAATGCAGGTTGAGCAGGCGGGCCGGTTTGACATCCTGATCAAGGCTGTCGACCGGCGCCTCGTCGAGGACGCCAAGCGCCATGTTGGCAATGTCGAGCGGGGTGACGGCCATGGTTTTAGGCCTCCGTCTGTTTGGATCGGGAAAAGCAGGCATGGTGGGGTGGATTGTGGGGAAGGTCGCGTCCATCGCGCCCCCCTCTGCCCTGCCGGGCATCTCCCCCACGAGGGCGGAGATTGGATGTCGCGTTGGCTTTCGCCAATCGCCAACGTTGAAGAAAGGGCGTTGTCGGTGAAGCTGCCGATCTCCCCCCAAGTGGGGAAGATGCCAGATTTTGGCAAAGAGAGGGCAGGACAGAGGGGGCGCGACGGAACGCGACCGCAGAAAGCTGGCAGCGTGCGCCACCTGATAATATGCATTTCCCAACATCGCCGCGCAACGCGGCGATGACATCCTGCGGCGTCAGCCGAAGTGTGCGCTCGCCGGCCGCCCGCGCGACTTGGCAAAGGCGCTTGCTGGCAATCTTTCGGCAGCTCTCGCCATCGCCAAACCCCGCTCAAGCGCATTCTCGAGGCTTGTCGTGTAGTAGGCGGTGTTTTCCAGGCCGCTGAAGAAGTTGATGCGGTGAAGCTCGCCCTTTTTGCTTATGACAATGCCGGCTTTTCGAAGCACATCCTGAACTGCCTTGTAGGTCATATTCATGGTTACCCTCCATTGCAAAGACAAGGCAGCATCGCCCGCTTGTGTAACCGTTTGGTGGCGGCGATTGATCAATGTGCAACAACAACAAGCAGCACAGCGCGTGAATTGGGATTAGCCACATCGGCCGACCTGGCGCCCAGAAGGGCGGGACTCTGACGACCCGCCCTCGCCTTGCTTCATCAGGCTTCGGTCGTCTTCAGCGCGATGAACGTCATGTGCTTGACGCTCGACGCGGTGCGGTCCCAATTCGCCGCCAGCGCCAGCGCCAGCTCGGCATCGGTGGCGAATTCGCTGGCCGTCGACGCGTCGAGGAAGCGGGTGCCGGGCACATGCGCGACGAAATGCCGGCGGGCGACCATTTCGGTGACGCCGCCGCCATGGCCCTGGCGCGGCTTGCGGTCGAACTCCAGCGGCCCGCCCTCGGTATTGACCGGCAGCTCGTTCCACAGGATTGCCTTGTCCTTGAACATGAACGCCGTGTAGACGCCCGCGGCGACCGGGATGTCGTCGTCGATGACGGCCCGCAGCCCCATATAATAGGGGATCAGCGGCCCGCCCTGCTCGGACGGCGGCACATAGTCGATGAGGTCGGCGAGTTTCAGCGCCTTCATCTGCTTGGAATGCATCCAGATCGTCTTGAACTTGTCGGCGCGGTCGCCCATCAGATAGGCGGCCTCGATGATGTCGGTGTCGACGATGGAGGCGCCGGTGATGCGGACGAGGTCGCCGGCATCATTGGCGAGGTTGTCGGCCACCCACCCCTTTCAGGATGCCGAGCAGCGTCAGCTTGTTGGCGCGCTGCCAGTAGTCGGTCTGGCGGCGCACGATCAGCTTCTTCGGGTCGTCGCCGGCCAGGATCGAGGTCAGGTCCGGAATGCCCCACGCCTGGGCGCGGACATTGCGGGCGGCGACCTCGCGGCGCGCGCCGATCTTCTTCATCTCGATCGAGTCGGCCGGATCGTCGTTGACCGGCTCGGACGGATCGTTGCCGAGATCCTTCCAGCCTGGCATATCGACGGAACGCCCGCCCATGGAGAGCTTCGAGGCGATGGCCGGGTCGGAAAACAGGATCCCGGCCTGGTAGATCTCGAGCGACTGGACGTGCTCCTCGAACGAGTATTGCGCATAGACGGACGGAACGATCGCGTCCGCGATGCGGGTATAGGCGTCTGCCATTTTTTTCTTTCCTTCAGTTTGATTGACGGCTGCGCCCCCTCAGGCCGGATGAGGGGGCATCCGGATGCGGTTGCCCTATTTCAAAGGGGGTTGTTCGGTACCCACAGATCGGGGTTTTCGCCGGCCTCGCGTGCCAGCCGCCGGGCGCGGACGGGGTCGCTTCTGACGAGGGCCGAGATATCGGTCAGGTTGCGTTCGCCGGCGGCGTTGCGCTTGAACGGATTGCCTCCGCTCAAGGGCGTGCCGCCGTCGATCGTGTCTTCCCTGAACATCGCCTCGCCGACGGCGTGGAATGCCTTGGCGATCTGCGGATCGGTCAAAGCGCCGTCAGGCAGGAGGATGCCCTTCGCCTTGTAGGCATCGACCAGGCCGAGCTTCTTCATCGCCCGGTTGGCGACCTCCAGTCGCTGGCGAAAGCCGTCGCTGTCGGTCGGTCCCGGACCAGGTCGTCGTGAGTGGCCTCGACCGAACGGGCAACGGCGATCTGCTGCGCCTTGGCCTGTTCGGCCATGTAGCCGACGAAGCGGTCGTGATGGCCTGCGCCACCTTGGGCGTGGCGCCGGCCTCGACCGCCCACGCCTTTGACGCGTTGGCGAGTTCGTCCGAATAGGCGAAGTTTTCGGGGAGCCCGTCGGGGCGCCTGTACTCGACCTTGTCGGGCGATGTCAGCGGGCGCATCGCCTCAGGCAGCCGGGCATGGAACCTGTCCCAGTCTTCCGCAGCTGCGTCCGCTGCCGGAATGCCCAGGCTTTCGCCCTGCTGCCGTTCCAGCTCGGCATAGGATGTGAGAACCCGGTCGAGGCTTTCAGGCTTGGTCCAGCCCTTGGTTTCAGCGAGCTTGCGGTTGCCTTCGGAAAGACCGTCAAACCAGCTCTTGCCGGCCGGCGGGGCGGACCCGTTGTCCCCGGCGGCCGGTGGCCCTGCAAGGTTGCCCGCCGGTGGCGACGCCACCACGGACCCGGCGTCTGCCAGATCTGTCATGAGAAGATTCCTCCTTGTTGTTTGCAAAGAAACGAGCACTGGCCAGTTCAGCCGGGCGTGTTATTTGGATTGTTGAGGGATCGGCTGGACCCGGCGGAATCGTTGCGGCCGCAGCCTGATTCTTTTCGACAGAACCTGGCCCTATCGTCTTGTTCGAGTACGCTCTTTCAGAACCGGAGGCACGCACCGTCAAGACGAAAGAAACCATGTCGCATTTCGTGACAAGCGGTTGCCGCGGTTCCGCCGCAATGCAACCGCACTGGCAAACACTTGGCAAAACCAGCCAGTGTATTAGTTCATAGGCTTCAACGGAGTATCAGACGATGACCATGTACAAAGCCATTGCCGCCCTGCTTGTGACTGCCGCGCTGGCAGGATGTGCACAGACCGAAGGCCAGCAAAGAGCCACCACGGGGGCCCTGGTCGGCGGCGCTGGCGGCGCTCTCGTCGGTCAGGCCCTGGGCCGCGACACCAAGAGCACGGTCATCGGCGCAGCCAGCGGCGCCCTGCTGGGGGCGGTCGTCGGCAGCGCAACGACGCCACAGCGGCGCGGCGAACAGCTTTGCCGCTATCAGGACCGCTACGGCCGCATCTACACCGCCCGCTGCGACGACCGCTACTACCGCGGCGATTATTGAGACGAAGCCCCGGCGCTGGTCTTCCCTTCTCCCCTTGTGGGAGAAGGTGGCCGCCCACGGGTCTTGCCTCCGGCAAGCCGAAGACAGGCTCCGCGGCCAGATGAGACACATCGCCCGGCACCGGGCGCCATCGTAGATGAAAGGTGCGCGGGCCGCTTTCTCTGGTATATCGGCTTTGAAATCGAGCCCTTGGCCCAAGCCGCTATCTCATTGAAATAAAGCAGAGCTTGAAGTTACTTTCATGGCAGGGGTGTTCCAGGGAACACCAACGCCCGCCCCTTTCTTGCGTTGGCAATTGGCGAAATCAGCGGCGACGGCCAATCTCCCCCCAAGTGGGGGAGATGTCCGGCAGGACAGAGGGGGGCGCCGTAGAGCGCCATCCTCAATTGTGACCGAGCTGCGACCGAGCATTGACCAATGCCTCACACGCCATTGCCTCCGCGAAATCGCGCAAATGCCAAGTCGATGCGCAAGGCCATGACCGACGCTGAATTGAAGCTTTGGAACGGGCTTCGCGCGCATCGCCTGATGGGGCTTGGCTTCCGCCGACAATTTCCGATCGCCGGTTACATTGTCGACTTCGCTTGCCCGGACAAGAAGCT
>NZ_JBVVQO010000068.1:0-2500 GCF_055811215.1 Mesorhizobium sp. WSM4819
GCGCCAGGCTGCAAACGCAAAACGGCCCGCGTGATGCGGGCCGTTTTGTGGATTTGGTTGCGGGGACAGGATTTGAACCTGTGACCTTCAGGTTATGAGCCTGACGAGCTACCGGGCTGCTCCACCCCGCGTCAACTTTTCAAGCAAGTCAGCGCTTAGTAAGTTCCGCCAACTGAAAGGGCCGCTTGCGCGGCCCGGGCTCCCGATTGGCGGGCCTGTTTTGTAAGGAGAAGACTGGATTTTTGCAACGTGCGTTTTGCAGACCTGGCAGCGACCTACTCTCCCGCGTCTTGAGACGAAGTACCATCAGCGCTGGAGCGTTTCACGGCCGAGTTCGGAATGGGATCGGGTGCAGCCGCTCCGCCATAACCACCAGGTCGGCAAAGCGCACGTTGCTCGAGAAGCTGTTTTCTGTGCCAAGACGACGTTTCTGCAGGTTGCTTCGGGCATAAGCCCGCAAGCGCGACTGCGCGTCGCCGGTTTTCCGGCGCCCTCGCGGAGCATAGGCCCGTAAGGGCCGCTCATGCGTGAGCGCTGGTAAGACCATCTGACTTTGTCAGATGGGCATAGGGAATGAGAACGATCAAGCCGATCGAACTATTAGTACCGGTAAGCTTCAAGCGTTGCCGCTCTTCCACACCCGGCCTATCAACGTGGTCGTCTTCCACGGTTCTCAGGGAATACTCGTTTTAAGGTGGGTTTCCCGCTTAGATGCCTTCAGCGGTTATCCCGTCCGGATATAGCTACCCTGCTATGCGGCTGGCGCCACAACAGGTCCACCAGAGATCCGTCCATCCCGGTCCTCTCGTACTAGGGACAGATCCTTTCAATATTCCTACACCCACGGCAGATAGGGACCGAACTGTCTCACGACGTTCTGAACCCAACTCACGTACCGCTTTAAATGGCGAACAGCCATACCCTTGGGACCTGCTCCAGCCCCAGGATGCGATGAGTCGACATCGAGGTGCCAAACAACCCCGTCGATATGGACTCTTGGGGGTCATCAGCCTGTTATCCCCGGCGTACCTTTTATCCGTTGAGCGATGGCCCTTCCACGCGGGACCACCGGATCACTATGACCGACTTTCGTCTCTGCTCGACTTGTCAGTCTCGCAGTCAGGCAGGCTTATGCCATTGCACTCAGCGAACGATTTCCGACCGTTCTGAGCCCACCATCGCGCGCCTCCGTTACTCTTTAGGAGGCGACCGCCCCAGTCAAACTACCCACCATACATTGTCCCGGACCCGGATGACGGGCCGCGGTTAGACATCCATAGTGATAAGGGTGGTATTTCAAGGGTGGCTCCACCTGAGCTGGCGCCCAGGTTTCAAAGCCTACCACCTATCCTACACATGCCACTACGAATGCCAATGTAAAGCTATAGTAAAGGTGCACGGGGTCTTTCCGTCTAACCGCAGGAACCCCGCATCTTCACGGGGAATTCAATTTCACTGAGTCTATGCTGGAGACAGCGGGGAAGTCGTTACGCCATTCGTGCAGGTCGGAACTTACCCGACAAGGAATTTCGCTACCTTAGGACCGTTATAGTTACGGCCGCCGTTTACTGGGGCTTCGATTCAGAGCTTGCACCCCTCCTCTTAACCTTCCAGCACCGGGCAGGCGTCAGACCCTATACGTCGTCTTGCGACTTCGCAGAGCCCTGTGTTTTTGATAAACAGTCGCTACCCCCTGGTCTGTGCCACCCTCCTCCACTTGCGTGGAAAAGGGTCACGCTTCTTCCGAAGTTACGCGTGCAATTTGCCGAGTTCCTTCAGCATAGTTCTCTCAAGCGCCTTGGTATACTCTACCAGTCCACCAGTGTCGGTTTCGGGTACGGTCTATAAGGAGGAGCTATTTCCTGGAACCACGCAGCAGCCCGTTCAATCCGATAAGATTGGACTACCTCAATGATCCGTCACTTCCTCCAGGCCCACGAATATTAACGTGGTTCCCATCGTCTACGCATTTCTGCCTCGACTTAGGGGCCGGCTAACCCTGCTCAGATTAGCTTTAAGCAGGAACCCTTGGACTTTCGGCGGGGGAGTCTCTCACTCCCCTTACGTTACTCATGTCAGCATTCGCACTTCTGATACCTCCACCACCCCTCACGGGTATGGCTTCATCAGCTTACAGAACGCTCCGCTACCGCTCGTGATTGCTCACGAACCCTAAGCTTCGGTGTATGGCTTGAGCCCCGTTACATTTTCGGCGCAAAGACCCTTATTTAGACCAGTGAGCTGTTACGCTTTCTTTAAATGATGGCTGCTTCTAAGCCAACATCCTGGTTGTTTTGGGATCCTCACATCCTTTCCCACTTAGCCATAACTTGGGGACCTTAGCTGTAGGTCAGGGTTGTTTCCCTTTTCACGACGGACGTTAGCACCCGCCGTGTGTCTGCCGACTAGTACTCCCAGGTATTCGGAGTTTGGTTAGGTTTGGTAATCCGGTGAGGACCCCTAGCCCATCCAGTGCTCTACCCCCTGGGGTATTCGGTCG
>NZ_JBVVQO010000069.1:0-6060 GCF_055811215.1 Mesorhizobium sp. WSM4819
ATCAAGGTGGATGTTGAATCACCGGAGAAGCTCGTCGTCACATCACAATCGATTCATCGATCACGGGACGTGCTCTAGCTTGCCCTGCATTTATCGGAACATGGTTAGCGTCGCTATCAAGGAGACGTCCTGTTAGTCTGCGACAGTCACCGCGTCGGCTCGCCATTTCTGGACCTTCCGACGCGCTTCTCTCAACCTGTACTTCACGCTACGACGTAAGTGACGTGCATGGCGCGAACGGCTTCCCATCTGGGCGTCGACAGAACCAGCTACGCTTGAAAGCATCGACCTGCAGCGGCTCGGACTATACAAAGTCCAACGAAGTTGCAGCTATAGTCACCTTTTCGACCGGCGCCAACATCCGCGCGCGCCTCATCTTCTGAACAGAACATTCGCTCACCCTTGGCAGGGCTGATCACTGTCTCGTCATAGAAACGCTGGCCGGGGAGGTGGTAGATGCGAACGCCCTTGTTGCTGATGTTGCCCTTGATGTCGCATGAGCCGGAGAGCAGTCGAATCGGATTCGTGGTTTCAGGCTTAGGGGCCTGCTGTGCGGCACGCCATTCCCAAGGAGGCTGAAACTCGCCTTGCCAGCTCCCGCGCCTGGCCAGCCGAGCTTCGTCCTGGTGGCCCGCGTAGGCGCCGCCCGAATGCTGCGGCCAGTCCATTGCGTGGCCGGCTGTGACCAGCCATCCTGCCACCGCCGTGCCGTCGGAACGATAGCAGTCGCCGACGAAGCGGCCGTAGCGATCCCAATCTATGAATGTGCAGGTTACGGGCCGGGATTTCGCCAGCCAGGCATCAAGCGCTTTCGCAGAAGACTGGCCGCAGCGGTAGTTCTTGCCCTTTGAATTCCGGCAGAGCTGAGTACTCTCAGGCGCATCGATGCTATTGAGACGCACGCGCGTGCCGGCAATGTCGATCGTGTCTCCGTCGATGATGGTCGCGCGGCCGGAGATTGTGTTGCTGTCAGAGGCCGGCTGTTCGCTTGAAACCAGCGGTGCTACCGGCGAAGAAGTTGCCGCTGGTTCAGTGCCAGGCTCCGCGAGATAATCGCCTAAAATCCAGCCCGAATAGTTCCCGTATGAAACGTGATGCCAAGAGCCTTCGCGCTTCGATGACAACACTGCAGATCCAACTGGGACGGTGAGTACAATCTGGGACTCAGCCGATGGGGATGTCCGTAGGCGAACATTTGCGGTGCTATAAAGTGTCTTTTGAACGGAAGGGGCGGGCCCGGCATAAGCGTCTGTACCCTGGGAGGCCCGGGGGTCCGGTTCTACTGTCGCGGGCTTTAGATTCGGCTGCACGAATCCGGTGGTTAATAACCGTTCTCCGGTAATCTTGGTTTCATTATACGGCGTGCTGCACCAAACCAGTCCAGCGCCAATGGCGAGTAGCACAAGGGCGAGCGGGCCCTTCGAAGACGGCTTAGTTTGAGAAGCAACTAATTGCGACGGCGCGCGAGGCACGGGCTGTCGCTTCGACGAAACAACCTCTGAATAAGAAAGTCCGGTGCCCGGGATGCTCGTGCTGAGGCGCTTTTTGCCTGTTGTGCTAACTGTATATCCAAGCCCTTTCGGTCCAACCCGCACGCTGGCACTTTTCGCGTTGAGATTTATCCGGACTCCCGGCGCAATCCTTACAGATTTTCGAAATCGGAATACCATCCCCCAAGCGCCCCCCGTGAACATGATGTGGCGAAAGCCACAGCGACTCGAGTCGGTTGGACCCTCTGTGCCCTTTATCGCCGACGATCTAATTGAATCCTTCGATCACGTCCTATCCGAGGAGGTCTTCAAGCTGTTTGGGGAGATAGGATGTGCCGGTCGTGCGATATCGCCAAGGCAGTTATTCCCAGCGTGACGATCCATGAGCTCGGATAGTTGTGCTCGTTTTCCGTTGGTGCAAATGACCGCCTTGGGGATCAATCCACGGTCCAACGCCCATGTCATGGGCGGTCGCAACAGTAGATGTTCTCTATCTGTGCTGCGAAAGTCGCATAAGATTGCAGCCTGGAACTCAATCGTAGGACGGTGGCGCTCAGGCAGCACTAGCCTTTTAGCTCGGACTACCGGCCGATACAAAATAAGTCCGCTTCTTCCAGCGATGCCCAACCTCTTCACAGACGTCGTTGCCCTAATAAAGCCGAGCTCATCACGAGCGCCATTGTAATCTTCATAGTGTTTGTTCGGGGGCAACATGTACATTGCGCGCCTAAAAGGTCGCTTGGGCACGGAATGAGGTCGCGGACCAGATTTTCGATACCCGACTACCCGTTCGAGGAACAAAGGGCACTCGATGAAACGCCGGACCATCGTCGTCGAAGGCCCTCTCGCCTTTCGAATGCGTAGAATCGCTGCCGCGCCACGGCGAAACCGGCGTTCAAATCCTTACTATGCCGCAGCTTGCCGCCCGCTTGGCCGGCGGCTTTACGCAACCTGCGCTCAGAGAAACGGCTTGATTGCAACCTCTCCCGTTATCATAAGGATCCCTCCTTCAGGGTCCACGAAGAACTCGTTGGCCGATCTGGGCGGTTGCTTTCTCGGCATCGTTCCGGAGCTCGAGCCTAGGCACGACCACGCAAGCTATCTTGCGAACTGGCTCGAAATTCTCAGCAACGAGAACCGCTTCATCTTCGCCGCGGCAGCGCATGCCCAGCGGGCGGCTCAATCACCTGCATGAGCTTCAGCGGAGGGCGACACAGGTCGCGGAGTAAACGAGGGCGAGCCTGCGGCTTCGGAGGAGCAACATGATTTGGCAGCAAGTGATTGCGCCTTATCTGGCTACGGGGACGGCGGTTTTTCTACTGCTCGGCAACAGAAACTCTTGAATTCGATCCAGCTTTCACCAACTTTTTTGCTGGGCGCGTCACCCGGCGGTACAGACGGCGGGACAGATACAGCCCTCCTTCGTGCACTTCGGAGGATCTGGCTTTGAGCGCGGGATTCTGTAACAGATAGAGTATTGTCAGGGACGCCTGAGATGCGCCGGGATTATCGCAACTGGGATACTGTGATGCTTTGGTCGGGTATCGGGTTCATACTGATCCTATGGTCCACGCCGATTATCAAGGCGCTAGCCGAGTGATTCAGAAAAGGGGGCTCCTAGGCCGCCCTCCTATGTCGAATTTGTATTTTCAGAAGCAGCCGCACTTCGACGATCCGCATCCCGCCCCGGATGGCACCGAAACTGCGAGCGCTTCCGCGCGTGACTCCACGTTCGCCGCGTAGACGGAATCGTCGATAAACTGCTCGCAATCTTTGCCTGCCATCTCGCATCCTCTTCCTTGCGCGTTAGCTTAACCAGGGCCGGGTGGTACTCGCCTTACTGTCGGTCTGTTGGCATCCGCATTCCGATCGGAGGGGCAATGGTGTGCCGAGCTTTATACTGTGTCCAAAGCTCGATCCGAAAACGAGCGCTGTGAAATCGCAGCAAAAGAGGTGAAGAGTGGGCCAGCGCCGAAAACAAACTCCCGGTCCTACAGTGTACCTGCTCGACAGCGAAGCCTTGAGGCAGCAGCGCGCGCTAAACAGGCTTCATTCGGTCATCATTCTCATCGGCCTTATGGCACTCGCCGCATGGACAGGGTACGTGATCAGCGGGTCGGACGGCATCGTTCTCGGCCTCATCCTGTCCGGTGTCGCCCTCCTGGTCGGCTCCACCTCCGGCGGCGCCCTGTTCCGGCAGGCCTATGGGGCCATCGTCGTGGACCGGCACAGCGATCCTGGACTCGTCATACTGATCGCAGAGCTCGCGCGCCGCGCCGGCCTGCCTCGCGCGCCGACTCTCCACCTGCTGCCGTCGCCCGTCCTGCAGGCCATGGCTGCCGGCGATCGGCAAGATCCCGCCATCGCCGTCACCAGCGGTCTCCTTCAGACGCTGCCGCCGCGCGAACTCGCTGCTGTTCTGGCGCATGAGATCGCCCATATCCGCCACGGCGACATCTTCATCATGCGGCTCGCGGCGACGGCTGGAACCATGACGCAGGTGATGTCAAGCGTCGGCTTGTTCCTGCTTTTCGCGCTGCTGCCGGTGCTCTGGGCGACGGGCGAGTTTCTGTCGCCCTTCGGCATTCTGCTCCTGACCTTTTCGCCCACTGTTAGCGATCTTCTCCAGCTCTCGCTTTCAAGGCGGCGGGAGTTCCTGGCCGACGCAGGGGCCGTGGAGCTCACGGGCGATCCGCAGGCATTGGCCCTTGCTCTGCGACGGATCGAAGCCATACAGGGAGATGATTGGGAGCGTTTCGACTCG
Source organism: Mesorhizobium sp. WSM4819 (assembly GCF_055811215.1). Taxonomy (NCBI): domain Bacteria; kingdom Pseudomonadati; phylum Pseudomonadota; class Alphaproteobacteria; order Hyphomicrobiales; family Phyllobacteriaceae; genus Mesorhizobium; species Mesorhizobium sp. WSM4819. Next base: position 4,255 of record NZ_JBVVQO010000069.1, read on the forward strand.
CGCGGGGCACGGTGGCTGCACTGGTTCCGGACGCATCCGAGCACAAGCGAGCGCATTGCGCGCCTGGCGGAACTCGTCTCGCCCGTTCGGCCTGATCTTCCGCTTGCGAACCGGACGGCCTATCTCGACTCGCTCGCCGGGCGCGGCGATCGGTCCTGGCGGCAGAATCTCATGGGCCCGTTCGTGTAGGAGGGCAAGCGTTGGCTCCCGCTAAACGACGCCTAGAGAGATCGAATCGCGAAGAGAAGACAGATCGTGCGTGGAACTTCGCTTAGGCGGGTGCTCGGCTCGGACGGGTTTGTATGCCGGACGACCAGCAGCGAGGGGGCCAGCATGGCCACCCCGCTACATCCCTTTTCATGGTCCGAAGAGTCCCATGCCGCGTCTTTGGCCGTGTCACTTAGCCTTATCCAGTTGCTGAGCGTGCTCGAAATGCCTCTCGACGATGGCAGCGGACATCTGCGCATGTGCCTTCAATGCCGCGGCGTCTCCGCTTTCGGCATAGGAGGTCATCAGCGCAAGCGCTTCCTTATGCGGCCCTCCCCAGACGCGCCGGCGCAACGAAAGTCACTTGCCAGCGTTGCCGTTGATCGAAGCCGCAGGAGGACGAAATGGCCGATGACAAGACCACGCGTGATTTCCGCGACCGTAACCTCGTAGCCGTCGACGAGGATTATGAGGTGGAACATTTCGCCCGCGAGAACGGCATCACGCCAGAGCAGGTCCGGGAGCTAATAAAAGCCACTGGGAATGACCGCGGCGCTTTGACAGCCGCTGCAAAGCAATTGAAACCGTGCTGCAAGGAGGTCCGCTGACTGGCAGATGGAGGCATCACCGTGGTTGACGTGGCTGTGGGGTGGCACCAAGGCGTCTGCATGGAGGCGGGTACGGTCTCGAGATTGCTTCGCAATTCGGTCTTATGGGGAAATTGTCACTCACCACAGCCCCCTACCGACCTAACCTCACCGGTGATCTAGACCTGCTGCGCCGCTGGTTGAAGTTGGTGTGGTAGGCTGCGCTGAATGCCTATTCTCGGGAAAACAGTCAACGGGGAGATTCGACCCTATGTGGACACGCATTCGGCACCTCAGGTGTGAGCATACAGGCTACGGTGGCCATTGCTGGTTGTGCTTTGACCGGCAATCGCTCTAGCGTTTAGCTCACGTGCCGGTGTGCCGAGCGAATAGAACCGATCACGCTTCGTAGAACCTCGAGTTTTGCGATGCCTGGTTTGGTTGACGGCCTGCAGATCAAGCGGCCTCGTCGAAATTCGAACCCGTCCAGCCCTAAAATGTTCTGCCGGACTGAGGCGGAGGGCTTTGTGCGGAAGGTGATCGCAATCGCTTCGGGTCCTATGTCGACCTGCCTCAAGCCCAACGCCGCCGCATCCATGCGCAGTCGGGTTACCTCCAGCAGGGTAGCCACTTCGCTCGGCATGGCTCCAAAGCGATCCTCCACTTCGTCGGCAAATGCATTGAGATCCGAATGCGTGCTCATGCGAAACAACCGCGAATACAGGCTGAGGCGTATGGCTGGCTCCCGCACATAGCTTTCTGGGAATGACCCTCCGGCCTGCAAGTTGATGTCCGGAAGTTGCATGTCAGAGCCGGGCTCGCCTCGCGCAATCGATGAGGCACGCTCGAGCAGTCTATGATAGAGCCCGACGCCGATGAGCTTGACGTGGCCCGCCTGTTCTTCGCCGAAAAGATCGCCGGCGCCGCGTAGGTCTAGGTCCCTTTGGCTGATGGCCAGGCCAGAGCCAAGCCGGTCGAGAGCTACAAGAGCCGAAAGTCGGGACCTTGTGGC
>NZ_JBVVQO010000070.1:0-5923 GCF_055811215.1 Mesorhizobium sp. WSM4819
CAATGCAGGCGCGACGACCGGTTCCTGATCTCTACCTCAACCGCAGGCGCCCTCCCGCGCAGCGGGTTCGTTCTTCGACCTCTCAGCAGACCTCGCGGCTCGCCGGCAGTGGAGATAGGATGAAGGTCAGCGACTGCTGGTTCGCTGGACTGACCCCGCAGCCACAGGCGATGAACTCTACTCGGTCATGTCGTCCTTCGGTCTCGGCGTCCACTTCATCACCATCCCCGGCCGCGGCGGCACAGTGCCGCCACGGCTGTTCCTTACGCCGGCTTCGCGGCCAGCCGTCTTAACGCCGCCAGCCCGAGCACCGGCCCGGGCACCAGCATCACGAAAACATACTGCGGTCCGGCGGTTTCAATCAGCCAGTCAAGCAGCGCGATCGAAACGATCGTGATTGAGAAGCCGATGCAATTGGCGATCGTCAGCGCCGAGCCGACGAGCCTCGGCGGGGCGAAACGGGCGTTGAGCGTGGAGAATTGGGGCGAGTCGCCGGCAACGACCACGCCCCAGAACAACAGGAAGGCGAGGAACACCGGCAAGGGCGCCAGGAACGCCAGCGGTGAGACGAGGCAGCACAGGCCGGACGCCGACAACTGCATATAGGCAACGCGCGCGCTGCCGATCCCCCGCGAAAGGTAGCCGCCGACCATGCAGCCGAGAAACCCGGTGGCGATCGCCGCGAAGCTCCACATCGAAACCGTCGCGCCGTCGCTGCCAAGTCGCGCCGCCAGCAGCACCGGCAGGAACGCGTAGAAGGCGTAGAGCTCCCACATGTGGCCGAAATAGCCGAGGGCCGACGCCCGGAAATCGGCCGAGCGGAAGATCGTCGCGAATGCGGCCGGGTCAAACTTCGCGACCGCTCTGAGCTGCGGCCCGTCCGGCACGAGAAAGAGCATCGCCAGACCGCCGGCGATCGATACCGCCGAGACCGACAGGATCACGCCCTGCCAAGGCAGATCGCCGCCCAGGCCGCGGATGAGATGGGGAAATGCCGTTCCGAGCACCAACGCCCCGACCAGCCAGCCGAGCGCGAGCCCGAGGTCGCGGTCGTACCAGCCCGACGCGATCTTCATGCCTACGGGATACATGCCGGCGAGAAAGAAGCCGGTTGCGAACCGAGCCGCGAGCAGGGGCAGAAACTCACCGCCGCTCGCCAGCGTCGCCGCATTTGCCGCCGCGCCGGCGAGCGTGGAAAGGAAGAAGATGATGCGCGGCGAGTAGCGGTCGGCGATCGCTAGCCAGGCGAAGATCAGCGTACCGGCGATGAAGCCGAGCTGCACGGCGATCGTGATGTCGCCGACGGCGGACGCCGGCAGGCCGGAGCTACGCTGCAGGTCGGGCATCACCGCATTGCCGGCGAACCACAGCGAAGTCGCGGCGAACTGCGAGATGACGATCGTCGGCAGGATGCGGGCAGGAACGGCGGGCAAGGCGGAATCCTCGTCATGACGTTTAGAATGGTTCCTAGCATGCTGTGCCGCACGGCAGCAGTGACAGGTCGCCGGCGGTTTGCCAGCCAGTCCTTCGCGGCCGCCCCGCGAAGAAGAACGTCACGGCTGCGGCTTGTCACCATTTGCTGCTCTCGCGCCTTGCGGGAGCGAACTGCGGTATGATCAAAGCGATGCGGCAACGGCCGGCGAAATGATCGAGATGAGGCGCGTTGCTGCTCGGCAGCCTAGGGGCCGACACCGGACTGGCAGCTTCTGGCTGCAGATCTCGACAACCGGACATTCCGGTCACCGAGGCCGGCGTTGAGACCGAAGCAGACCAGAGTTCCGCGCCCAGAAAGGACCTAAGGGCTGCTACGATGTGCGATACCCCTGATTTGGGGCAGCCCTGTTTTAATCCGTAAGGTTCGGGACCTTGGCTGAGGCCGGCTTGAACCGGGAGCACCAGCACAGGAGCGAAGATGACCCAGCATGCCGTAATAATCGCCGGAGGTGGTCCGACAGGGATGATGCTGGCGGGCGAGTTGACGCTGGCCGGCGTCGATGTGGCCATTGTCGAGCGGCGCCCGAGTCAGGATTTGCCGGGCTCGCGGGCCGGTGGTCTCCACGCCCGCACTATCGAGGTTCTCGATCAGCGCGGCATCGCCGACCGGTTCCTCGCCGAGGGCCAGAAGGCGCAGGTCACCGGGTTTGCCGGGGTCACGTTCGACATCAGCAGCTTTCCGACGCGCCACCCCTACAGTCTCGGGCTGTGGCAGAAGCATATCGAGCGGATTCTCGCGGGCTGGGTCGACGAACTGGCGGTGTCAATCTATCGCGGCACTGAAGTGACCGGCTTCACCCAGGACGACGTCGGTGTCGATGTGGCGCTCAGCGACGGCCGATCGCTGCGAGCGGACTATCTCGTTGGGTGCGACGGAGGGCGTAGCCTCGTCCGCAAGGCGGCCGGCATCGAATTCCCTGGATCGGAGCCCACCACCAGCAATCTGATCGCGCAAGCCGAGCTTGCCGAGACGCCGCCCGAATGGGGTATCCGCCGGGATGCCCTCGGCATCCATTCTATCGGCAGGGTGGATTACGAGATCCGCGATGGTCAGATAGTCTATGCAGATGAGGGGCCGGTCGGCGTCCTGGTGACCGAGCGGCAGGTCGGACAGACGGCGGAACCCACTCTCCGCGATCTCAGCGAGGCGCTCATAGCCGTCTACGGAACTGACTACGGGATCCATAATCCCACCTCGATCACCCGCTTTACCGATGCGGCCCGGCAGGCCGCAGCCTATCGCAAGCGACGGGTACTGCTCGCCGGCGACGCCGCCCACATCCATCCCCCGGATGGTGGGCAGGGCCTCCAGACCGGCGTGCAGGATGCGGTCAACCTCGGATGGAAACTGGCCCAGGTGGTCAAGGGCACGTCGCCGGAAAGCCTCCTCGACAGCTATCACGCCGAGCGCCACCCGGTCGCGGCCCGCGTGTTGCGCCACACGATGGCCTCGGTGGCGCTTCGCCGCGGGGACGAGCGCACCAACGCACTGCGAGACACCATGGCCGAGTTGCTCGGCATGGATGAACCTCGGCGGCGATTTGCGGCAATGATGTCTGGCCTCGACATTCATTACGACCTCGGACCGGGGCACCCACTGCTCGGACGCCGCATGCCCGACCTTGACCTCGTCACTGCCAACGGAACAGTGAGGCTCTTTTCGCTGCTGTACGATGCCCGCCCGGTGCTGCTCAACCTGGGCCAGGCCGGCGGCCTCGAAAACGCGCCGTGGGCAAATAGGGTCAAGGTGATCGACGCCAAGTATGAGGGCCCTTGGGAGCTTCCGGTTCTTGGGACGGTGAGCGTTCCCACTGCGTATTGATCCGGCCCGACGGGCATGTTGCCTGGGTTGGCGACAAAACCCAGAAGGGCCTCACCGACGCGCTCGCTGCTTGGTTCGGATCCCCTGCTGCGGTGTAGCGCACCGCCCGCAACTGCTGCTTCGGGACCCGTGAGCCGTCTGTCTGCGATCAGGGTGAGTTCAGCGGTTAGCCGCCGTTCGGCTGAAGTGCCCAGCCCGACGTTTGGCCCGATCTCCTGACGGCTCCCTGTCAGGAGGGCCGTGCTAAACTTCTCCCACGATTGCTGAAGAACAAAAGGTCTTTGACTATGACGAATTGCCGTTTCTCGCCGCTCTCGGATCCAAGGCTCCGCCAGCCGACCGGGCGAAAGACATGCACCTGTACGGGTGGCTGATCGGAAGCTGGGAATGGACACCATACGTCATCTCGATGACGGCACGACCGAGGAATCAACCGGAGAAATCCATTTCGGCTGGGTGCTGGAAGGTCGCGCAATTCAGGATATCTGGATCAGGCCCAGACGCCCTGCGCCGTCCACCATGTATGGCACGACCTTGCGTATCTTCGATCCCGACATCGGGGGCTGGCACATCATCTGGAACGACCCGCTCAACCAGGACTACTCGCGCCAGACGGGGCCGGATGCGGACCACTATCGCGCATCATTTGGCCGTCCGATCGCAATCAAGGAAAGGGTTACGACAATGAGCAACAAGCACTTTTTGCGTGGCATGACCACGGTGAACTTCTGGGCCGACGACGTGGCCGCGGCGCGCGACTGGTACGCGGAGCTGTTCGGCGTCGAGGCGTACTTCCAGCGGCCCGACGCGGAAAACCCCGCCTATGTCGAGTTCCGAATCGGCGACGACGAGGACGAGTTCGGCATCATCGACCGCCGCTACGCACCAGCAGCGATGCAGCCCGGTCCGGGCGGTGCCATACTGCTGTGGCACGTCGACGACATCGAGGCGGCGTTCGCTCGGCTCAAGGCCATGGGCGCCACGGAGTACGATCCGATCACCAAGCGCGAGAGCGGCTTCGTCACCGCCTCGGTGGTCGATCCGTTCGGCAACGTATTGGGTATCATGTACAATCCGCACTACGTCGAGATGCTCGAGTCGCGGACAGGTAGGCAGATGAGGCCGCGTTCGCATGGGAGATTTGCCCCTAGGTGCAACGGGATACCAGGTTATCGATCGCATTGCGGCTTGGCCGGAAGGAGGGCGGTAGGCTGAAAGTATTCAACGCAGACAAGGCCGGTGCGGCCGGAGTCATGCTCGCGACGCTTGTCGGCGTGGCCGCGATGAGTCAGGTGTTTCGTACTATCGCGGCCATCGTCGCCCCCGGACTGCAACGTGAATTCGGACTCTCGACCGAAGAACTCGGCATCTACGCCGGCGCCTTCCATCTGTCCTTTGCCCTCGCCCAGATCCCGATGGGCCTGGCGCTTGACCTTTATGGCGTGAGAAAGACCGTTGGTTCGGCATTCCTCCTTGCAGTAGCGGGAGCGCTCCTGTCGTTCATTGCAACAGGCTTCCCGGTTTTGATGCTGGGGCAGTTGCTCATTGGCATCGGCTGCGCACCAGCCTTTGTGGGATCGCTGTTCTTTGTAAGCAAACATTTTTCCGAAAAGAGTTTTGCCCGAGTATCGGGCTTGGTTCTCAGCTTCAGCGGCCTTGGGTTACTGGCCACTGGCACGCCGCTGGCATGGGTAGTCGAACATTGGGGCTGGCGCAGCGCTTTTGTGGTGACGGGCGCGATGGCGGCGGCGAACTTGGTGTGCATCCTGGTCCTCGTTCGGGATGATCACGGCAAGAACTCAGGCGACATCGCAGGCGCAATTCGAGAGACGCTTGCGATCCTGAAAAAACGGCAGACCAAGGGCATCGTTGCGCTCGCGCTCGTTGGCTATTCGTCCTACATCGCGCTGAGGGGCCTGTGGGCGACACCCTTGTTCATGGAGCGACACGGCTTCACACTGACGGACGTCGGGAATGTGCTTCTCGCCTCATCGGTCGCGACCTTGGTTGGCCCACCGCTATTCGGTCTGGTTGCGGGCGAAAGGACGCTCACGGCGATACCTGATCTGCGCGAGCATGGCCACTTCCGCCGGAATTTTCCTCATCCTTGCAATCTCCGCCAACTGGATCGTCGATGCTACGATGTGCGTTGCGCTTGGGGCGCTCACCGGCTTCACGATCTTGCAGTTCGCAGACACTAAGAGTGCATATGATCCTCAGGTCGTCGGCCGAGCATTCGGAATTCTGAACACAGCTGTATTCCTCGGCGTTGCCATCATGCAGGGCGCAACTGGATGGGTGGCGTCCACCGCGAGCACGTTTAGCATCAATCCATTCGCTGCTGTCTTCGCGTTCATCGCCGCGGCGTGCCTGCTGGCCATGGTCGCCTTCTTCATGCTTCCCTGGCCAGAATGGGAGGTCGGCAGCAAAACTGATGTTTAGGTATTAACGCCTTGCTAAATGGACGGTAAGCCAATCCTGATAATGTCGAATGGGAGGCCGGGCGTGCTTACTCTAGTCGACAGCTACCGGGCCGAAGAACGAACCCGCTGCGCGGGAGGGCGCCTGCGGTTGAGGTAGAGATCAGGAACCGGTCGTCGCGCCTGC
>NZ_JBVVQO010000071.1:0-5176 GCF_055811215.1 Mesorhizobium sp. WSM4819
GGCTGCGCGGCGGACACGCCAACGTCACCGCTGAATGCCACGCCATTTTTGCAGAACTTGACGCACACAACTTGAGGGATCCAGGGGAGATTGTATGGCGCTTCCGCTTCCGCTTTCGCCAACTACCAACGCTGGGCAGGCGGGTCGTTTACCAACGCTGGGCAGGCGGGTCGTTCATAGCCGCATTGTACGCGTCAATCGAAAAACGCTTCCACCACATTGCGCTTGCCGAGCATGAAGGCGTCGGCGACATGTTGGAGCGGAGCGAGATCGACGTCGGAGACGCCGGCGCGCACAATCTCGGCGAAGCGCTTGTAGAGCATCGGATATTCGGCTTCCGGCTCGTCGTGAACGACGCGGCCGTCGACCGCGAGTTTTGCGCCGCCGCCAGAAAGCACCATCGCGCCCTTGTCCGTCTCGGCCAGGATGTCCCAGCTTTGCGGGCCGGTCTGGCGCCAGTCGAGTTCCATCGCCACCGGCAAGCCGTTCGAGGTGCGGAAGGCGATGTGCGCGGCGATCGGGGCGGCGCGGTTTTCGGGAAAATCGAGGATTGCCGAGCTGATGAACATCGCCGGCAATATGTGGGTCGCGATCGACAGCGCGTTGATGCCGGGATCGAAGACGCCGAAGCCGCCTGGAGCCCAGATCCAGTCCTGGTTCGGATGCCAGCGGCGCACGTCCTCCTTCCAGTTGATGGCGGCCGACCTGATCTGGGTCGAGCCTAAAAATGCACGTGCGGCTTCCACCGCCGGCGCATAGCGCGAATGCCAGCTGGCGAACAGCGAGACGCCGTTTGCCGCGGCCAGCGCTTTCAGATCTTCGACCTCGCTGACCGTGGCGCCGGGTGGCTTTTCCAGAAAAACATGCTTTTTTGCTTCGAGTGCCGTCCGCGCGGCGTCGTAGCGGAACTGCGGCGGCATGCAGAGCGATACGGCCTCGAGCTCCGGCACGGCGTCGAGCATCGCCTCGATATCAGGGAAATTCGCGATGCCGTCGACCTTGCCGTGCCGGCTGGCGGCGGCGGTGAGCAGGTAGTCGCGGTCCTTGGCCAGGGCCGGCAGGTGCTGGTCGCGAACAATCTTTCCCACGCCGACGATGCCGAGCTTGATGGGACCGCTATTCAGGGACATGGGAACTCCGCAGGTTGATATTGCGCTTGGTTCTTAGCAGAGAACCGATGCCGGGCAAGCAGTGCCAGACCGCGACGGCCCCAAACCGCGACCGCCAGGGACATGGCTGGTCACAGCGGCACGTCGAAGGTGACGATCGACACTTCGCCTTCAAGCGCGCCCTGATAGGCCGACAAATGCGGCTCTTCGTCGGGCACGCCGTCCAGGTCGCCGATCTGGTCGAGTTCCGCCTCGGCGTAGCCTTCGGCCGCCAGTGATTCGAGCGCCCGGCGCACCGCCGAATCGTCGTCGGGCGCGACCAGCATGAGGTGGACGCCTTCCGGCTTGCCGCCCTTTCTTTTCCACGCCCGACCGGTGATGATGGTGACCGGGCGCTCATCATTGTCGTTCACGGGCCGATTCCTCCGGGCGAGGGGATTTGCGCTGTTCATGTCGCTTTTTCGCATGAAGCGTGGCTATGCAACAGCCGAGGGCCGGTCACTTTCTTCCTTGCTCTTGCAAAATGGCGAAAGAAAATTACATGCGCTTTTCGCATGGCTGCCAAGCCTCGGTTTCAGCGTAATATTTGGTGCTCCGGGGTTGACGGGCAACAGGCTTGCGAGTAGAAGCCGCCCAGTCAGAACCGATGTGAGGCTCTCCCTTCCGAAGCGACACGCTTTGGAGTTTGCCTCAAACAGGGTTCGTTTTACGAGCGAAAAGACATTTCCGGCGTGCATGAAGCGGTTTCCGCTTCCTCTGCCATTTGTTCGGGCAAGACCGCGAGGCGCGGTTTGTGGCCCGAATTTGCGTATGGAAATGACGCTTTGAGCGGCCCTGACCGGGCGAGACACGGAATTGAGAGACAAGAGGGTTTAATGCCTACCGTCAACCAGCTGATCCGCAAGCCGCGCATTGCGCCGGTGAAGCGCAACAAGGTCCCGGCCATGCAGCAGAACCCGCAGAAGCGGGGTGTCTGCACGCGCGTCTACACAACGACGCCGAAGAAGCCTAACTCGGCGCTGCGCAAGGTGGCCAAGATCCGCCTGACCAATGGTTTTGAAGTGATCGGCTACATCCCCGGCGAAGGCCACAACCTTCAGGAGCACTCGGTGGTGATGATCCGCGGCGGTCGCGTCAAGGATCTTCCGGGCGTCCGCTACCATATCATCCGCGGCGTGCTCGACACGCAGGGTGTGAAGAACCGCAAGCAGCGCCGTTCGAAATACGGCGCCAAGCGTCCGAAGTGACCGAAGCGTAGCCAAGGTCATCCCGGACGGCGCCAGGCGACGATCCGGGATCCAGGCCACCACGCAGAATTGAGGCAGAGAAAAAATGTCCCGTCGTCACAGTGCAGAAAAGCGTGAGATCAACCCGGACCCGAAGTTCGGCGATCTGATCGTCACCAAATTCATGAACGCCGTCATGTATGACGGCAAGAAGTCGGTTGCCGAGACCATCGTCTACGGCGCGCTCGACCAGGTTCAGTCCAAGACCAAGCAGGAGCCGGTCACCGTCTTCCATCAGGCGCTCGACAATGTCGCGCCGCATGTGGAAGTGCGTTCGCGCCGCGTCGGCGGCGCCACCTACCAGGTTCCGGTCGACGTGCGCCCCGAGCGCCGTCAGGCGCTGGCCATCCGCTGGTTGATCGCCGCCGCCCGCAACCGCAACGAGACCACGATGGTCGACCGCCTCTCCGGCGAGCTGATGGACGCGGCCAACAACCGCGGCACCGCCGTCAAGAAGCGTGAAGACACCCACAAGATGGCAGAAGCCAACCGCGCCTTCGCGCACTACCGCTGGTAAAGCGCGAACGAGACTGAAGAGGCACCTCCCATGGCCCGCGAATATAAAATCGAAGACTACCGCAATTTCGGTATCATGGCGCATATCGACGCCGGCAAGACGACGACCACTGAGCGCGTCCTCTACTACACGGGCAAGTCGCACAAGATCGGCGAAGTCCATGACGGCGCTGCGACCATGGACTGGATGGAGCAGGAGCAGGAACGCGGCATCACCATCACGTCCGCCGCGACCACGACCTTCTGGAAGGCTCGTGACGGCAAGATGCACCGCTTCAACATCATCGACACTCCCGGCCACGTCGATTTCACCATCGAGGTCGAGCGTTCGTTGCGCGTGCTCGACGGCGCCATTGCGCTGCTCGACGCCAACGCCGGTGTCGAGCCGCAGACGGAGACCGTCTGGCGCCAGGCCGACAAGTACCGCGTGCCGCGCATGATCTTCTGCAACAAGATGGACAAGATCGGCGCGGATTTCTATCGCTCGGTCGAAATGATCGGCTCGCGCCTCGGTGCGCAGGCTGTCGTTATGCAGCTGCCGATCGGCGCCGAGACCGAGTTCAAGGGTGTCGTCGATCTCGTCGAGATGAACGCGCTGGTCTGGCGCGACGAGACGCTGGGCGCCGCCTGGGACGTCGTCGAGATCCCGGACGACCTTAGGGCACGTGCCGAAGAATATCGCGAGAAGATGATCGAGGCCGCCGTCGAAATGGACGAGACAGCGCTCGAGAATTACCTCGACGGCAAGATGCCCAGCAATGACGAGATCCGCGCCCTGATCCGCAAGGGCACCATCGCGGTGAAGTTCTACCCGATGTTCTGCGGCTCGGCCTTCAAGAACAAGGGCGTGCAGCCGTTGCTTGACGCAGTCGTCGAATATCTGCCGTCGCCGGCCGACGTTCCGGCCATCAAGGGCGTCGATGCCAAGACCGACGCCGAGATCGAGCGTCACGCCGACGACAACGAGCCGCTGTCGATGCTCGCCTTCAAGATCATGAACGACCCGTTCGTCGGCTCGCTCACCTTTGCCCGCATCTATTCGGGCAAGCTCACCAAGGGCATCTCGGTCGACAATACGGTGAAGGGCAAGAAGGAGCGCATCGGCCGCATGCTGCAGATGCATGCGAATTCGCGCGCTGACGTCGAAGAGGCCTTCGCCGGCGACATCGTCGCCTTGGCCGGCCTCAAGGACACGACGACTGGCGACACGCTCTGCGATCCGCTGCATCCGGTCATCCTCGAGCGCATGGAATTCCCCGATCCGGTCATCCAGATCGCGATCGAGCCGAAGACCAAGAACGACCAGGAAAAGATGGGCCTTGCGCTGCATCGCCTGGCCGCCGAGGACCCGTCCTTCCGCGTCAAGACCGACGAGGAAAGCGGCCAGACGATCATCTCCGGCATGGGCGAACTCCACCTCGACATCATCGTCGACCGCATGCGTCGCGAGTTCAAGGTCGAGGCCAATGTTGGCGCGCCGCAGGTGGCCTATCGCGAGACGATCACCCGCAGGCACGAGCAGGACTACACCCACAAGAAGCAGACCGGCGGCACCGGCCAGTTCGCCCGTGTCAAGATCCTGTTCGAACCGAATCCGGAAAGCAGCGAATTCCTGTTCGAATCCAAGATCGTCGGCGGCGCTGTGCCGAAGGAATACATCCCCGGTGTCGAAAAGGGCATCAACAGCGTCATGACCTCTGGCCCGTTCGCCGGCTTCCCGATGATCGGCGTCAAGGCGACGCTGATCGACGGCGCCTACCATGATGTCGACTCCTCGGTGCTCGCCTTCGAAATCGCCGGCCGTGCCTGCTTCCGTGAAGCGGCGCCCAAGCTTGGCGTGCAGCTGCTCGAGCCGATCATGAAGGTCGAAGTGGTGACGCCGGAAGATTATGTCGGCAGCGTCATCGGTGATCTGAACGGCCGTCGCGGCCAGATTCAGGGCCAGGAATCGCGTGGCGTGGCGGTTGTTGTCAACGCCATGGTGCCGCTCGCCAACATGTTCAAATACGTCGACAATTTGCGCTCGATGAGTCAGGGCCGCGCGGCCTACACGATGCAGTTCGATCACTACGAGCCGGTCCCCACCGCGGTCGCTCAGGAAGTCCAGAAGAAATACGCGTAACCCCAACGGGTTGCAGCGCTAACTTAATTCAAAGCCCGCACGGGCGAGCAGGAATGGAGAGATCACATGGCAAAAGGTAAATTCGAGCGTACAAAGCCTCATGTGAACATCGGCACGATTGGCCATGTCGATCATGGCAAGAC
>NZ_JBVVQO010000072.1:0-5168 GCF_055811215.1 Mesorhizobium sp. WSM4819
GTGGCTCTTGATCGCCGCGTTCCTGAACCGGCCGAAGCAGCTTGCCGCTTAGCGATCAAGATTGTTCACGGTCGACATATTAGCTTAGCATAAAGTAATCTCCGTTGCTTGGCGAGAACTTCATAAGCAACGTAAGCCTTTTGTTTGTCGGGTCTGCGAACGCGCGCCGGCCCCGCCCTATTCCGTGAGTTCTATCAGCCTGGGGTAGCGCGGGTGGCCGCGAATGGGCTCGAAATCGGAGTCGTTCTTGAACCACAGCTTCATTTCCGTGCCGACCTGAGGCAACCAGGCCTCCAGCAGGTCGATCGACCGGTCGCTCTCGCCCAGCAGCGCATAGGTGCAGGCGGCATTGTACTGGATGTTGATGTCGCCGGATTCGGTCGCAAGGGAGCGCTCGAGCCATGCCAATGCTCGATCGTGCTCACCGAGGAAGGCGAGCATGATCGCGCCAAGGCATCCGACATTGGCATTCTCCGGGTGGAGCCTTAGCTCCTCCTCGGCCTTCCCTATCGCGATCCGCGCATAGTTTTCGGCTTGATCGTTCTGCCCGAGCGAGCGGAAGACGTTCACGAGCATAACCGGCGCACCATAATCCGCCGGCTTGATCTCGATTGCCCTCAGGAAATACGTCGCTGCCATTTCGAACTGACCCTGGGTCACGCAGAACTCGGCATAGTACCGATTGGCCTCATGGCAGTTAGGATCGATGGCCAAAGCCCGCTCGAAGGCGGCAACTGCCTCGGCGCGGCGACCAGCGCCCGAAAGGGCGTGCCCCATGGCCGCATACGCTTCTGGCAGATTGGGGTCGATAGCCAACGCCTTTGCAGTGGTTGCCAGAATATCCTCGACCTGAATGTCGAAGCCAAATTGCGAGCGGAGCCGCGTGTTGCAGACCGCGATGCCGGCATAGGCTCGAGCATAGCTCGGGTCGAGTTCGATAGCCCTGGCGAAACTTTGCCTGGCCATCAGGTGGTTTGCCTTCGACGCGATGTGGTAATACTCGCGGCCTCTCAGATAATGCGTATAGGCTTCGACATTCTCGGTCGGCGCTTGCTCGATCGCCTTCTTCTCCTCGGGAAGGAGTTTGACCTTGAGCTGCTCGACGATTGCCTTGGTGATCCCGTCCTGCACGGCGAAGATATCGGTGAGGTCGCGGTCATAGCGGGCGGCCCAGACGTGGCCGTCGCTCGCCCCTTCGGTCAGTTCGGCATTGATCCTGACGCGGTTCCCGGCTTTGCGGACGCTTCCCTCGACCACATAGGCGACACCGAGTTCACTGGCGATGTGTTCCAGGTTCAGGGCGCGGCGCTTGCAGGCGAAGACGGTGTTGCGGCTGAGCACGAAGAGGCCCGAAACGTTGGACAGGTCCGTGATGATGTCCTCGGTGATGCCGTCGCTGAAGAACTCCTGGTCGGGATCGTTGCTCATATTGGCGAAGGGCAGGACGGCCACCGAAGGCTTGTCGGGGCGCGTCCCAATCTCGCCGGTCCGCATTTCGTTGCGCGAGGCGACATTCCCCCAATTGGCGAAATAGACATGCACCGGATGGGACATGTTCTTCACCGTCCTGGCACCCTGATCGGCGAAGTCCAGGTCGAGTTTGTTGCCGACCTCGTGGCGCACCGCCTCCGAACAGGCAATGCCGCCGGGTACGGCGAGACCTTGCAACCGGACTGCCATGTTCACACCGTCGCCGTAAAAATCGTCGCCGTCGACGACAAGATCGCCGAGATTGATGCCCATCCGAAACTTGAAATGGCGGTCTTCCGGGATCCCGGCGTTGCGCTCTACCATCCCGCGCTGGATTTCTACGGCACAACGGGCCGCATTGAGAACGCTGCCGAACTCGACAAGCAAGCCGTCGCCCATCACCTTGAAGATGCGCCCGCCATGCTTGGCTACAGTTGGATCGAAGAACTCGCGGCGATGCTGGCGAAGCGCGCCGAGCGTTCGCTCTTCATTTGCTTCCATCAGGCGACTGTAGCCTACCACGTCGGCAGCCAGGATCGCCGCCAGACGGCGCTCAACCCGCTCCTCGGACATGCCGTCTCCGGAAAACGTACATACTACACGATTTAATGGCATACCGGTGAAGGTTTTTCGATGTGGGCCGCAACGCGAGGGTGCGGGCTGGGATCGACATCAGCCCGCGTTGGAAAACCTCCCAAGCAGGAAGCTGCGGGGTGCAGGGTGGATGCTATGGGGAAAGCGCGGGGCTGGCGGTGACCAGCGGGCCGACAGTCGCAATCGGGGTGGCCCCAAACCTTGTGTCGGTCGGCCCTGCGCCTCATTCAGGTCGTTGAGATCAGTTTTGCCGTTTCCTGAAAGCAGACATAGCCAACGACCACGCTGGAGATCATGGTTGCGCCAGTAACCAACGATCCCGCCATCGCGGACAAGGGCTGAATCAAACCATTGACGTTACTCTGCGCTGAGATTCTGCCTCTGAGCGGCGGCACACTCTTCCAAAAAGCAGGATGTTTCGAAGCACGATCAATCGCGTGAACGATTAGGCCGAAATAGCGGAATCCGCATGCAATAAATTGGCGAGGTTCTCGTCCCGTGTCGGCGATCAATCCCGGCGCGGATCGTAAGGTCTGGCGGCCCGTTGAGCGACGCGCTCGCGGTACCTCGCGTCGGTACCACTTCGGTTTTCCGGCTTGGTAAGCGTTTCGACAGGCTTCCCGAGGACGACCAGCAGCGCGTCCCATTCTTCCTGGCCGAGCGTCTTGTAGCGGTACTTCAGACCCGGCGAAGCCAGGAACTGCTCGATCTCAGGCCGTGCGAAAGAGGCCGCAGGGCCAATGCGGCGAAAGCCGCTTCGCACGGCATCGGTAGCCGCGGTCAGGTCGCTGAAGCCATACTTGCCTGGATCGTAGACGGAGTACTCACGCAGCAGCCGCAACAGGTCGGGCACGGCATCGACGCCGCGCTCGCCCTGGCGCTTGATCAGGCCGGTGGCAAAGCGGCTGACCGCCGGATCTGCGAGAATCGCGCGCTCTTCCGGCAGAGGATCGGCGTATGCACCTACAGGGAGGCCGGCCAGGGCATTGATCCAGTGGCGCGACTCCTTCTTGTCGGTGGCCGCGAGGTAGCGGCGGGCGGCGAGCCGCCGCAGATCGGCGGAGTCGCCATCAACCTGTTTGATGACCGCCCACAGCCCGTCTGAGGATCGCACCCGCAGGTCCTCCAAGATGCGAACCAGCAGACGCCGGTCGCTCTCGCCGAGCGGCTGGTCGTTCGCGCGGAACGAGTCCATCCACTGATTGGCGAGCGCGAACGCGGGATCGCTCACCGGCTTATGCGGATCGTCGAGCGCTCTGGCAAGTTCCTCGCGCGTTCTCGTTTTCGCCGCTTCGATATCCACGCCGCGCGAAACGCTGGTGTGGTCGAGTAGCAGCCGGTTGACCGGAACCTCGGCGTACATCCTTCCGTCACCGAGCCGCCGACGCGCCCAGCCGAACCGGAAGTTCTCGATCCCGCCCGAAGTCCCGATCAGCAACGGCGCCGCCGGGGCAAAGATCGACAGGATCGACTGCCGCAGCAGCACCTGTTCACCGGCGTCGGTGATGGTGAGCGCCTTGCGGTGGGGTGCGGAGGGTTCGAGCGACCAATCCACCCGTCCCGACCGGGGCTTGGAATCGGGCACGGCAGGGCCGTCCTCGATCGCGATGGTGAAGCCGGGTTCGGGGGCGTCGTCGCTTTGCAGCAGCGCCTTGCCCTCTGACATCATCAGGTTCCATTCGGCTTCCAGCGCGCGCTGAGGGGCGAGTGGATCGGAGGCATCGTAGCGCCGCTCTTCCAGCAGGCCATGCCCGATAACGGTGCTTCGTTTGCCGGGCGTCGAGTCCGGCACGATGCGATAGGTATTGGAATGACCGCGAAGGGTCTGGACGCGGACTGAAGTGACGCCCGGGGTCTTGAGCAAGGCCGCGCACAATGCGTCGCAACGGCCCTCGAACGGGCGGGCGAGGAGAATGTCGCCGTTGAGCGCAATCGGTGCGCTCGGCTGAATGTCCGGCTCCTTCAGGCTGACCAGCATGTCCCTCGCCGAGGTGAGGCCTGGCTGGGGGATGGTCCAGAACAGTGCCAGCGTCGCGGCGCCCGACATGACGTTCAGAGGTACGCCTGAAAGGAAACTTCCGAGCAGCAAGCGGAACAGCGCGAAGGCGACGCCATACATGAAGGCCGTTGGCATCGACGCGAGGATGAGCCCCGGGATAATCAAGAAACTGCCGATGATGACCAGCCATGGCATTGTCAGCGCCACGAACGCGCCGACGCCGGTGATGATCAAGTACGTCTTCAACCACATGCGCGGAACCTTACCGCGCAGGACTCAAAAAAATGATAAAGCCACTGTTCTCGGGTCGGTGCCGTTTTGGGAATCCGCCCGTTGACGAATCTCGTTACGCTCACCTCAAAAAGCTGTCGATCGTCCGCCTTTGGAGGCTCTGGCGCCTCCATCAGATGACCGACTCGGTGAAGGTTTTTCGATGCGGGCGCGCAACGCAGACATCGGCCCGCGTTGGAAAACCTTCCAAGCATCGATCAGGCGATCTGGCCTTCTTCCGTGACCTGGCCGGCCTTGCACTAGGCTGACACCTTCGCCGCCTGGCTCGCGCCGCTAAGCAAATCCGAATGGGTCGGAGATAGTTGCGCTGCGTCTCCCGTGAGAAACGCCACATGGTCATGTCGCCGATCAACCGCTGGCGCAAAGGGCTGATGGATGTGCATCGAGAGCGGGATGGGTCATGGTCAGGCTCCTTGTTGAAGAAGCCCGTCATGCTCTGCCGCCGCCGAATGACGCTCAATGCGGGCGCGACGACCGGTCCCTGATCTCTACCTCAACCGCAGGCGCCTCCCGCGTAGCACGTTCGTTCTCCGACCCGAAGCAGAGTCTCACACGCGACGGCGGCATGGCTGCTTTGCGCCGCATGTCCGCCCTTGAGGCGATCTTTGCGATGCCGGATAGCAGACGCTGCCGGCGACCACCTTGGACATCTTATTGCGCCAGGCAGACATTTCCGATCGCGGGGCAGGCGGCCCCGGATGGGTCGCTACTTCGGCATCGGGAGGAGACTTCTGAAGTGATAGTGTCCTGAAGGTTCTGCAAAAAGCTCTGGAGAGAGAGCAGCCCTTACTCTGAGGCGAGGGGCGGCCATGGC
>NZ_JBVVQO010000073.1:0-4250 GCF_055811215.1 Mesorhizobium sp. WSM4819
GGGCTGCGCGGCGGACACGCCAACGTCACCGCTGAATGCCACGCCATTTTTGCAGAACTTGACGCACACAACTCGACCGCCAGACGCCGAGAGGCTGCCCGGTGGCGGTACCTCAGACCGACATGAGCACGCGCTGCGGGGCTATCCTTGTCCAGCGGTTGGAGTGCGTAGGGCAGACGGTACGGACCACCTGCTTATGACGTGCCGAGGGGAACGCTAAATGGCTCCGCTTCGCCAGCCTAGCCAAGGTGCGCCTGGAGGCCCCGGTTGCGGCCACGATGTTGTTCCAGGACTGGCCCGCCTTGAGCATCTTCACTATGGCCGCATTGCGCTCCTGGTCCTCAGGCCGCTCCCGGTAGCGCCCTTCCTGCTTGGCCTTCTGGATACCCTGGGCCTGCCGCCGCCGCCTGTCGTCATAGTCCTTGCGGGCAGTCGCGGCGATCATGTCCAGCATCATCCCGTTGATGGCCTCCTGCATCCGGGCGGTGAACTCGTCGGTTCCGCTTTAAGCCTTGCTCCAGGAGGTGGGGAGGTCGAGACTGGTCTTCGTCTGCGCCATGTGGATCACCGGCTTCGACGTGCCAACCTGCTCGACGATCTATCTCGACAAGCCAATGAAGAACCACACTCTGATGCAGACGATCGCGCGCGCGAACCGAGTTGCGCCCGGCAAACAAGCGCGTCAGCGCGGATCGATCCGCTGCGCGACCAAACGCAGTCGTTGCGCGTGTGCAAATCGAGGAGGCGATCTTCAAGTTTACGGATCCCAACATTGCGGGGAAATCCAAGCTCATGCGGCGACTCGCGCCCGGTCGGCCGGATTTCGCAATAACCATCCGCAGGAAACATCGCGGAGCGAACCGACGCCGGCAGACGATCAATGACAAGCGTCTGAATTGTGACGACCTGCTCGCGCCAATAGGCCCCTTCGGCGACATCCCGCCAACGAACGCGTCCGCGCTGGCGAACCCAACGGACCTCGGCAACGGTGATATGCATATAGTCGCCGGCGATGGCCAGGCCACGATCAGATCCATCGCAGCTTCGTTGCGCACCGGGACGACCGCGGCGACGGAGCACATAGCCTTCGGCCTGTTGGCCTTCGCGACACATTGGTTTTCGCGCGCAAGCGTCCACACCGCGTCTTCGCGCTGCTGTATTCCTCTATGAGCCTTTTCGCGATCGCCTCCCGCATGGCGTCGTCCATTGACGCTGCATCCTCTCTGCGTAGCCGAAAGGCCTCGAGGAATCGCTGGTGCAAGGAAGAGACTGCCATCCGGAACTCGTTCACAATGTCGTTGATCCTGCTTGTGCGACAGAGGGGTTGGCGGGCCTTCGTTCTGAATCATCCTGAGTGAAACGGAGTCGGGTCGCCTG
Source organism: Mesorhizobium sp. WSM4819 (assembly GCF_055811215.1). Taxonomy (NCBI): domain Bacteria; kingdom Pseudomonadati; phylum Pseudomonadota; class Alphaproteobacteria; order Hyphomicrobiales; family Phyllobacteriaceae; genus Mesorhizobium; species Mesorhizobium sp. WSM4819. The sequence goes on from NZ_JBVVQO010000073.1 coordinate 1,378, forward strand.
CTTACGTCGACCGCTTAGGAAGAGGGCACCGTCGCGCGTTGGGCCGAGCAGCACGGAAATGGCTGCAGAGAGATAGCACGCGGGTATAGATATTGGGACATGCGAACAGCGTGTCGGAGGAGCACCGTGTCGATGTCATCATCGGCATCGACGTAGATGCCGCGCATCAGCTTCACCAGTTTGCCCGTCTCTGCGTGTCTTCTCGATCGTTTCCCCGACCAGATGGAGAGGCATTCTAATTTTTCCGTACTTCAGTACGCGAAAGTACTGCCGAGAAAGCCTTTCTTGGGTCGTCTTCCGAAGCGGAAACGTTGAAGGACAGAGGATCATTGGGCCTATGTGTCCACGCTAGCACGGTGATTCATCCAAAAAAATGCACGACAAGCTCCATCGAACAGGAGATTTGTCGTCAACCTGCCAGCGTATTACATGATGTTGCTAGCACCGAAGAATTTCAAGCATCAAAGACTTGCCAATGAACGACCTCAAAAAGGTGTGCCCACACAATATCACAGCAGATGAGAATGCGAAGCTTTGGTCGACCGAGGATCGACAGGACTCGACACGACACCCATCTCCTGCCAGCCCATTCCCGTCTACTCGACCTAGGGCTGTCGAGCATGAGCAAGACCGTCCTCGCCGTATGGTCTGTGAACTCCGGCTTTGACCTCGCCGAATGGCAGTCGTAAATAATGCAGTCAAAAGTGTGCATACCGCGACGGCGACCACATTGTTTTAGTCTTTCAACAGCCTAAGAATCCGACGGTATTCTTGACGGTATTACTTGGCGAGATGATAAGATTTTCTCAATTAAAACAAGCGGTTATAGACATAATTGATCATTGAGTGGGAATGATTCAGATCCATCCGAACGCCGCCGATAGTGCGCCAGTGTCCGACACAAACCATTGAAAATAAATATAAATCTCTGTCAACTTTCGGCAACTATCGGCGGGCACGGTTTGGCTATGGCGGACGACTGACGGGCCTCCGCCATATTGCTCCTCCGAATTTTTCAAAGTACCGTCACGAGCAATGAGGCTCGTGACGGTACTTTTTCTGTCTTAAGTACCAGATAATAAAGGGAAATAGCTGCCACGAACCTCCAAAATTGTGCTGACGGTACTTTCTAGGAGACTGCAGGGATGCTGACGGACGCCGCCCTCAAATCATTGAAACCAAAAGAGAAAATCTACAAGATCGCAGATCGCGACGGCATGTATGTTCGTGTCATGCCAAGTGGAGCGATCTCGTTTCGCCTCGACTACAGGCTCAATGGCCGCAGGGAAACTGTCTATCTAGGCAAGTACGGACGCGATGGCATTTCGCTCGCCCGGGCTCGGGAGAAGTGTCTCGATGCCAAAAGGGCCGTCCGCGAGGGGCGATCTCCTGCGATTGAAAAACAGCGCGAGAAGCGCCGCATCAAGGAAGCGAAGAGCTTCGGCGAATTCAGTGAGAAGTGGCTGACTGCCGGTCCCATGGCAGACAGTACGCGCGCCCTGCGCCGCTCCATCTTCGAACGTGAACTGCTCCCTATCTGGAGAAACCGTCTTTTGACGGAAATCACACCTGATGATCTTCGGGCCCTTTGCGCCAAAATCGTTAGTCGCGGTGCTCCTGCAACGGCGATCCACGTTCGCGATATCCTGAAGCAGATCTACGGTTTCGCGATTCTTCATGGCGAGAAGGTCGCCAATCCCGCTGATGAGGTAGGGCCGGCGTCCATTGCCAACATCGTTCCCCGCGATCGCTCGCTTTCCCCTCCGGAAATCCGCGTCATGCTGAAGCAACTCGAACATGTCGCTACGCTGCCGACCATCCGCTTGGGTCTTCGCCTATTTCTACTCACAATGGTTCGCAAGAGTGAGCTTCAAGACGCGACATGGGATGAGGTGGATTTCGAGAACGCTGTCTGGACGATTCCGAAAGAGCGGATGAAACGCTCGAAAGCGCACAACGTCTATCTGTCACGCCAGGTTCTCGATATCTTCATCGCGCTGAAGACGTGCTCGGGAAACTCGCGCTACGTCTTGCCATCCCGCTATGATGCCGATGCGCCGATGTCCCGAGCGACCTTCAATCGAGTAACCTATTCTGTGGTGGAGCAAGCCAGGAAGGAAGGCTTGCCGCTCGAACCGTTCACGGTTCACGATCTTCGGCGGACCGGATCAACGTTGTTGAATGAGCTTGGGTTCAATGGCGATTGGATCGAGAAGTGCCTGGCCCACGAGGATGGCCGTTCGTCGCGGGGCGTCTACAACAAGGCCGAGTACGAGATTCAGCGGCCGACATATGATGCAAGAATGGTCAGACACTGTGGACGCCTGGCTCGATGGCAAGAAGTATGTCCCGACGCTCACCCCGCCGTCGATGCCGATCTTGGAGCCTGATCCTTCGCTTTGACCGGATGGGCTCGACGTTGCTTTACATCAGGGCCCGGTGCCCGGAAAATTGGTTTCGAGCGCCGGGCCGCGAGCCATGCCTGGACCTCGCCCAGATCCCAAACCACGCAGCGTGGGGTTAAGGCGAAGCGTCGCGGAAATTCGCCCCGCTGCTCCATTTCGTAAATTGTGCTATCAGCCAAGGGCACGATCTCGCGCAACTGATGCCGCCGGATCGTTTTATTGTTGGTCGTGTTCGCGTGAGTGCTCACGTTGCGTCTCCTCTGGTTCCGAATGAGGAGATAGAGAGCAATAGATTCGGAAAGATGGAAGCCGCCACCGCTCCTCATCGGACTTTAGCGCGCCACGGCGCGCATATCGGACAGTCCGACGCCTGTATCATCACCCTCTAACTAGACTTCCGGCCGCCATGCCCCTGCTGTGGCGGACGCATGATCGTCATCGAGGTGTTCGAACGGTGGAGGCAGCCGC
>NZ_JBVVQO010000074.1:0-3167 GCF_055811215.1 Mesorhizobium sp. WSM4819
AGGAGGGTGAGGACATGAGAAAGCCTCTAGCACTCATTTTCGAGGACGAGCCGATGATCGTCGTTGACATCGAGGCGTCACTTAAACAGGCTGGCTTTGCGGTAGCCTCAGAGCCAAGTTGCGTTCGTGCAAGACAAATTTTGGCCCTTGTTGAGCCCGACGTCGTTATCCTCGACGTGCTCTTGCGCGACTGCGTCAGCTCTTCGGTTGCTGAAGAACTCGTGGCCCGCAATATCCCGTTTGTAATTTATAGTGCCACGGACATCGAGGGCCGGGGTGAGGCCTTCAAGGCCGGGACTTTTGTCGGGAAACCAGCCGACGGTTCCGTGCTCGTAGCTTTGGCCAGTTCGATGGCTGGGGCATCCACGGCTGGCGAAGACGTTTCCAGCTGGCTAAAATCTATGCAAGTCGGTACATTGTGAGATCGCCAGCCACGCTCGGCCGTGACCACGGCTCGGGCTCTTTGTCTGCTCAAACTGCAAGGCTGCAGGCCGCGACCGCCGGCAGGTGTTCTTTACATGCATTCCTGACTACGAAGGCCAGCAGCGGGCACGCAATCGCGACTGGAAGCCAACTTTCGAACGAAGGGGCTGAAGGTGGCCGGCGCCGCTTGTGGGGAGTGTGCATGCGAGACGATGGGCTTGTCCAGACAAGCGTTAGGAGGGGCGAAGGGCCACCTCAGAGGCGGCCCTCTAAAACGCTTAGGCAGGTATCAGAACGGAGATTCGGTGGATCCCGACTTCCTTGCTTATGTTCGTGGCATGGTCCGTTTTGCCTTTGCCGCAGGTATAGTACTCACCTTTCTTGACGTTAAATTCCTTATCGGGGTTCGTCTTCTTGATGGTGAACTCACCAGCAGTGATAAAACAGACCATGTCGTTGTCCATGACGGATTCTTTGTCGGCAGCCCCAGGTTGGAATACTACATCGAGCACTAGAATGCTTTTGATGCCTGTCATATCCGAGTCCCAAGTGCCTACTTCCACTATGCGAACGCCGGGGGCAAGCTCCTTACCGTCATTGGACCATATGTCGGGACGATCTCTGCGGCTCCCGCGGGCGTCGCTAAAGCGAATAGAGGCGTCGCGGCGGCTGTCGCTAGACCGATCGTCAATGCAGACCGACGATTGATCTCTTCCATGGGGTTTTCCTCCCTAGTCAAAACGTGCGCGCATGCGCACAAAGAGACTCGGCGCTTGGGATGGCCTACTGTCAAATCAATTTTGGCCCAAGCTACCCTGTGGTTTCCGCCGCCGACCCCGACAAGATCATCGCTGCCGTCAGACGCGGGCACCAAGCGTTAGACTCTATCCACTAGGCGCTGCCGCCGGTTTCGCTTTCCTCGTCGATCGTTCGAACTGGCAAATAGGCGTTGGTTTCCAGCATTCGCGCAGCGCGATCTGAATGAGATCGGATCTGCTGATTTTCATTTCGGCCGCTATTGAACTAGCGTGTCCGCGGTCGCCGGCTCCAGCGGCACGCCTGAGACGTTTCTCAACATCAACGCAGCGCGACGTAGGATAATCTGCAGATCCGCGCGCGACATGTCCGCGATGCGGTCCGCGGCGCTTTCAAGCTCTTCCGCAACAGATAGGCGGGTCATTCAGGGGGCGCTGTCGCTGGCTAGCGCCTTCTTCAGATCTTCCAAGGTCGTCACGCCCTGACCGAATAGCGCCAGAACGCGGCTTGCTAAGTTCTCGCGCTCCAAACTGTCGGGCGGGATGCCGATCGTCTGGCAGTGCTCGTCAAGCGCTCTGGTGATGATAGATAGCTGGTCTGGGTCGACTGCACCAAGGAACGGCATTTGACACCTCACAAGGCGAAAGCGCTGTCCTCTTCGAATCATCCGCATGCCTCTCAGAGAGCGGATGACTATTTTAAAATAAATCGCTCCAAAAACTTCGCAACAAAAATTATTTGAGTGAATCAGTACTGATCTGTCAAACGCGCGGCGCCGCACCTGAGTTGATGAACATTAGCGAGTCATTTAGCGACGGGAACCATTAGCCGGATGGTTGCGTTACCCCCGCTTAGTGTGGACTCTGCAAGTGACTGACGAGCAGGACAGAACACCCAGCGCACCAGACAACGCTGTCGTCCGGCCGAACATAACCGAAGAGCAGGCTCGCGAGCTTATCGCCCTTCTGGGGTCCGACTGGCCGTCACTTATGCGGGAAGCCCGATTTCTAACTCGAAAACGTTAGTCGCGGCGAGTTACGGCAATGGACCCGTGGCAAATCGATAACGTGTATGTTGAGTGTGCGCGGTTCCCACGCGGACCTCGATTGCGGACCTGCGCCCCACAATGGAAGAGAGCCGGCGCATTCTAGCTCGATCCCAAGAACTGTTGCGCCGCATCCATCACGTCGAGCGTTCGCAATAAGCGGCGGGCGCTCATTCCGCCTCTCGGTGCCACTCAAAACGTCGTGCAGTTCACGGTGTTGCCGAAGCGGTTGCAAGTCGTCGTTTTTGGCTGGCTTGCGGCTGCGGCTTGCAGCGCGCGACCGATGGCCCTTCTAGTAGCTATTGCGTTCACGCGCTTGGCCTCATCGGCGCGGGCCTCCTGATGGACGCAAAGCTCCAGTTCAGCGAGGCGACGCCTGGTGACCCAAACGCGAGCTTCTCCCTCGTCGACCAGGCAGGGATTGAGGGGATCGTCTCGAAGCGCGCCGACAGCAAATATCGGAGCGGCCCGACGACGAACTGGCTGAAGATAAAGAGCTGGACGGTCGACGAGTTCGAACTGCTCGGCGTCGAGCGGGAGCCGGGCAAGCGGGGACATGCTGGTCAGCAAATTCCCGCCTATAAAAGCACGTTCGCAGAAGCTTGCCGCCCCAAAATGTTGCGCACGTTAGAGACTTGCCACTGGCCATTGCGCGCTGTGCAAACGCCGCGGTTGTTTAGGGCGATTGCCAGTCCACGCAGGCTGGTGATGCCCGACCGCTGTATGGAAGCGATGATTGGCAGCACGGTCTGGGCAAACCGGTCGGCTTCTTCGATCGACATCTTCCGACCTTTCGCCCCAGCTTCAGCGGTGTTGGTCGGAGTGCCGAGCTTCATGCCGGTCGTCTTGCGCGAGGCGAGGGCGGCTTGGTGCGTTCCGAGATCAATCGACGCTCCTTCTCTGCCAACGCGGCGTAAAGGTGCAACATGAACGGATCGGCATC
>NZ_JBVVQO010000075.1:0-2262 GCF_055811215.1 Mesorhizobium sp. WSM4819
CGGTCGCGATTTCGCCGCCTGGCTCGGGCTGGTCCCTCGGCAGAAGTCGAGCGGCGGCAAGCAACGACTAGGGAAGGTATCGAAGATGGGCCAGCGCGATATTCGGCGGTTGCTCATCATCGGCGCCATGGCTGTGGTTCGATGGGCGTCTCGGAGGCGCGCGCCCGACGGTTCCTGGCTTGCCCGCTTGATGTTGAAGAAACCGCGCATGCTGGTGGCAATCGCGCTGGCCAACAAGATGGCGCGTGGCATCTGGGCCATGCTGACGAAACAGGAGGACTACCGAGATCCGGCGACGGTGCCTGCGTGATTTGCAACAACGCACCTGAGACCGGGACGTCGGGGATGTGAGGAAGGCATGAACTGCATGGGCAAATGATCGATCAGATCGGGGTCAGGAAAACCAGAGTCAAGTTGAGAGCCCACGCAAGCTCGCTTTGCTGATTTGGACCTGATCCGCGCATCACCATACCGGCCCGCGGCATATGGAACGGCCGCAAATTAAGGCCTGACACATGACCGCACTCGATCACATGTCCATACTTCAGGTTCTTCCTTGCAAAACGGCTGGCATCCACACAAGAACTTGACGCACACAACTCTTACGATATTAACGACTATATTAGCTCCTGCCAGAACCGCATTGCTAGAAGTTTGGAATATGTTGAGCCTGCTGTACGGAAGTGGTGCGCCTATCGCCACACCAGCGCTCGCCTTGAGACCCTGTGTCGCGAATGGGAGCAGAACAAGGCTCGTTACCTTGCGAGCATTGAAGCCTTAGATGGGCCGACACTGAATAGATATCGTGCCTTCATTGGACAGTAGGGGGCAATCAGGCGTGTGCGCCTTCTGGTCCTCGAGCGCTCCCTTCTTCACGGACGAACCCGAATGAAACATGGCAATCTTTCAGTTCAGTACCCTCCCGAGGTGGCTGACGGCAATGGTGAATTTTCCCACGATCGTTTGCTGAATTACTACAACACTTGCACAGGCTTGGCGGAAAAGCTCGTTCAAAACCTAAATCTACCGATCATCAAGCATCGCGCTCTGATTCTCGTTGATCTTCAGGGTGTATACTTGGGGTTCACGCGATGACTGACGGCACAAAACTTCCCGTTGGACGGCGGAATGGTGGCCAGCCGTTTCGCGCATTACCTGCTTGAGTATGTCGCCCGAAAAGTCGAATCTAAGGTCATGGAGTAATTCGAATACGGGGTCGTCTTCAATGATTTAGTTAGGACGGTGTTCAGGAAAGAATTACATACCCAGCCGATGCGCCACGTAGTGGACATCAAAACTAGCATTGAGTTGTTTTACGCTCCGGTTCCGCTCGCTGAAATTGAATCGCGGCTGAAGAAGCATGCTCTGACGGGCAGCGCCGAGGCTCGTCGCCAACTCGACGACATCCGTAACGGGCTTCTCAAGCCGCACGGCAATGCACGTGACTACGCTCACTATGACGACTTCATCCAATGCATGAAGAGAAGTTCGTCCGTCTCCCGTTGGGAAGAAGGGTTCTTCAACTTCTATGTCGACAAGTGGTTAGGCCTGACCTCGTTCGACGAGAAGGAGGTCGATACACGCCTCGTGATTCGCGCAGTCGATGCATGTGTCGACTACGAGGCAGATTCGATCTGCATCATCTCCTCGGACCAAGACTTCGTACCCCTTCACGAGCGCGGCGATAAGTCCGGTGTCCGCACGTACCAGGCCGACGCATCAAAGTTCGCGACCCCAGACAAGGTTGGACGGAAAATAAGGGATTTGGGCGACAGGTTCATTCCGGTTGGGATCGATCCGCAATGGCCGATGAGAGCTGTGTTCGAGGCCTGTGGGCACGATCCATTCAACGGTGTCCCTGTGGGCAATCACATCAGCGAGGGGATTTCCTGGAGGGAGTTTTCGGCACTCTGTCAGCTTCACAACGAGATGAACGGCGACTACCAGTTGGAGCCGACGGTGGAAGCTGATGGCGGATCCAGCATCAAAGTGATAGTGCCGACGGCGCAGTGATCGCGCACTCTCGTAGGATTGAGGGGAACTGGCGGCTCATGGCTACGCCGCTCGCCCCTCGGCGAAGCGCTCGGCGTCTTCTGGTGGCGGTTGCTGCCCAATGACGGAAAATCCGCTATAGCAACGCAACTCTATCCGGCTAGAGCGCGTCCTGTTTAATCTGGGTCGTATCCAGCTGCCTTGAAGTAGTTGGCGCATTCGGCTGGGGTGAAGCGTTCGAGGATCGCGCCGACTGCGTCCCACAGTGCG
>NZ_JBVVQO010000076.1:0-1999 GCF_055811215.1 Mesorhizobium sp. WSM4819
GGCGTTCTCCCGGTCCGGTGTCCTGGCGTAGGGCGGTCCGCGCGGCTGCCTCCACCGTTCGAACACCTCGATGACGATCATGCGTCCGCCACAGCAGGGGCATGGCGGCCGGAAGTCTTCCGGTTCGCCTGGTGTTTCGTCATCGGCTGGCGCGGTGACGTCCAGGAGTTCGCGGGCGAGCGCGAGGCTGGCCTTGCGGGCGGAGCCGGCGAGCAGGCCGTAATGCCGGATGCGATGGAAACTGCGTGGCAGGACATGGAGCAGGAAGCGGCGGATGAACTCGTCGGCGGCGAGCGTCATGATCTGCTGCCGGTCCGCGCCGTCGCGGCGGTAGTCCTTGTAGCGGAAGGTGACGCGGCTCTCGTCGAAGCGGATCAGGCGACGGTTTGAAATGGCGACCCTGTGCGTGTAGCGCGACAGGTAGGCAAGCACCGCTTCCGGCCCGGCGAAGGGTGCCTTGGCATAGACCACCCAGCGCTTGCTGCGAACAGGCTTCAGATGACGCAGGAAGGCGCGTCGGTCGGCCAGATGCGCCGCCGATCCGACGAAGGCGAGCCGGCCGGCGTCGTGAAGCGCAAGCAGCCGGGTCAGGAACAGGCGGCGGAAGAGCTTGCCGAGCACGCGCACCGGAAGGAGAAAGGCCGGGCGCGACGATACCCAGCGCTTCCCGTCGAGTGCGATGCCGCCGCCCGGCACGATCATGTGAACATGGGGGTGGTGAGTCATCGCCGAGCCCCATGTGTGGAGCACGGCGGTGATGCCGATCCGCGCGCCGAGATGCTTCGGATCAGCGGCGATGGTCAGCATCGTCTCCGATGCCGCCTTGAACAGCAGGTCGTAGACTAGCGCCTTGTTGTGGAAGGCGATGTCGGCGACTTCGGCGGGCAGGGTGAACACGACATGGAAGTAGCCGACCGGCAGCAGGTCAGCCTCGCGCTCGGCCAGCCATGTCCGCGCCGCGGCGCCCTGGCACTTGGGGCAGTGCCGGTTGCGGCAGGAGTTGTAGGCGATCCGCCACTGGCCGCAGTCCTCGCAGGCCTCGACGTGACCGCCAAGCGCCGCGGTGCGGCAGTGCTCGATCGCCGACATCACCTTGAGCTGGATAATGCTCAGATGGCCGGCATGAACGGCCCGGTAGGCGGGTCCGGCAGCACGGAAGATGTCGGCGACCTCGACAGAGGCGCGCACGGCTCAGCCATCGGGCGAGATCTCTGCCTCCTTGAACAGGCCGAGCTTGTCGAGCGGGCTCGTGACCGTGCGCACCGTGCGGGTCGCGACCTTGGTGTAGAAGGCGGTGTTGTCGAGCTTGGCGTGCCCGAGCAGGACCTGGATGACCCGAATGTCGGTGCCGTCTTCAAGCAGGTGGGTGGCGAAGCTGTGGCGCAACGTATGCGGCCCGACCCGCTTGGCGATGTCGGCGGCCTGTGCCGCCTCGACGACGATGCGGTGAAGGTGTCGGGTGCTGATCGGCTTCATCGGATGCTGCCCGGGAAACAGCCAGCCATCGCGGTGCATGACACCCTGTTGCCGCCCGACCTTCCACCACTGGCGCAACAGCGTAAGCAGGTCGGCCGACAGCATGGCATTGCGGTATCGTCCGCCCTTGCCACGCTCGATACGCAGCAGCATGCGCTCGCTGTCGATATCGGCGACCTTCAGTGTCGAAACCTCGGCGACGCGAAGCCCTGAGCCATAGGCGACCGACAGCGCGGCCTGATGCTTGAGGCAGGTGGTGGCGTTGAGAAGCCGGGCGACCTCGTCTCGGCTTAGCACCACGGGTAGCTTGCGCGGGTGCGCCAGCCGGACGAGCCTGCGCGCCAGATCCGGGCGGTCGAGCGTATGGGTGAAGAAGAAGCGCAGCGCCGACACGATGCTGTTCATGGTCGGAACGGGAACGCCGTCCTCCTGCTGTTCAACCTGGAATCGTCGTAGGTCGTCGGCCGTGGCCGTATCCGGAGATCGGCCGAGGAAGCTGGCGAACCTTCCGACATCGCGGAGA
>NZ_JBVVQO010000077.1:0-1931 GCF_055811215.1 Mesorhizobium sp. WSM4819
ATCAAGGCGGACGCCCATCGACCGATGATTTTCTTTTCGCGCACAACGTCGAGATCGAAACACCGTCCGCCCCGGGCCAATTTTGCGAGAACCGGTTTGCGCAGGAGGGCTCCTGCCAATGCCGCCGGAACAGCGTGAAGTCGGGCATGAATGATATGTACGACATCGAATTCGTCGCGGCGGCGCAGCATCCAGATCACAACCTGGACACACCACGACAGGAACGACAGCATATGCCGCCCGCCCAAATACGGAGCCGCGCGCAAACGAAGGCGATGGATAGGCACCCCGTCGATGGCGGACCGTTTCGGGGTCGAGTGCGACAGTCTGGGTGCCAGAATGGTTGCGGAAACGCCGCTTTCAACCAGCGCCCGAGCAAATCGCCGCGCCTGTTGTTCGCCGCCGCCATATGACTCAGGAAAATAGGTTGGGAGCACGAGCAGAACACGTGTGCTGAGAAGAGCTTCGGCTCGCGGGGTCTTCATCGGATAAGCGGCGGGAATTTCTGTTGCAATCATATCAATCCGCTGGATAGCGTTCCTGGAGCCAAGGCGGCCACCAAGATTACAACCCCGTCCCATGTGCAAAAAAGAAGATGCCTCTTTGGCATCTCACTGCCTTCCAGCGCGTCGATCCTCCTATCATCTAGATCGACGCACTCCACTTCATGCCCGAAATCGGTAAAGCATGCACCGCTAACCAATCCGGCAACCTGCCCGATCACTGTCAAACGCATAGGTCACACCCGTTCATCGCGGAAGCGCCACATTTCGAACAGGAGGTATCGTTGATACTCCCGTGCTTGCCCGATGCTGGTCAAGAGCCTCGCGGTAAATGGCACCAATGCGCTTGCCCATCAGCTTGACGTCCCAGTTCGAAAGATCCGTCGCCGTGGCACCTTGGGCGAGGCAAGCCAGTCTTTCACGATCCTCCAGGAGGGCGGCAATGGCTTCGGCCATGGCCGCCAAATCATCCGCGGGTGTAATCACACCGTTGATACCAGGGCGGAGCACTTCGCGAAGACCTGGCAGATCGCAAGCGACGCAAGGCTTGCCGCCGGCGAGATATTGCATGACCACGCGGGGCAATCCCTCCCGCATGGAACAGAGCAGGCAGAGATCCGCGAGCGCGATCAGCCGCTCGGGGTCGTCCCGATAACCGGCAAAGACCACTTGGCGCTCGAGCCCAAGCCGCTTGGCCCGCGATTCAACGGTCGAGCGAAGCGGCCCGTCGCCCGCCAGCACAAGCACCGCGTCGGGTAAGCGGACGGCGACTTTGTTGAAAGCGTCCAGAAATTCCGTGTGTCGCTTGCGTGGCTCGAAAGCCGCGATCATCAAGAGCACGGGCGGGCGCGGCGCGCCCGGCGTCAAGCGCAACAAATCGCGCCAACCGTCGGGCGGATCGGCGTTGCGAAAACGATCGAGATCGAATCCGGAATGGATGACATAATGTTTGTCTGGATGTCCCACTCCTGCGCTCAAGCATAAGTCACGGATGCCCTCGCTCACACTGATGAACGCACTGGTGGCTGGTGCTGCCAGCTTTTCCAAGGCGAGATAGGCAAACCGCTCGGCCACCCCGACATTGACAAAAGGCACGATATGCACGCCATGAACGATCGCTGGAACTCCCGCCGCCCATGCCGCGAAACGCCCGAGAATGCCTGCCTTGCTAGTGTGCGTATGGACGATGTCGGCATGCAAGGCGCGGAACGTCCGGGTTAGCGCCAACAATGCCTTCACGTCGGAGACAGGCGAAATGGATCGGGTCAAGCCCGGGACGCCGATGAGTTTCACCCGCGGGTCCACTTTAGCTATGATTTCCGGGTGGACCGTCTCGCCATGCAGCAGGACAACATCATGTCCTCCTTGCGCGGCCCAATTGCAGGAATGGACGGTATTCTCATCAGCACCGCCATTGATGAGACGGGT
>NZ_JBVVQO010000078.1:0-1899 GCF_055811215.1 Mesorhizobium sp. WSM4819
AGGTCCCTTTGGCTGATGGCCAGGCCAGAGCCAAGCCGGTCGAGAGCTACAAGAGCCGAAAGTCGGGACCTTGTGGCTTCAGCCAATTCCCTGCCGGGCTCGGTCAAGAGAAGTGCAATGCCTTGCACCCTTCCTCTGCCTACACGACCTCGAAGCTGGTGGAGTTGTGCAAGTCCGAAACGGTCGGCCCGCCAAACGAGAATGGTGTTTGCCCGCGGTATATCAAGTCCGCTTTCGATGATGTCAGTGGCCAACAAAATGTCGCCTTCGCCTGCTGCGAACCGGACAACTATCTCGTCCAGTTCACGCCCTTTCATTTCGCCATGCGCGATCTTCACCGATAGCTGCGGAACCAGCCTGCCCAGTTGTTCAACGACAGTCTCGATGTCATCTATGCGTGGTACGACAAAGAAGCTTTGTCCTCCGCGGCGGTATTCGCGCAATAGAGCAGCTTTGGCCGAGCCGGCATCGAAAGGAGCCAAGATGGTGCGAACCGGACGCCGCTTGGCAGGTGGTGTGTTCAGGACGCTGACTTCCTGCACGCCCGCCATCGCCAACTGAAGCGTGCGGGGTATCGGGGTAGCGCTCATGGTCAGAGTGTGGAGGCATGGCGCCAACCCTCGCAGTGATTGCTTCAGCTTGGCCCCGAACCGATGCTCTTCGTCGATTACGAGCAGCCCGAGATCGCTAAAGGCCACCCCTTTGGCCGCAACAGCATGGGTCCCGACGACGACCGCAATGTTGCCGCTTCTCAGACCGTCCTTCACTTTCCTTGCCTCTGTCGATCCGACCACCCTGGAAAGGTGAGCAACTTGGATGTTGAACCCTGCGAAACGCCGGCAGAACGTCTCGTAGTGCTGACGCGCGAGCACGGTGGTGGGCGCAACGATAGCAACCTGCTTGCCACAAAACGCGGCCGCAGCACACGCCCGAAGCGCCACCTCGGTCTTTCCGAAGCCGACGTCGCCGCAGACCAGCCGGTTCATCGTTTTGCCCGAGGACAGGTCATCCATCACGGCTCGGATTGCGGCAGCTTGGTCGGGGGTCGCGCGGTAAGGGAATCGCGCCGCGAAGCGAGCAAGGTCGGCATGCGGCGGCTTGATCAATTCGGCGGACTGGCAGGACCTGGCCTTCGCAATGGCGACCAGCCGCTTGGCCACCTTCTCGATCTCGCGGACTACAGACTGGCGCCGCTTCTTCCAGCCTTCACCATCTAGTCGGTCCAAGGCTATCGCATCTGGCTCGGATCCATAGCGCCATATACGGCCAAACTCCTCTACTGGCACCAGCAAGGAAGCGCCACCATGATATTCAAGCTTCACAACATCCTGTTGCAGACCAGCCACTTCAATTTGTTCGATCGCGGCAAGGACGCCCACGCCATGGTCTTCATGGACAACCAGATCGCCGAGCCGCAGTTCGGGTTCGGCTATGCCGTTACCAGAGCCCGCGTTTGCAGTCGATGACGGACCGAATATGTCCGCTGCCGCAACGACTGCAATTCGGGATGGCCCGTCGACAAAGCCCTCCGTGAGATCGAATTCCGCCTTCAGAAGAGAGCCTCTTTCGACAGAGAGGATTTGCGGCCAATCGGCGACCGGGTCCATCTTGCGACTGAACTTACGGTCGAGCAGCCGCTCTGCTCGGCGCAGTTCCGAAGCTTCGCCCGTGACCACCACACTAAACCCCGAGCTTGTGCGCGCCTGGGCGAACTCGGCGAATTCGTGCCCGGCTCGCGGCAGGTGGAAGAATTTGGGGATTCGACCAACCGGGATCGTAAGACGCAGGCACTGGCGATCCCGTAGCGAGTCGTCCCATTCCTCACGCGACAAATAAAATTGTTTCGCCGCGGGCCGCGCCACCGTGGATACTTGCCGCCTGCCGCGCCACGCCTCCTCT
>NZ_JBVVQO010000079.1:0-1838 GCF_055811215.1 Mesorhizobium sp. WSM4819
GGCTGCCGCGCCCGCCCATCAGGCTGGTGCCGCCGATGACCACGGCGGCGATGGCATCGAGCTCCAGCCCGGCGCCGGCATCCGGCTTGCCTTGCCTGTATTGCGCGACATAGAGCACCGCCGCCACGCCGGCCAGCAGCCCGGACACGGCGTAGGTGGCGATCTTGACGCGGCCGGCGGCGATGCCGGACAGCCGCGCCGCCTCTTCGTTGCCGCCGATGGCGTAGACATAGCGGCCGAACGGGGTGAAGCGCAGCACTGCGCCGTAGATCAGTATCGCTCCGAGGAAGAACAGGCCCGGCATCGGGATCACGCCGAACACCAGCGAGCGCAGCATCTCGAAATCGGCGGTGGCGTTCGATCCGGTGTAAACCGGCAGCACCGCATTGTTCTGGCCGGCGGTCAGCCGGGCGATGCCGAGCGCCGTCACCATCATCGCCAGCGTGACGATGAAAGGTTGCAGCCGCCCGGCAACGATGATGAAGCCGTTGAGCGCGCCGAACAGCAAGCCGACGCAAGGCGCCACCAGCAACACGCCGAGCACGCCGAATTTCGAGCCGACCTGCGGCAGCAGGAACCACAGCACCAGACTGCAGAGGATCACCCCGACAATGCCGGGCGTGACCAGCCCACGAACGCCATCCAGCCTGATGGCGTGGGTGGCCTGCGGGCCGGCGCGCGATTTTTCGATGTTCAGGAAGATGAAGCGGGTGACCAGGATGCCGAGGCAAAGGGCGACAACGGCAACTGTCGGCACCCCCAGCACCACCGCCGGCGTGACGCCCGGAACCGTCAGCAGCATGGCGCAGACCACGGTGCAGATCGCCATCAGCGAGCCGACGGAAAGGTCGATGCCGCCAGTGATGATCACCGCCGTCATGCCGGTGGCGATCAGGCCGGTGGTCGACACCTGGCGCAGCACATCGAGCAGATTGCCGTAGGACAGGAAGATGTTGTTGCCCTTGGAGCTGATCGGCGAGCCCAGCACGCCGATCAGGAAGATGGCGATCAGCCCCCAATAGAGCTTCGTCCGCGACAGGATATTCAAGATGCTCATGCTGCGGGTCTCGTCATGGTCCGGCGCGGCGCCGCGAGCCGCATGATGGCCTCCTCGCTGGCTTGCGCGCGCGACAGGATCCCCGTCTGGCGACCATCGGCCATGACCAGGATGCGATCGGAAAGAAGCAGCAGCTCCGGCAATTCCGAGCTGATGACGGCGATGGCGAGCCCGTCTCGCGCCAGCTTGAAGATGAGGTCGTAGATCTCCCGCTTGGCGCCGACATCGATGCCGCGTGTCGGCTCGTCCAGCAGCAGCACCCGCGGCCGCGTCGCCAGCCACTTGCCGATGACGACCTTCTGCTGGTTGCCGCCGGACAGGGTGCCGGCCGGCTGCTCGATGGTCCCGCAGCGAATGCCGAGCGCCTTGACCGCCTGCCGCGCCAGGCCCTGCTCGGCGGCCCGCGAGCGAAGCCCGAACCGCGCCAGCGTGCCGACCAGCGGCAGCGCGACATTGTCGGTGATCGACGCCTGAAGATGCAGGCCCTGCGTCTTGCGGTCCTCCGTCACCAGGGCGATGCCGAGCCGGCGGGCGTCGCGCGGCGAACGGATTTCCACCGGCTCGCCGTCGAGCCGGATTTCGCCGCCGGCGCGGCCGCCGCTGGAGCCGAAGATGGTCTCCAGGATTTCGGTGCGTCCCGAGCCGAGCAGTCCGCCTATCCCCAGAATTTCGCCTTCGGCAAGATCGAAGGCGACGCCGTCGAGCGCGGTGCGCCAGCCGTGGCGGTCTGGTTTCGACAGCGATAGGCCGCCTACGGAGAGGACGACCTTGCCGCTGGGAC
>NZ_JBVVQO010000080.1:0-1677 GCF_055811215.1 Mesorhizobium sp. WSM4819
ATCGCTGGTGATCTGGAGAGACATGGCATCGGCGCGGATCGCATTCATATGATTCCGAATGGGATCGATCTGCCCCGTAGGCCGCGCCGCGAGCCGAGCGCCGATGGCTCGTGGATCGACGCCGCTCAAATTTGCGGCGACGCGATGCAGCCTCGCCGATACGATCCGCAGCTTCTCTTCAATCGACCACCGGTTCACCGCCGCGCCGCCGCCCGGTCTCAACGACCTCCAGCCGCCCAGTTAGTCTAGAAGGCATATCTGAAGCGGTCGATGTCTTCCTCGTATCGTTTCTCGACTATTGCCCGCGTGTAGCTATTGTACACGTCGTGACGAGCACGAGTGTTCCCGAATATGTTCGTTCGCGGCATCTGGAAATCTGGTTCACCGAGAACGTCACGCAGTCGATCGATCTCGTCCGCAATCTGCTCAAGTTTGAATACGTGATCGCATCTGTACTCGTTCTTTACGCGCAAGAAAGCGCTCTGAGATACCCAGTGGCGATCGGCAGATTCATCCGTCCCCTCATCGGAGCCGAGCCAGCTAACGAAGTCATCGAACGGCATGAATGGGCGAAGGCCCCGGTAACGTGCGATTCGGTGCGCCCGGCGACGTCCCCGGTCCAGTCTTGCAATCTTATCCCTATAACAGCTGTAGACCCTGTCCCAGGGATTGCGAACGGCTGCCATCACGCGAAATTTTCTTCTGATCGAGTCCTTGTGCAAGAGAGACTGGAGTGAAGTTGTCTCAGACCACACGCCTTCCTGCTCGGACCAACGGTCGAGAAACGCTGCCATAAGCGATCTGCTGCCGGATTTGGGGATTGTTACGACTATCGCCTCATGCCGGAGAGAAACGAGTACGTCAGTTTCGAGAGTGGGCACAGGTCGGTTCTGTAGTGAGAACAATATTCGTCTTGCTGCAATGTAAGCGAGTTGCGCTCTGGTTTGCCAGGGGTCTGAATCGCGCGTGAGATAAACGCTCTCCCGTAGGGGATTCTCGTGAGAGTACTTTGCGGATATGGTCATCCCAGGTTCAGCGCGTTGTTATGGACCTTCGTCCTCTAAATGTCCATCTGTTCCAAAAAGAATTGAGTGATTCAGCAGGTTGTGATTCCGAGATTCTGATAGCTGTAAATGCCAAATATCCCGACCCGGAGAACCGTCGTCATGCTGCGCTCCTCTGAAGTGCTCGGCGCTCGGGCTTATGCGCGAACGGGGAGCGCGACTACTTTTGAACGAGTCTGGTTCCGATCCGATTTTCGCGCAAACGCGATAGGGCAGAAGTATTGGTGCAAGGTATACCACAAAATAATCACTCCGCTGTGCCCGGGGTAACAGCGGCAGTTCTCTGAGACGCTTAAATCCAACAAGCTAATCTGGGACAACCCCTCCTCATGGCCGGCGTGTGCCATCACCCAAAAAGGAGAAGGGATGCACCAGGATGCGGGGGTCGTCTGCATGCGGCATGCACCCACCAAGGCGCAGCTGGGCATGGGAACGCCATCCGATGGATTCAGCGTGATCGGTGCGGCGATATGAAAGCACGGGATGCGGAAGGCAAGATTGACTTGGGGCATCGACTGCGTATCGCGCATGTCATCACCCGTCTCATCAATGGCGGTGCTGATGAGAATACCGTCCATTCCTGCAATTGGGCCGCGCAAGGAGGACATGATGT
>NZ_JBVVQO010000081.1:0-1406 GCF_055811215.1 Mesorhizobium sp. WSM4819
TGTCCCACCGCGTGGTGTAGGTCGGCGATAGCGAAGCCGCTCGCGAGCGCGCCCTCAACAGCGCTGTAGCGAGCGAGCGGCGCAGCGGCGGTCATCGATGTTCTTCGGTAGGGTTGGGTTGCTGACACAACCTGATTCGAAGGAACCACCGATGACCAACGACATGATGAACCTGCGCACGCTCGTAGAGAAGACCCCCGATGCCGATATCCTGCGCGAGATGATCGGCTTTGCCGCCGAGCGGCTGATGGAGCTGGAGGTGGGCGCCGCCACCGGCGTAGCTTATGGCGAGAAGAACCCACTGCGGCTTGTCCAGCGCAACGGCTACCGCGACAGAGACTGGGAGACGCGGGCCGGCACCTTCGAGCTGTGCATCCCCAAGCTCAGGAAGGGCTCTTACTTCCCGAGCTTCCTGGAGCCGCGGCGCATGGCCGAGAAGGCGCTGATCGCCGTCATCCAGGAGGCCTACGTCCAGGGTATCTCGACGCGCTCGGTCGACGACCTGGTCAAGGCGATGGGCATGAGCGGCGTCTCCAAGAGCCAGGTCAGCCGGCTGTGCGAGGAGATCGACGGCAAGGTGAAGGCCTTCCTCGACAGGCCCATCGAGGGCGACTGGCCCTATCTGTGGATCGATGCCACCTACCTGAAGGTGCGCCGCGGCGGACGCATCGTCTCGGTCGCCGTCATCATCGCCGTCGGTGTCAACGCAGACGGCCGGCGCGAAGTGCTGGGCATGGAGGTCGGCACGTCTGAGGCCGAGCCGATCTGGACGGAGTTTTTGCGCAAGCTGACCCGCCGCGGCCTGCGCGGCGTCAAGCTCGTCGTTTCCGATGCCCATGAAGGCATCAAGGCGGCCGTCACCAAGGTGCTGTGCGCGACATGGCAGCGCTGCCGGGTCCATTTCATGAGGAACGTGCTGGCGCATGCCGGCAAGAGCGGCCGCCGCGTCGCCTCAGCCTTCATCGCCACCGCCTTCGCCCAGGAGACGGCCGAGGCCGCCAGCACCCAATGGCGCGCCGTTGCCGACCAGATCCGGCCGAAGGTGCCCAAGCTCGCCACCATCATGGACGATGCCGAGCCCGACGTGCTTGCCTACATGACCTTCCCCAAGGAGCACCGTGCCAAGCTGCATAGCACCAACCCGATCGAGCGCCTCAACGGCGAGATCAAGCGCAGGACCGAGGTCGTCGGCATCTTCCCCAATGACGATGCCATAGTCCGTCTCGTCGGCGCCCTCCTGCTCGAACAGAATGATGAATGGGCCGTGCAGCGGGCGCGCTACATGACCCTTGAGACTATCAGCCAGATGAGCGATGATCCGCTCATCAGCCTGCCGGCAGTGGCGCGCTGATCAGTCCGGCCCTTGCCGGAGAGCACGGCGACCAATGCCGTTACCTACACCACGC
>NZ_JBVVQO010000082.1:0-1177 GCF_055811215.1 Mesorhizobium sp. WSM4819
ATTACTCTTTGATGGTGACGACGATGCCGGCACCGACGGTGCGGCCGCCTTCACGGATGGCGAAGCGCAGCTTCTCTTCCATGGCGATCGGCACGATCAGCTCGACATCGACGGTGATGTTGTCGCCAGGCATCACCATCTCGGTGCCTTCCGGCAGCGACACGATGCCGGTCACGTCGGTCGTGCGGAAGTAGAACTGCGGACGGTAGTTGGTGAAGAACGGCGTGTGACGGCCGCCCTCGTCCTTGGTCAGGATGTAGGCTTCAGCGACGAACTTCTTGTGCGGCTTGACCGTGCCCGGCTTGGCCAGAACCTGGCCGCGCTCGACACCTTCACGGTCGACACCGCGCAGCAGCGCGCCGATGTTGTCGCCGGCCTGGCCCTGGTCGAGCAGCTTGCGGAACATCTCGACGCCGGTGCAGGTCGTCTTGGTGGTCGGACGGATGCCGACGATCTCAAGCTCCTCGCCGACCTTGACCACGCCGCGCTCGACGCGGCCGGTCACCACCGTGCCGCGGCCAGAGATCGAGAACACGTCCTCGATCGGCATCAGGAACGGCTTGTCGAGCGGGCGAACCGGCGTCGGGATGTAGTCGTCGACCGCAGCCATCAATTCGCGGATCGAATCCTCGCCGATCTTCTTGTCGGAATCTTCCAAAGCCGCAAGCGCCGAACCCTTGACGATCGGAATGTCGTCGCCGGGGAACTCGTTCTTGGTCAACAGCTCGCGCACCTCGAGCTCGACCAGCTCGAGCAGCTCGGCGTCGTCGACCTGGTCGACCTTGTTCAAGAACACCACGATCGACGGCACGCCGACCTGGCGGGCCAGCAGGATGTGCTCGCGGGTCTGCGGCATCGGGCCGTCGGCGGCCGACACGACCAGGATCGCGCCGTCCATCTGCGCGGCACCGGTGATCATGTTCTTGACGTAGTCGGCGTGGCCGGGGCAGTCGACATGGGCGTAGTGGCGGTTGGCCGTCTCGTATTCGACATGCGCCGTCGAGATGGTGATGCCGCGCGCCTTCTCCTCGGGAGCCGCATCGATCTGGTCGTAGCGCTTGTATTCGCCAAAATACTTGGTGATCGCCGCCGTCAGCGACGTCTTGCCATGATCGACATGGCCAATCGTGCCGATGTTCACATGAGGCTTTGTACGCTCGAATTTACCTTTTGCCAT
>NZ_JBVVQO010000083.1:0-1143 GCF_055811215.1 Mesorhizobium sp. WSM4819
AACACCCCTTGTGTCTCTCGAATCATGCAAGATCGGGTTGGCGGGTGACCCGGTCATGACCCGGGTCACCCGCTGCGGCGGAAGCCCGTACACCCCTTGGTATGAGTCCGTGGTTGAGCAAGGAGCTCCGTCGCATCTTCCATAGCCCGAACGGTTGCCAGGGTTCGACCCCGCACCAGCAAGGAAGGGATCAGAGGATGACACAAATTGCGTTTCATGTCGGCATCGATGTGGCCAAGGATCGACTCGACGTGGCTATTCTGGAAACAGGGGAGTTGTTCACAGTCGACAACACCGAAGCCGGTTATGCGGCGTTGGTCGAGCGGCTGTCGGACAACGAGATCGGTGCCATCGGTCTTGAGGCGAGCGGCGGCTATGAACGCGCTGTACTCAAGGCGCTGTGGCAAGCAGGACTTCCGGTGCGTCGCATCAATCCGCACAGGCTGCGCCAGTTCGCGCGTGCAGCCGGCATCAACGCCAAGAACGATCGCATCGATGCCCGTTTGATCGCCCGCTTCCTGGCGACGCTACCGGTGCATCCGGTGGAGCTCGATCCAAGCCTGGAACTGGTGATCGAACTGGTCACGGCACGGCGCCAGCTCCAGGCCGAGCTAAGCCGCGTCAACAATCAGGCCGAGCACGTGCGCGATGCTGCTCTCAAGCGCCTGGCCAAGCGGCGTGCGACCCGGCTCAGTGCCGATATCCTGCTACTCGACACACGCATTGCCCAAGCAATTGCGGCCGATCCCGCTCTGGCTCAGCGCGACCGCCTGCTGCGTTCCACGCCAGGCGTCGGTCCGGTCCTGAGTGCCACACTGATCGCGCTGCTACCCGAACTGGGTCGCCTGTCCAACCGGCAGATCACCGCCCTGGTCGGACTCGCCCCTATGACCATGACAGCGGCAAGCTCAAAGGCAAGCGATGCATTTGGGGTGGCCGCGAGCCTGTCCGCAACGTCCTCTACATGGCCGCGCTCAGTGCCGGAGTTCATAACCCCGTCTTCGCCGCTTTCCGCCAGCGGCTGCGCTCCAACGGCAAGGTAGCAAAGGTCGCCATCGTCGCCGTCATGCGCAAGCTCATCACAACCCTCAACGCTATGGTGCGCACCAACAAACCCTGGAATCCGACTTCCGTTTGAAGCAC
>NZ_JBVVQO010000084.1:0-1052 GCF_055811215.1 Mesorhizobium sp. WSM4819
CTAGAGCGTTTCACGTTTTGACGGAAGCGTATCCAGCGTTTTTGAAGTAGTTGTTGCATTCGGCTGCCCCGATGGTTTCGACGAGGTGGCCGATGTGGCGCCAAGTGTCCTCAATGGTGCGCTTTTGGGCTTGGCGCATCCAATGTTTGATCTTGGCGAAGGCCTGCTCGATCGGGTTGAGGTCGGGGGAGTAGGGCGGCAGGTACCAAAGCCTGGCGCCGGCAGCCTTGATCATCTGCCTGATGGCGGCCGACTTATGGCTTCCCAGGTTGTCCATGACGACGATATCGCCGGGCTTCAGCACGGTGATGAGATGCTGCTCGACATAGGCGCGGAAGCATTGGCCGTTGATTGGCCCGTCGAAGACGCAAGGTGCCGCGAGCCGATCGCAGCGCAGCGCGCCAAGGAAGGTCAATGTGCGCCAGTGGCCGTGCGGAGCCAAGCCTTGCAGCCGTTTGCCCTTCGGCCCCCAACCGCGCAGCGGAGCCATGTTGGTCTTGATCCAGGTCTCGTCGATGAAGACCAGGCACTGCGGATCGAGGCCTGCCTGCCAGGATCGCCATCGTTGGCGCCTGCGGGCAATATCGGCGCGTGCCTGCTCAAGGGCGAACAGCGTTTTTTTTGAAGCTCAGACCCTCACGGCGCAGGAACGACCACACCGCGTTGTGCGAGACCTTGACCCCGCGACCGGCCAACTCATCCTTCAGACCGTGCAGCGTCAGATGAGGTGTCTCACGTATACGCGCCTCGATGAAGGCACGGTGCGGCTCCAGCACTCTCTTGCGATGTCCACCCATCTTGCCAGGTGCTACCGAGCCGGTCGCCCGATGGCGCTGCAACAACTTCACTGCCGCCGAAACCGAAATGCCAAACCGTTTCGCGGCCGACCGGCGGCTCTCGCCGCTCAAAACCGCCGCCACCACCCGCTCGCGAAGATCATTGGAAAGGGGTCGGGTCATCAGATGCTGGCCTCCACTCCAGCCAGCATCTTGAATCACAAAACAGACAAATCTGGAATCCCCTCGATTCCGTCAAATCTGGAAACGCTCTAG
>NZ_JBVVQO010000085.1:0-1018 GCF_055811215.1 Mesorhizobium sp. WSM4819
CATGACCGCGTGGTCGTACGCCGGGTTGAATCCGAATCCAAGACTGCCGGCGGGATCATCATCCCCGACACGGCGAAGGAAAAGCCGCAGGAAGGCGAGATCATCGCCGTTGGTTCCGGCGCCCGTGACGAAGCCGGCAAGCTCGTCCCGCTGGACGTCAAGGCCGGCGATCGCATCCTGTTCGGCAAGTGGTCGGGCACCGAAGTCAAGCTCAATGGCGAAGACCTTCTGATCATGAAGGAATCCGACGTCATGGGCATCATCGGCTGAATCTCGGCCTCACCATCACTTAAATCCCAGGGCTCAATTCAAGCCCCTGCCAGGAGCTAAAAATGGCTGCCAAAGACGTAAAATTTTCTCGCGATGCCCGTGAGCGCATGCTGCGCGGCGTCAACATCCTCGCCGACGCAGTGAAGGTGACGCTCGGCCCCAAGGGCCGCAATGTCGTCATCGACAAGTCGTTCGGCGCACCGCGCATCACCAAGGACGGCGTCACCGTCGCCAAGGAAATCGAGCTTGAGGACAAGTTCGAGAACATGGGCGCGCAGATGGTCCGCGAGGTTGCTTCGAAGACCAACGACATCGCCGGCGACGGCACCACGACCGCGACCGTTCTGGCGCAGTCGATCGTCCAGGAAGGCCACAAGGCGGTTGCCGCCGGCATGAACCCGATGGACCTGAAGCGCGGCATCGACCTCGCGGTTGGCGACGTCGTCTCGACGCTGATCAAGAACGCCAAGAAGATCAAGACCTCGGAAGAGGTTGCCCAGGTCGGCACCATCGCCGGCAATGGCGATGCTTCGGTCGGCTCGATGATCGCCGAAGCGATGCAGAAGGTCGGCAACGAGGGCGTCATCACGGTCGAGGAAGCCAAGACCGCCGAGACCGAACTCGAAGTCGTCGAAGGCATGCAGTTCGACCGCGGCTATCTCTCGCCCTACTTCGTCACCAACGCCGACAAGATGGTTGCGGATCTGGAAGACGCCTACATCCTTCTCCACGAGAAGAAGCTCTCCAA
>NZ_JBVVQO010000086.1:0-1010 GCF_055811215.1 Mesorhizobium sp. WSM4819
CAAACGTTCACGTCAGTGTGGATTACAGGTGCGGCTGTGCAGGCCCTATCGAGCTCGGCCCTAGCCAAGCTAGCTGCGCCCCTTCACTAGGACGTACCGATGCAGAACAAGTCCCTAGCAGCCACTGGCTTTCTCTGCCTGGGCGTTCTCGTCTTCTCACTGCAGGACGTGATCCTGAAGGGCCTCTCGGACACCTATCCCGTTACGCAAGCGATGACTGTTCGATCAATCGTCGCATTGCCCATTCTGCTGGTGCTGGTAGGGGCGACAGCCAGACTGCGGTCTATTTTCTCAAAACGGGCCGGGCTGCTCGCCATCCGAGCCGTAATCTCGCTGGGAGCATACCTGTTCTATTATCTCTCGATCGCAGCGCTTCCTCTGGCCGATGCTGTCGCACTCTTTTTCGTCGCCCCGCTCATCATTGCAGGTCTCGGGATTCTCTTCCTCGGAGAGCGACCTCACACCGCAACCCTGATCGCGCTCATTGTCGGTCTGCTCGGCGTCATCATAACGCTGCAACCGGGTCTTGCTGTCTTCGAGTGGGCAGCTGCGTTGACCCTCCTGGCTGCTGCTCTGTACTCGTCGGCCCAGGTCTTGGCGAGGAAGCTTGGCGACAGCGAGGTCGCCGCGGTTATCACCTTCTATCAGAACCTGGCCTTCCTCACCGGCGCGCCGGCGCTGGCGGCGCTTGTGAGCTTGGGCGGCCTTGAAGACGCCAATCATCCAAGTCTTGCTTTCCTCACGCGCCCATGGGTCTGGCCTACGCTCCAGGATACTTTGCTGATGGCCGGCTGCGGTGTGATCGCATCTGCCGGAATGACATTGCTTTCCCAGGCTTACCGCCTTGCCCCAGCAGGCAACGTTGCCGTCTTTGAGTACACCGCCATCGTCTGGGTTCCACTTTGGGGGCTGCTGTTTTTCGACGAGGTGCCGAAGATCACCACCGTTCTCGGCGCAGTTTTGATCTGCGGAGCGGGGCTGTTCGCCCTAAGATCTGCGAGGTGAAGCGC
>NZ_JBVVQO010000087.1:0-972 GCF_055811215.1 Mesorhizobium sp. WSM4819
TGACAGGGTGCCCAAGGCTCCGCTGTCTGGGTCCTGTCATCGCTCAGTCACTATTTAGTTGTGCTGCCACTGCACCCTGCTAAGGCAGCTCAAAGCAGCGGGGACTAACCCCAAGCCCCCCACCCGGTCCCCGCTGCTCATTTACCGTCGCAATGACGTCAAGGCCCGCGTGACCACCTACAACATCGCAGCACACGCCAGTACCCGGCATGATCGTCAAGGCTTTCCGGTGCCGTTGCGGCTCAACGCGCTGCGTTCACGGCGGAATTCGTGCAGGGAGAGATTCGCGCGGTAGGCGCACTGGACGGGCGCGCATAATCGCCGACGCAAACCTCACCACAGAAACAATCCACCTCGATCACGAAATCCCAAACATCGTCCTCAAAACGAGCATTCCTCTCGACCTGCTGATCGGAACCTACCGAACAAGCAAATTGCGAGCGCCTTGCTTTAGGATTGCCAGGCGCTTCGGCAGGCATTTGCAGACCATCGATTGCGATAAGCGCTCCTTCTGGCGATGCCACTTAGGTTATGATGAATTGCAAAAAGCTCAGACTGTTTGGCTGGCCATCGATTCCGGCCGACTGCTCGGCCATTAATTTCACATAATTTCACATTCCAAACAGAGACGAAAGTTGGCCCAGCGCTTACGGCCGAAACGCTCGCTTAGGCAGTTGGATGCACCGTAACGGGGGCGAAGCTTCCGCGCCGATTCCAAATCCTTTGCTCTTCGGCCGTCCCCTCGTCCGTCTTGACTAGTACGAGCCCACAGCCTATTTCAGCGCCACGTTAGCACTCTCCACCGGCGAGTGCTAACCACGCTCCGGCAACGGAGAACCTTTCAACCTCCGCACCAGGGATATCCAAAATGGCAAAGTCGAATTTCCGGCCGCTGCATGACCGCGTGGTCGTACGCCGGGTTGAATCCGAATCCAAGACTGCCGGCGGGATCATCATCCCCGACACGGCGAA
>NZ_JBVVQO010000088.1:0-860 GCF_055811215.1 Mesorhizobium sp. WSM4819
CCTTTCGGGTCGACGGCTGACAGCCTGATCTGGATCGGCTTGCCGGTGGGCGGGCCGGCCTCGGGCACGCGAACCTCGACGTCGACGCCGGGAATGCCGGCCATGACGCCGCGCAGCTCGTCCAGGATGGCGTTCGCCGATTTGCGCTCGCGCCAGTCGACGAACTCGTACTGGATCACGCCGACCACGTCTTCAGGAATGTCCTGGCCGCCGCCTTGCGTCTTGCCGACACGGGTATAGACCGATTTCACGCCTGGCCAACCGAGAAGCCGGTTTTCCGCGGTCGTTGTGGCGGCATCCATTTCGGCGAGCGAAAGGTTGCCGCGGGCGTGCACATAGAGCAGGCCGTAGTCAGGCTCGACATTCGGGAAGAACTCGACGCCGGCGCCGTATTTCGAATATGCAAAGCCGACATCGAACAAAAGGCCGACGGTGAGCAGAAGCACGGTGATGGGAAAGCGCACCGCCTGCTTGACCACCGCCATGTACCAGCCGTCGCGGTTGTCGCTCTCGTGATGCGGCGGCGCCTTGGCGAACAAGGCGCCCAGCGCCGGTGCAAAGACCAGTGCATAGAGCATCGAGGCCGAGAGCGTGACGATCAGCGTGATCGGCATGTATTTCATGAAGTCGCCGATGATGCCTGGCCAGAACAGCAGCGGCGAAAAGGCGGCGATGCGCGTCATCGTCGCGGCGATGACCGGACCGGCCATGCGCTTGGCGGCAAGCGCGAACGCCTCTGCCTTAGGCATGCCTTCGCTCATCCGCCGCTCGGCGAATTCGGTGACGATGATGGCGTCGTCGACCAGCATGCCGACCGCCAGGATGAGGCTGAACAGCACGATCATGTTGATCGTGTAGCC
>NZ_JBVVQO010000089.1:0-859 GCF_055811215.1 Mesorhizobium sp. WSM4819
TATAGGGCGGGAGATAGAGCAGGCTCGCCCCCGCCGTCTCGATCGCGTCGCGGACGCCGGCGGCCTTGTGGGCAGGCAGGTTGTCCATCACGACGACGTCGCCGGGTTCGAGTGTGGGAACCAGCACCTGGTCGACATACGCCAGGAACACGGTGCCGTTCATGGCGCCGTCGTAGACGAAGGGGGCGGTCATGCCGGTCAGCCGCAATGCGCCGGTGAAGGTGGTGGTCTTCCAATGACCATGGGGCACGCCGGCCCGGCAGCGCTCGCCGCGTGGGGCTCGTCCGCGCAGGCGGGCCATCTTCGTCGACAGTCCGGTCTCATCGATGAAGACCAGCTTCGTTGGATCGAGGTCGAGCTGGCCGTCGAACCAGTCCCGGCGTCGCTTCAGGACGTCGGGGCGATCCTGCTCCAGTGCGTGCGCGGACTTTTTTTGAATGTCCAGCCGTGCCGGCCGAGCCAGGCGCTCAAGGCGCTGCGGCTGATCCGAAAAGACTGCTCGACCTCCAGACGCGCCACCATCTCGTTCAACGTGATGTCCTTGCGCTCCTCGATCAGCCCGAAAATGAAGGCGTCATGCGCATCCAGGCTGGACGCGCGGCGGCGGCCCTGCGGGCGCGGCGACAGTTCGCCGATCCTGGCCCGCGCAATCCAGCGGATCGCGCTCGATATGCCGACCCCAAACCGTGCCGCCGCCTGTCGGGCCGACATGCCGGCATCCGAAGCTTTCAAAACCCGGGACCGCAGATCCCCACTCAGTGCTTTTCCCATCATCCACCTCCATCAAGGTGGATGTTGAATCACCGGAGAAGCTCGTCGTCACATCACAATCGATTCATCGATCACGGGACGTGCTCTA
>NZ_JBVVQO010000090.1:0-856 GCF_055811215.1 Mesorhizobium sp. WSM4819
CAGCCGCGAGGAAGGCGCCCCATGTCGCCCATTGCCACTTTGCCCTTTCGCGGCTGGGGCCGTAGCGGTAGATCAGCGTGATCCCGAGGCCGACCAGGATCAGCATCATCGGCCACCGAAAGATCCGCACAAGGGCTTCGGTCCAACCGCCGAGGTTCAGCAGCGCAAGCATGGCCGGCACGATCCCCACCGAGACGATAAAGCCGATACCGATGAGGATGGCGCCAAGTGTGAAGCCCAAGGCCAGAAGATTCAGATGGATAAAGCCGCGCTTTTCACTCTCCTCGTAGGCGATGTTCATGGCTTCGAATAGCGTCTTGATGCCGTTACTGGCGCTCCACAGTGCGACGGCAAG
Source organism: Mesorhizobium sp. WSM4819 (assembly GCF_055811215.1). Lineage (NCBI taxonomy): Bacteria > Pseudomonadati > Pseudomonadota > Alphaproteobacteria > Hyphomicrobiales > Phyllobacteriaceae > Mesorhizobium > Mesorhizobium sp. WSM4819. The sequence goes on from NZ_JBVVQO010000090.1 coordinate 356, forward strand.
GCCGAAGATGAAGCCGAAGCTGAGCGCGCCAGTCTTCTGAGCGGCCAAGGACGCAAGCTGAGATCTGATAATGTCCAGACCGCCCGAAGGCAGTACGCCGCCAAGGAACGCAATGTGCTCAGCGATGGTCTGAGGATCGGCGACAAAACCGTAGATGGACACGAACGCGGCAAGCGCGGGAAAGAGGGCAAGGAGCAGATAGAATGCGGCCCCGGCCGCGATCAGCATAACACGGTCCTCGTTTACTTCAGCAAAGACCCGCCACAGCACGTCCTTCCAGCCACGGCTGGGAATCTGTGACGGCCATTCGGCATTGCGTCCGCGGCCCTGCCGTCTGGCCCGCCGCTCAAGCTGCACTTGATCTTCGTAAGGGTCGTCGGCTGTTTTTTTCGACATGGCTGCCGGCCCGGAGCATCTTCTTCGCGGGCAAACGTATGAAAGCGCCAAAGGATGCAGGTGGCAGACCTGCGCTCACAAACAAACATCCGCCGCCTGCAGAAA
>NZ_JBVVQO010000091.1:0-784 GCF_055811215.1 Mesorhizobium sp. WSM4819
CGCCTCGATGTCAACGACGATCATCGGCTCGTCCTCGAAAATGAGTGCTAGAGGCTTTCTCATGTCCTCACCCTCCTTTGATGGGCAGGAGCACGATGTGCGCTGACACCACGGCGTCAAATTCATAAGCCTGTCCGGATCAGAGTCCATACTCATTTGTTAAATGAGCGAAAACAGTGACGTCACTTCAAACGCTTGGCCCTACTCCTCGTCCCAGAAGTCCTGCAGCGAAGCATGGCGCAACTCCTCCTCGCCCCTGAGGTGTTTCACACGGGCCTTGATGCCTGGCTTGACCCACTGTGTTGCCGGCCGCTTTGGGATGTCCTTGGGCGCCTCGCCGGCATGTTCCTGCACGCGCTTCCACAACCGCTCGCGCATGTCGCGATTGACGCTGACGAAAGCACTGCCGACATATTTCCGGGTGCCTGGCTCAGCCATCAGAGCAAACGCGGGCTTGCCCCTCTCGCGTTCAACTCCGAGAATCTCAAACTCGCCTTCGGTGAAGGATTTTGTCTTCAGCCAATTGGTGGTTCGATACCATCCCCTCCAGGCCAGCCGCATCGATCAGGTGATAGATCGCATTAGCCTCGCCCGGCATCGTCTCACTGAACTGGATGCGGCTGTCAGACCCTATAAGGCCGACCAGGATTTCCCGCCGATCCTCAAGTACCATGTCGCGCAAGTCGTGGCCGTTGAGATGCAGCAGATCGAACGCGACGAAATAGAGGTCGTGCTGGCGTCTGGTGATTGCCTTGCGCAGCGCGGCAAAATCCGAAAGGCCAGC
>NZ_JBVVQO010000092.1:0-771 GCF_055811215.1 Mesorhizobium sp. WSM4819
TCGATCTGGCAAAGAACGTCTTTCAGCTGCACGGGGCGGCAGCTGATGGATCGGTTGTGTTCCGCAAGAAGCTGTCGCGCCTGCAGTTTTGCAAGTTCATGGCGAGTCAACCGGCATGTGTCGTGGCGATGGAAGCGTGCGGCAGCTCCCACTACTGGGCCCGTCAGATGGCTCGGCTTGGCCATGAGCCAAGACTGATTGCCCCGGCCTATGTCAAACCGTTCGTCAAGCGGCAGAAGAACGACGTCGCAGATGCGGAGGCGATCGTCGAAGCAGCGCAACGACCGACAATGCGCTTTGTCGAACCGAAGACCAAGGAGCAGCAGTCCCGGGCTATCGTGTTTCGCACCAGAGAGCAGTTTGTGAATCAGAGAACCGAATTGGTGAATGCGCTGCGCGCGCACCTCTATGAGTTCGGTTATGTTGCTCCGCAAGGCATCGGCCACCTGCCACGTCTGGCAGAGATCGTCGAGGACGAGAGCGCAGACCTGCCGGATCTGGTCCGTGACATCTGCAGCGCTCTCCTTGACCAGATCGACCAGTTGAGCAGCCGGCTCGCGGCATTGAAGAAGACGATCGACACGCTGTCCAAGCAAGCTGCAACATCTCGGCGCTTGCAAACCATGCTCGGTGTCGGCCCTATCGCTGCCCTTGCCATTGAAACCTTTGCGCCACCGATGGAAGCCTTCAAGTGCGGTCGCGATTTCGCCGCCTGGCTCGGGCTGGTCCCTCGGCAGAAGTCGAGCGGCGGCAAGCAACGACTAGGGAAGG
>NZ_JBVVQO010000093.1:0-720 GCF_055811215.1 Mesorhizobium sp. WSM4819
ATGACTCACGAATCGCTTGTAGATGACGGCTGGGCCGAGACGATTGAGCTTCTCGGTGGTGAAGAGTTGATCGCGGGGAGTGCTCGCGAGACGAAGGCGTTCCTGCGGCGGCGGGGCGTCAGATCGGCTACTGATCTGTTGCGCCTGACTCTGGCTTACTGCCTTGGCAAGGTGGGCATGCGGGGCGTCGTGGCCTGGGCGGCGGCGAGCGGGATCGCCGACATCTCGGACGTGGCGTTGCTCGGCCGGCTGCGCAACGCAGGGCCGTGGCTGCAGCAGTTGATTGGGTATCTTTTGAAGCGCGAGGAGGTAGGCTTGGCCAAGGGCCGGCTGATCCGCATCCTCGATGCGACATCGGTTGCCAAGGCCGGTGTGCATGAGAAGAAGAACAATGGCCTTTGGCGTATGCACTGCGCCTTCGATCTTGAGCGCGAGCAGTTCGATTTCCTCGAGATCACCGACCAGAGCGAGGCCGAGCTGATCGACCGCGTGCCGGTGGTGGCGGGCGAGATCCGCATCGGCGACCGCGCCTATCTGCAGGCCGAGCGGATCGCAAAGGTCATGGCGCAAGGCGGCGACGTTGTCGTGCGCGCGGCGTGGAAGAATGTGCGATGGCTCGATGCCAGCGGTAAGCCATTCGATCTCATCGGCCACCTGAAGAGCTGCCGCGAGGAGGTCATCGAAACGCCTGTCTGGCTGGGCCTCAAGAAGGGCGAGCCC
>NZ_JBVVQO010000094.1:0-713 GCF_055811215.1 Mesorhizobium sp. WSM4819
GACGACGCCGTCGACATCAGGCTGCGCCTGCCCGAGGACCGGCGCACGCTGTCGACCCTCGACGACCTCAGGGTGCAGACGTCGCAAGGGTCGGTGCCGATCTCGAATTTCGTCGTGCGCAAGCCCGAGCCGACCGTCGGCATCCTCAACCGCATCGACGGCGCGCGCACCGTGGTCGTCCAGGCCAATGTCGCCGCCGGCGAGCAGGTCGCTTCTGTCCAGCAGCAGGTCAGCCAGGCTGTCGCCGACATGGATCTCGGCAGCGGCATACGCTGGAAGCTTGCCGGCTCGAACGAGGACAGCGCCGAGGCCAGCGCTTTCCTCAGCAAGGCCTTTGGCGCGGCGATCTTCCTGATCTTCCTGGTGCTTCTGATGCAGTTCAACAAGTTCACCAGCGTCTGGCTGGTGCTGTCCTGCGTGGTCATGGCGACCGTCGGCGTGTTCCTGGGATTGCTGTTGACTGGAGAGGCGTTCGGCATCGTCATGTCGGGCATCGGCGTCATCGCGCTGGCCGGCGTGGTGGTGAACAACAACATCGTGCTGATCGACACCTACGACCGGCTGCGCGAAGAGGGCTGGGACAAGATGGACGCCGTGCTGCAGACTTGCCGCGAACGTGCCCGCCCGGTGGTGCTGACGGCGGTGTCGGCGATCCTCGGCGTGCTGCCGATCGCTTTCGGCCTCGGTCTCGAAATCTTCCATCACGAGACGAC
>NZ_JBVVQO010000095.1:0-634 GCF_055811215.1 Mesorhizobium sp. WSM4819
TCGAACGCGACGAAATAGAGGTCGTGCTGGCGTCTGGTGATTGCCTTGCGCAGCGCGGCAAAATCCGAAAGGCCAGCCTCATTCAAGACGACGACTTCGCCGTCGATGATGGCATTCTCCACGTTGAGACCTTTTGCTGCCTCGACCAGGTCGCGGTATTTGGAGGTCCAGTCTAGGCCGCGGCGGGTGAAGATCCGCGCACCGTCGGCGTAGATTATGATCTGGGAGCGGTAGCCGTCGAATTTGGCTTCGTGCATCCAGTCGTCACCTTGGGGCGGCTTCGCTACCAAGGTGGGCATCATCGGTCGGATGAACTCAAGCCGGCCGACGCCGGTACTTACAATTTTACGCACTTTTTCGATTCTAGGCTCATCCGATTTGATGGCTAGGAGAACGGACCATGACCATTTTACTAAATTAGCGATGACGCATGCAGCGGCATATAGTTCGCGTGGCCGGCGACCCAAACGCCCCCGCTGGCCCGGCGGCCCGATCGTCGCCCCCCAAGTGGCTGTCGGGCCGTCCCTTACTCGGGCGAGAGATACATCTCCGCCTCCTTAGCGGCAGCCACGAAAGCCTTTCGGATCACGTGAGGGTCAATCGGATCGCCCTCCAGTGCTGACAGGCAGAGGGT
>NZ_JBVVQO010000096.1:0-616 GCF_055811215.1 Mesorhizobium sp. WSM4819
AGCCATCGCCCGTGGCCCGCGGGTTCCTTCCTCGGGGACTTTCGTACGCCTGCCGGCGCCCGAAACTCTTCACGTGAGCCGACTGACTGCTTTCCGGCGCGGAACTAGGTTTTCGGACATTCAGATTTGCGACTCAGGTTAGTCGGAAGCGCGCCGCCGAGATGAGCAAGGAAGGCTGGGCGGAGCGCCATGAAAACGGTCGACGAGATCCGCGAGCCATCATCGAGGCGTTTCGGCAAGGATTGCCACCCCCAACCCCTGTCGCTGGAGCCGGCGATAGAGCGGCACCCCATTTCGATTTCCTGGGCGTGGGGCAGAGAGGCGTATGCTGGGTTGGCCGACGTCTATGAGCCCCGATTTCGTTGCTCGCTTCGATCAGGCTGAGGCAGGCTTCACGGGCCTCTCTCACGACTGCGATGCGATCCTAGGCAAAACGACAGCCGCATAGCTGAACATCTGACAAGGGCGGCGCCTTGTTCGGCCAGCGAGGCTCAAGTTAGCCGACAGCTCCGTTTCCCGGTCGCTAGGGTCGCCAGCGCTAGTTGTGTGCGTCAAGTTCTGCAAAAATGGCGTGGCATTCAGCGGTGACGTTGGCGTGTCCGCCGCGCAGCCCCCG
>NZ_JBVVQO010000097.1:0-572 GCF_055811215.1 Mesorhizobium sp. WSM4819
AGGCTTTCCTGCAAAAGCGCGACGATCCGCTCCTCGCCCATGCGGCTGCGCCAGCGCGTCATCGACGAGCGGTCGAAGGGCAGTGCGTGGCGGAAGAACTCCTCGCCGCACAGATACTGGAAGTAGGGGTTTTCCACCCAGCGCTCGCACAGCACCTCGTCTGACAGGTTGAAGGTGTGCTTGAGGATCGCCAGCCCCGCCATCAGCCGGGTCGGCAGCGGCGGCATGCCGGGACCGTCCGAATAGACCGCACCGAAACGCTCCTCCAGCACCGGCCAGTCGATCGCCTGCGCCAGGCGCACCAGCTCGTGCTTCATGTTGATGATCTGATCGAGCCTGGAGCGGAAAAGATCCTGCTCTCCCGTCTCGCGCTTCTCGCGTGGCCTGGACACTGCGTCCCCCCTCGATTCGCCGCCGCCGACCGAGTGAATCACGCTCCGCAGCACAAGGGAATCGCACAATCGAATTGCAAGAAAACAGTGCCCAAACACCGCAAATCCTGCAATTCCAAAGCCGACCTCCGCCCTAATCAGCATGCCAGATCAACGGTTTGCGGATAGTTCACGGCCGAC
>NZ_JBVVQO010000098.1:0-500 GCF_055811215.1 Mesorhizobium sp. WSM4819
AGGTAACGGCCAGTTTGTGGATAGTTTCCTTGCAATTCCAGTTTGCGATTTCGCCGCCTGGCGAAGCGTGATTCACTGCTTTCATCGCAGTGAATCGGGAGCCAGGCGATGGGCAGGCCACGCGAGCGGCGCGAGACTGGAGAACAGGATCTTTTCCGCGCTCGCCTTGATCAGATCCTCAACATGAACCACGAGCTGGTGCGGCTGGCCCGCACCATCGACTGGCCGGTGCTGGAGGCGCGCTTCGGTGCGGTCTATTCGGACGGTCCCGGCATGCCGCCGCTGCCGACCCGGCTGATGGCGGGGCTCGCCATCCTCAAGCACACCTTCAACCTGTCGGACGAGGCGCTGTGCGCACGCTGGGTCGAGAACCCGTATTTCCAGTATCTGTGCGGCGAGGAGTTCTTCCGCCACGACCTGCCGTTCGACCGCTCGTCGATGACGCGCTGGCGCAGCCGCATGGGCGAGGAGCGGATCGTCGCGCTTTTGCAGGAAAGCCT
>NZ_JBVVQO010000099.1:0-482 GCF_055811215.1 Mesorhizobium sp. WSM4819
CCGCCAGCCGACTCCTTCTTCGGAGCCTCCGCGATCATGGCTTCGGTGGTGACCAGCAGGCCGGCGACCGAGGCCGCGTCCTGGAGAGCCGTGCGCACGACCTTGACCGGATCGACGATACCCATGGCGATCATGTCGCCATATTCGCCGGTCTGGGCGTTGAAGCCGAAGGTCGGGCCCTTGTTCTCGAGGATCTTGCCGGCAACGATCGAGGCTTCCGCACCGGCGTTGGCCGCGATCTGACGGGCCGGAGCCTGCAGCGCGCGACGCACGATGGCGATGCCAGCGGTCTGGTCGGAGTTGGCGCCGACAGCCTTGATGCTCAGCGAAGCGCGCAGCAGTGCGACGCCGCCGCCGGGAACGATGCCTTCTTCCACGGCCGCGCGGGTCGCGTTGAGGGCGTCGTCGACGCGGTCCTTCTTTTCCTTGACTTCGATCTCGGTCGCACCGCCGACGCGGATGACGGCAACGCCGCCCGCCAG
>NZ_JBVVQO010000100.1:0-460 GCF_055811215.1 Mesorhizobium sp. WSM4819
GCATGGGCGAGGAGCGGATCGTCGCGCTTTTGCAGGAAAGCCTCAGCATTGCGGTCAAGACCGGGGCGATGAAGCCGACCGACACGCGCCAAGTGATCGTGGACACGACCGTGCAGCCAAAGAGCGTGATGTTCCCGACCGACGCCAAGCTCATCCACCGGGCCCGCGAACGGCTGGTGCGGCTGGCCAAACGGGCGGGGCTGGATTTGCGCCAGACCTATGTGCGGGTCGGCAAGCTGGCGCTGATCAAGCAGCAGCGCTATGCGCACGCCAAGCAGTTCAAGCGGGCCAACAAGGCGCTGCGCAGGCTCAGGACGTATCTCGGCCGGACCGTTCGCGACATCTCCCGCCAGATCGCCGGCGATGCGGAACTGGACGCGCTCTTCAAATGGTCGCTCTACCAGGCCTCCACCGTTCTCGAGCAGCGTCAGCGCCAGCGCGGCCGCAAGATCTACAGCCT
>NZ_JBVVQO010000101.1:0-460 GCF_055811215.1 Mesorhizobium sp. WSM4819
GCATGGGCGAGGAGCGGATCGTCGCGCTTTTGCAGGAAAGCCTCAGCATTGCGGTCAAGACCGGGGCGATGAAGCCGCAGGATACGCGCCGGGTCATTGTCGACACGACGGTTCAACCCAAGAACGTGATGTTCCCGACCGACGCCAAGCTCATCCATCGCGCCCGCGAGCGGCTGGTGCGGCTGGCGAAGAAGACGCGGCTCGACCTGCGTCAGTCCTATGTCCGGGTCGGCAAACAGGCGCTGATCATGTATCAGCGCTACGCCCACGCCAAGCAGTTCAAGCGGGCCAACAAGGCCCTGCGCAGGCTCAGGACGTATCTGGGGCGCACCGTCCGCGACATCTCCCGTCAGATCGCCGGCGACGCGGAGCTGGACGCGCTTTTCAAATGGTCGCTCTACCAGGCCTCCACCGTTCTCGAGCAGCGTCAGCGCCAGCGCGGCCGCAAGATCTACAGCCT
>NZ_JBVVQO010000102.1:0-457 GCF_055811215.1 Mesorhizobium sp. WSM4819
GCGGCTTGCCGAACCTTACCCGTACCTCATTCTGGATGCGCGCTATGAGCGGGCGCGCGAGGCCGGCGTGATCGCCAGCCAGGCGGTCTTGGTGGCGATCGGCGTCGACTGGGAGGGCCGGCGCCAGGTGCTCGGTGTCGAGCTGGCCAACCGGGAGAGCCATTCGAGCTGGCGCGCGTTCGTGGCAGGGCTCAAGCAGCGCGGGCTCGCCGGCGTCGAGTTCGTCGTCTCCGACGACCATCCAGGGCTCAGGGCAGCGATCCGCGAAGTCCTGCCCGAGGCAGTCTGGCAGCGCTGTTACGTGCACTTCCTCAGAAACGCGCTCGATTATGTGCCGCGCAAGGTCGATGACGACTGCCTGATGGAGCTCAGATGGTTCTATGACCGGCGCGACCTAGCCGAGGTCAAGCGCGACCTGGCGCAGTGGATCGCCAAATGGCAGGCCAAATACCCGAAG
>NZ_JBVVQO010000103.1:0-455 GCF_055811215.1 Mesorhizobium sp. WSM4819
GTCGGCGCGATGCCCAAAATGGCGATCTTGCCGCCATTGTTCATGGCGTCGATCATGTCGCGGAAGGCGGGTGCCGCACCCGACATTTCGAGGCCGACGTCAAAACCTTCGGTCATGCCGAGCGCCGGCATGATATCGCGCAGCTTTTCCTTCGACGCGTCGACCACATGCTGGACGCCGAGTTTTTTCGCCAATGCCAGCCGCACCGGGTTGATGTCGGTGATGACCACCTTTCGCGCGCCGACGCATTGAGCGACGAGCGCAGCCATGATGCCGATCGGCCCGGCGCCGGTGACCAGCACGTCCTCGCCGACCAGATCAAAGGACAGTGCGGTGTGGACCGCATTGCCCAGCGGATCGAAGATTGCGGCGATCTCGTCGGGCACATCGTCGGGGATCGGCACGACGTTGTGCTGCGGGATCGCCAGATATTCACCGAAGGCGCCCGGCCGGTT
>NZ_JBVVQO010000104.1:0-433 GCF_055811215.1 Mesorhizobium sp. WSM4819
ACGGGGGCTGCGCGGCGGACACGCCAACGTCACCGCTGAATGCCACGCCATTTTTGCAGAACTTGACGCACACAACTGCAAAAAGACGATTTAGGACTGACGTATAGGCATGACGATTTACGGCACGCCCCAAGGCGTGCCGGCCCGGCAGTGAGCTTAGTCTCCTGCCTGGCATTCAATCTTCTGAGTGTCTGCTCTCATTAGATGTTTAAATTTGTGTGCGTCAATTTCTTGTGTGGATGCCAGCCGTTTTGCAAGGAAGAACCTGAAGCATTGGACATGTGATCGAGTGCGGTCATGTGTCATGGCGCCGATGATGAGCAACCGCCGAATATCGCGCTGGACCATTTTCGATCCCTTCCCTAGTCGTTGCTTGCCGCCGCTCGACTTCTGCCGAGGGACCAGCCCGAGCCAGGCGGCGAAATCGCGACCG
>NZ_JBVVQO010000105.1:0-425 GCF_055811215.1 Mesorhizobium sp. WSM4819
GCAATCCCTATGACGGCCACACGCTCGCAGCGATCATCCCTGACATGGAAAAGACCATCGGCAACGAGATCAGCCGCATCCTCGCCGATGCCGGCTACCGCGGCCACAACGCGCCGCAAAGTCATAAGTTCAGGGTCTTCACCGCTGGTCAGAAGCGCCGCGTGACACCGGCCATCAAGCGCCAGATGCGGCGGCGATCGGCCGTCGAGCCGGTGATCGGCCACATCAAGAACGAACACAGAATGGGCCGCAATTACCTCGCTCACACCCAAGGCGATGCGATCAACGCCATCCTGGCCGCAGCCGGTTACAACTTCTCCCTCCTGCTCAGGTGGCTGAAGGCGTTTTTGTGGCTCTTGATCGCCGCGTTCCTGAACCGGCCGAAGCAGCTTGCCGCTTAGCGATCAAGATTGTTCACGGTCGAC
>NZ_JBVVQO010000106.1:0-425 GCF_055811215.1 Mesorhizobium sp. WSM4819
GTCGGCCGTGAACAATGAGAGGGATCAGGCTTCGAGTTCCTTCGGCTGACTTTGAGGGGCGGTGAGGAGAAGCCACAAAAGAGCCTTCAGCCACCTGAGCAGGAGGGAGAAGTTGTAGCCGGCGGCGGCCAGGATGGCGTTGACGGCGTCGCCCTGCTTGCCGGCGAGATAGTTGCGGCCCATCCGGTGCTCGGCCTTGACGTGGCCGATCACCGGCTCGACGGCCGATCGCCGCCGCATCTGGCGCTTGATGGCTGGGGTGACACGGCGTTTCTGACCAGCGGTGAAGACCCTGAACTTGTGGCTCTCCGGTGCGTTGTGGCCGCGATAGCCGGCGTCGGCGAGAACGCGGCTGATCTCGTTGCCGATGGTCTTTTCCATGTCAGGGATGATCGCTGCGAGCGTGTGGCCGTCATAGGGATTGC
>NZ_JBVVQO010000107.1:0-395 GCF_055811215.1 Mesorhizobium sp. WSM4819
TGTGGCTTCTCCTCACCGCCCCTCAAAGTCAGCCGAAGGAACTCGAAGCCTGATCCCTCTCATTGTTCACGGCCGACCACATCAACTTCTACACGCCGTTATCATTAGAAAATCTGCTCAAGACCTCCGGTTTAAAGGTCGAGCGACTAATGGTGTTCGCTCATGACCTAGCCTATGAGCAACATTTGGCCGGCCGCGCTAAGGGCTGGTTGAAATACAAGATGCGGACGGGATTATTGAGGTTTGCGCCCAAGACCGCAACGCGCAATCTTGTCTACATGGCCGGCGCACTGTGTTCGTCAAAATAACCCTGAAGGAGTCGGCCGTGAACAATGAGAGGGATCAGGCTTCGAGTTCCTTCGGCTGACTTTGAGGGGCGGTGAGGAGAAGCCACA
>NZ_JBVVQO010000108.1:0-394 GCF_055811215.1 Mesorhizobium sp. WSM4819
GAGAAAGGCGAGCGGACGACGGAGCGGGTTGGTTACCGGTCCGGCTATTACGAACGCAAGCTTGTGACGCGGGTTGGGGTCCTGGAACTTCGCGTTCCGCAGGATCGGGCCGGCCGGTTCTCGACGGAGTTGTTTGAGCGTTACCAGCGCTCGGAGAAGGCATTGGTGTCGGCGCTGGTCGAGATGTACGTGCAAGGTGTGTCGACCCGGAAGGTCAAGGCGATCACCGAGGAGCTGTGCGGCCATTCCTTCTCGGCCTCGACGGTAAGCCAGGCGACGGCGCGGCTGGATGAAGCGCTGCAGGCGTTCTTTGAGCAGCGGCTTGCCGAACCTTACCCGTACCTCATTCTGGATGCGCGCTATGAGCGGGCGCGCGAGGCCGGCGTGATCGCCA
>NZ_JBVVQO010000109.1:0-386 GCF_055811215.1 Mesorhizobium sp. WSM4819
ATGGTGGTGTTCTCCTTGGAGATCGACACCTTCTTGGCGCGGCCGAGCATGTTGAGGCCGACATTCTCGAGCTTGATGCCGAGGTCTTCGGAAATGACTTGGCCGCCGGTGAGGATGGCGATGTCTTCCAGCATGGCCTTGCGGCGATCACCGAAGCCCGGCGCCTTGACGGCAGCGATCTTCAGGCCGCCACGCAGCTTGTTGACGACCAGCGTGGCCAGGGCCTCGCCTTCAACGTCTTCCGAGATGATGACCAGCGGCTTCGAGGTCTGCACGACAGCCTCGAGGATCGGCAGCATGGCCTGCAGATTGGAGAGCTTCTTCTCGTGGAGAAGGATGTAGGCGTCTTCCAGATCCGCAACCATCTTGTCGGCGTTGGTGACGAA
>NZ_JBVVQO010000110.1:0-371 GCF_055811215.1 Mesorhizobium sp. WSM4819
GAGGTTCGCGTGCCCGAGGCCGGCCCGCCCACCGGCAAGCCGATCCAGATCAGGCTGTCAGCCGTCGACCCGAAAGGTCTCGACGACAAGGCGCGCGCCGTCGCCGCACGCATTGCCAAGGTGCCCGGCGTCATCGACATTTCCGACGGCCTGCCGCCGCCTGGCGTCGACTGGGCGCTCGACGTCGACCGCGCCAAGGCGGCGCAATACGGCATCAGCCCGACCTCGGTCGGCACGGTGGTGCAACTGGTGACGAACGGGCTGAAGCTCAGCGAATACCGGCCTGCCGGTGCTGACGACGCCGTCGACATCAGGCTGCGCCTGCCCGAGGACCGGCGCACGCTGTCGACCCTCGACGACCTCAGGGTGCA
>NZ_JBVVQO010000111.1:0-371 GCF_055811215.1 Mesorhizobium sp. WSM4819
TGCACCCTGAGGTCGTCGAGGGTCGACAGCGTGCGCCGGTCCTCGGGCAGGCGCAGCCTGATGTCGACGGCGTCGTCCGCACCGGCCGGCCGGTATTCACTGAGCTTCAGCCCGTTCGTCACCAATTGCACAACCGTGCCGACCGAGGTCGGGCTAATGCCATATTGTGCCGCCTTGGCGCGATCGACGTCGAGCGCCCAGTCGACGCCGGGTGGCGGCAGGCCGTCGGAAATATCGATGACACCGGGCACCTTGGCAATGCGCGCGGCGACGGCGCGCGCCTTGTCGTCGAGGCCTTTCGGGTCGACGGCTGACAGCCTGATCTGGATCGGCTTGCCGGTGGGCGGGCCGGCCTCGGGCACGCGAACCTC
>NZ_JBVVQO010000112.1:0-368 GCF_055811215.1 Mesorhizobium sp. WSM4819
GCAGCTAGCTTGGCTAGGGCCGAGCTCGATAGGGCCTGCACAGCCGCACCTGTAATCCACACTGACGTGAACGTTTGTCGCGAGATTGCGTTCTAGCCGCAGACTTAGGGGCATGTTCATACGAAATGGAAGTAGCTGCATCCGCGGCGGCTGCGCCTCTGTGGCGGGCGCGATAAGGAAGCAACGTGCTGACAAAGGATGGTTATCTGCACTGGAGGCGAAAACTCGGCGCCCTTATGAAGTGCCTTCCAACAAGTCTGCGTCATATAGGCGGCGTTCCAGCTCAACCGCGTTGCTGCTGAAGCCTAATTCCTGGAAAGAACTTGCTGAACCGTGTCTTGTGAGCACACTGCAAACGGTGGTTTGCA
>NZ_JBVVQO010000113.1:0-367 GCF_055811215.1 Mesorhizobium sp. WSM4819
GCAGCTAGCTTGGCTAGGGCCGAGCTCGATAGGGCCTGCACAGCCGCACCTGTAATCCACACTGACGTGAACGTTTGCCGCGAGATTGCGTTCTGGCCGCAGACTTAGGGGCGTGCTCATACGAATTGGAAGTAGCTGCATCCGCGGCGGCTGCGCCTCTGTGGCGGGCGCGATAAGGAAGCAACATGCTGACAAAGGATGGTTATCTGCACTGGAGGCGAAAACTCGGCGCCCTCATGAAGTGCCTTCCAACAAGTCTGCGCATATAGGCGGCGCTCCAGCTCAACCGTGTTGCTGCTGAAGCCTAATTCCTGGAAAGAACTTGCTGAACCGTGTCTTGTGAGCACACTGCAAACGGTGGTTTGCA
>NZ_JBVVQO010000114.1:0-353 GCF_055811215.1 Mesorhizobium sp. WSM4819
AAGAAGGGCGAGCCCCTGAAGATGCGCCTGATCGCCTTGCGCAAATCCGAGGCCGCGACACAAGAAGCGCGGCGCAAGATCAACAAGGAAGCCAAGGCCAAGGGCACGCAGGTTCGACAGGAGACGCTGATTGCCGCCGGCTTCGTGATCCTTGTGACCTCGCTCGACCAGGATGAGTTTGACGCCGACACAGTCCTCAAGCTCTATCGCATGCGCTGGCGCATCGAGCTCGCCTTCAAGCGTCTGAAGAGCCTGATCGAACTGCGCGCGCCTCCAGCCAAAGACCCAAGGATCGCAAAGCCTTGGATTCTTGCCCACTTCCTCATCGCGCTTGTGACCGAACCCCTCTCGCA
>NZ_JBVVQO010000115.1:0-344 GCF_055811215.1 Mesorhizobium sp. WSM4819
GCCATGGCCGCCCCTCGCCTCAGAGTAAGGGCTGCTCTCTCTCCAGAGCTTTTTGCAGAACCTTCAGGACACTATCGGCGGTCGTCTCGCTGGGGCCTGTGTGGGTGGAACCGAGGGGGAACGGGGGGTGCCACGCATGAGCCTGTTATCCGATGGGTCGTAAGAAAATTTGGCCCGGATATTCCGACCCCTCCTTTTGACCCCGTTGAACCCGCTCACCCGAATTGTCTATCCGAGCTAGCTCAAGCGGCCGATTTGGGGGCGATCTATATCGGCTACTAATGACCTGTCGCTTGACGCTGGGGTAGATTGGGTGGGCACGCGCGTCAGGCCGGAGTGTAGGC
>NZ_JBVVQO010000116.1:0-310 GCF_055811215.1 Mesorhizobium sp. WSM4819
GCTATGGAGATTTCGATTTTCGGCTGGTGTCTGGGATGGCGCGACCGCCGCCGGGAAGCGGCGGGATTGATGCAGACCGACCGCTTTGTCTTCCGGCCGTGCGGCATCGTCGGCTCGGCGTGCAGTCGGACGCAGCCCTGTCGACGCCGATGATCACCATGGACGCGCGCGGGTTGGTTGCCGGAGGCTGAGTGCCTGCGCCAGAAGGCTGCATCAAGCCATGCCGGTCATGCGGCGTTCTCCCGGTCCGGTGTCCTGGCGTAGGGCGGTCCGCGCGGCTGCCTCCACCGTTCGAACACCTCGATGACGA
>NZ_JBVVQO010000117.1:0-298 GCF_055811215.1 Mesorhizobium sp. WSM4819
GAAAGTAGTGGCTTGTCCGACGTCGCACCCAAGGTGCGGGATACAGCGCTCTACGGCGCCCCCCTCTGTCCTGCCGGACATCTCCCCCACAAGGGGGGAGATTGGCAGCTTCGGCGGTCCACTCACCACTGCGATGTTGGAGATAGGCGAAAGCCGGCGTGACGCCCGATCTCCCCCCAAGTGGGGGAGATGTCCGGCAGGACAGAGGGGGGCGCTGTCCCGCCGGCTTCAAAATTCTGCGCACTACCCCGCCCCGTACAGCATCTCGTCCTGCAGCCGGCGCAAGGCGAACAGCCTG
>NZ_JBVVQO010000118.1:0-291 GCF_055811215.1 Mesorhizobium sp. WSM4819
GCGGCTGATCTCGTTGCCGATGGTCTTTTCCATGTCAGGGATGATCGCTGCGAGCGTGTGGCCGTCATAGGGATTGCCGGGCAGCGCTTTTGCATGCAGGGCGAACTGGCCACCCTTTGAGCGCTTCAGCGTGGTGGCCACCGACACCTTCACCCCGAACTCGTAGGGCGCATGCGCCTTGCCCTTACCGATGCATTCCACCTCGTGCGCATGCAGGCTGTAGATCTTGCGGCCGCGCTGGCGCTGACGCTGCTCGAGAACGGTGGAGGCCTGGTAGAGCGACCATTTGAA
>NZ_JBVVQO010000119.1:0-290 GCF_055811215.1 Mesorhizobium sp. WSM4819
CGACAGCTTCTTGCGGAACACAACCGATCCATCAGCTGCCGCCCCGTGCAGCTGAAAGACGTTCTTTGCCAGATCGACCCCAATGATGGTAACCTTTTCCATGGATGCCTGCCTCTCCTTTGCGTGGCGCTAACACCACAAACTTGGCACATTGCGATGCCGTCGGAGAAGGCTGGCATCCACCCCATCAGCAAAAATGGCGTGGCATTCAGCGTGACGTTGGCGTGTCCGCCGCGCAGCCCCCGTGTTTAGCGGAGCGGCGGACATGGCGGCCGCGTCTCAGGCGGCCA
>NZ_JBVVQO010000120.1:0-289 GCF_055811215.1 Mesorhizobium sp. WSM4819
CGCAGCGGGTGACCCGGGTCATGACCGGGTCACCCGCCAACCCGATCTTGCATGATTCGAGAGACACAAGGGGTGTTCCACGGAGTGCCGGCGGTGCCAAGCTGGAGCACCCCTCATCCGACCGAGCTTCGCTCAGCCACCTTCTCCCACAAGGGGAGAAGGAAGAGCCTTGTCCGGCAGGGGCGCTATCCCTCCAGCGTCTCGAAAAATTCTGAGTTGTGTGCGTCAAGTTCTGCAAAAATGGCGTGGCATTCAGCGGTGACGTTGGCGTGTCCGCCGCGCAGCCCCC
>NZ_JBVVQO010000121.1:0-270 GCF_055811215.1 Mesorhizobium sp. WSM4819
CTCCTAGGAGGAGCGCCACCAGTTACGGCACGGTACGGAGGTCATGGGCGGAGTGTAGCGCGCACCGGTCCCGGAGCGCGGGCCGTTTCCTCGCCGGCCGGGCGTCGCGGGGAGGGCTGGAATAGGGAGGAGGGGTGACCCGTTGTAGGGTGTGTTCACATAGTTCAAGCTTCAACAACTTCCGCTCAACACCTTTGGAGGCGGGCGCCATGCAGTTCGGCATCTTCACCGTCGGGGACGTCACCACCGACCCCACGACCGGTACGACAC
>NZ_JBVVQO010000122.1:0-267 GCF_055811215.1 Mesorhizobium sp. WSM4819
GGCTGCGCGGCGGACACGCCAACGTCACCGCTGAATGCCACGCCATTTTTGCAGAACTTGACGCACACAACTTGAGGACGATCGATCCGCTGGTCTGCGGCAGCTTCCCGCTCGGCACGCATTTCCTGTGGCACATCCTCAACGGGCTGATGCTCGGCGTGCTGCTGGCGGCGGCGGCGCGGTTTGGGAAGGCAGTAGGGCAGTAGGGCAGTAGGGCAGTAGGGCAGTAGGGCAGTAGGGCAGTAGGGCAGTAGGGCAGTAGGGCAG
>NZ_JBVVQO010000123.1:0-266 GCF_055811215.1 Mesorhizobium sp. WSM4819
ATTATCAGCTGATCGCAAACCCAGCCTTTAACGCCGATCGCGGACCGGTATCGATCTTTGCCGGTCGCCTGCACGCCGAGTTTTGAAGTGTTGGCGCGGATTGGACAACGCGATCCATCACGGCGCTAAGGTAAAGGATCGGCCGGACGTCTTCGACCTCGAATTTGTTCAGTGGTTATGGCTGCCACCCATATTCATGTTTTTCATGTCCATGTTCTGCATGGTTTCCGAGTGGGTCTTAGGGGCGCTTTTCACCAGCGCTTGAT
>NZ_JBVVQO010000124.1:0-264 GCF_055811215.1 Mesorhizobium sp. WSM4819
GTTGCGCCGAACATGTATCTCGCGGTCGCGCCGAATACATGCACGATGTTGTTCTGCGTCGTCTTCTATCGCGAATGCCTGCGACGAACGCGATGGTTCGTGCTTCCAGTGTTGATGGCGTTGTGGGCCAATCTGCACGGCGGCTTTCTGCTCGGTTTTTTCGTGATCGGCGTCTTCTGCGGCGCCGCCTTGCTCAGAGCGGCCTGGGCCGATCTCAGGGTCCTTGCTCTCGCGGGGATCGGGTGCCTTGCTGCGACATTCGTC
>NZ_JBVVQO010000125.1:0-260 GCF_055811215.1 Mesorhizobium sp. WSM4819
GCCTATATCTTCGGGATAGGGCGCAAAAAAACCCGGTTTTGGGGGGGGGGGGGGCCCCCCCGGGGGGGGGGGGGGGGGGGGGCGCGGGCGGGGGGCGCGCGGCGGGGGCGGGGGGGGGGGGGGGGGGGGGGGGGGGGGGGGGCGCGCGCCCCCCGCCCCCCGCCCGCCCGGGGGGGGGGGCGCGCCGCGCCGCGCCGCCGGCGACACGCAACACAAAAACAAAAAAACAAACAAAAAAAAAAACAACCCAACCAAAACAA